>JBEKOV010000033.1:0-40211 GCA_049521415.1 Chthoniobacteraceae bacterium
TCCGCAGTCGTGTGCCCCTTTTCTCTCGCCGCTATGATCCGCTCCCGCAGATCAAGACTGTAGGTTCGCATCCACCTACCATACCACTCTTTGCCTCAGATTAAATAGAAAATGCTCTAGCCAGCAGGCCCGGAGAAGGGGAGCCGGCGATCTGGGCGGTTGAGGGAATGGTGGCGGCCGCGGTTTAGCGGTGACGCGATCAGAGAATTCCCAACTGCATCTTCCCGGCGTCCGAGATCATTGCCTGGTTCCACGGCGGGTCCCAGACGAGTTCGACTTCGGCTTCGTCGACGCCGGTGAGAGATTCGATCCTGGCTTTGGCTTCCTGCGCCAGCACCGGGCCCATGCCGCAGCCTGGGGCGGTGAGCGTCATTTTGACGGTGACCATGGCGCCTTTGCCATTGCGCGGGGTGATCTGGCAATCGTAGATGAGGCCGAGGTCCACGATGTTCACCGGGATTTCCGGATCGTAGCAGGTCTTGAGTTGATCCCACACCTGTTTCTCATCGACAGGCGCATCGGAAGCCGCCGCCGAGGGGGTGGTACTGGCACTGGTACTGGCGGAGGCGGATACTTCGAGGCCGAGCGCATCGGCATTTTGCGCGGTTACGCGGGCGAGACCCATCTCGGTGGCGACGGTGTAGCTGCCACCCAGCGATTGGGTGATGAAGACGGTGCTGCCGGCGGGCAGGATGATGGTATTGCCGGCGGGGATTTGAATGGCGGGGCAGTCGCGGGTCAGCGTGCGCTCGGTGTTCTCGTGCATGACTTAGGTGGTTTCCTTGTGGAGGACGATTTTGACCGGCCTTTCGGCGGCGACGCCCAATTGGTCAAAAAGAGTGGGGGCATTGGGGGCGGAGGGAACCGGCGCGGCCTGCTCTGGGGCGAGCGCGGACCGCAAGGCGCCCTCGACCAATTGGGCGCAATGGATTTTCATCGGCGGCAATGGGCCGAGCGGCGCGCTGAGATCGGCGCCGGACATTTGCAGGGCTTCGTCGGCGGTTTTGCCGGAAATAAGTTCGGTGGCCACGCTGGCAACGGCGATGGCGGTCTCGCAGCCAAACGTCTGGAACGTGGCGCGGTCGATGACGCGGCGGCCATCCTGCTCCTTGAACTTGATCCACATGCGCAGCATGTCGCCACAATCCGGGCTGCCCACGGTGCCGACCGCATCGGCGTCGGGCAACTCGCCAACGTTCCTGGGATTTGCGATGGCCTGCTGGATGCGTTGTTCGATGGAATCGCTCATTTATTCGAGATGATAGCGCGGGATGGCCGGATCGATTTCCCGGCTCCATGCGTCGATGCCGCCGAGCAGCGCGCGCGCTTGCGTGAAGCCGTGTCCGGAGAAATAGGCCGCCGCGTCGAGCGAACGAGTCCCTTGATGATCGATGAGAACGGTGAGCGCCGAGCGGTCCCAGCGGGCGAGCATCTCCTGCATCAATTCCTGGGTGAGCAGGGTTGCGCCTTCGATTCTGGCGGTCTCGAATTCCTCCCGGGTCCGAACATCGATGATGCGCGCGGAGCCGTCGCGCAGGGCCGCGGCGAGATCGGTCGGGGTGATTTGCATACGGCGGTCCTCCTCCTGGCTGGCGTGGAGGTGATCGATGACCTCGCCGACCGGCAGGTTCTCATTGCGGGCGCAGACCTGGGCCAGCGTCTCGTCGGGCCGGAAGCCGCACGAGGCGCAGCCGCCGATATGATACCGGCGGAAGAGCGCGCGTTGTGCACCGGGAGAGATCTCCAGCAGCTCGCGCATGGTGGTTTCGCCGGAAATGGCGGCAGTGGCTTGCATGGGAGGAAGATAAGGGAGAAATTCGAAATTCGAAAATTGAAATTCGAAGATACTGGGAATGGGCTGCCGGGTCCCCTGGCTGCCGGGTGGATGGCCGGAATCGCAAAAACGCGCTCTTTACGCTCTTTGGGCCGTCCGCGTATCCTGCCGCCCTCATGCGCTTTCAGACGCTGCGCGAGGCCCGCTGGATATTCGCGGTGCTGGCCGCGATTACAATTTTGCTTGGGTGGTGGCGCCCGGCGGCTTCGCTGCCGGGGGTGGCGCTGATTCTTTATACGTTCTACTTTTTCCGCGATCCGAACCGCCCGGCGCCCGAGGATCCCTCGGCGGTCGTCGCGCCGGCGGATGGCATGGTCGTCGAGATCATCGAGAAGACGGAGACGGAGGTGGTCAACGCGCTCATGTGGCGGGTCGCGATTTTTCTCTCCGTATTCGACGTGCACACCAACCGCGCGCCGATCGCCGCGGAGGTGACGTACTGCCGGCATTATCCGGGCAAATTTCTCGATGCGCGCAACCCGCTATGCTCGGTGGAGAATGAATCGCAGACCTGGGCGTTTCGCGACGGCGCGAGGACGCTGGTGGTGCGCCAGATCACCGGGGCCATCGCGCGGCGGATCGTCGGCTGGTCAAAGGTCGGCGAACGGGTGGAAAAAGGGGAGCGCTTTGGGATGATTCGCTTCGGCTCGCGTACGGAGGTGTATCTGCCGCTCGGCAGCGAGATTACCGTCAAGCGCGGCGATCGTGTCAAAGGGGGCGAGACGATCGTCGCGCGCCTGCGAAAGGAGGCATCGTGAAGGACGACCAGAGCCCGCGCATTTACCTGCTGCCGAACCTGATGACGGCGGGCAACCTGCTGTGCGGTTTCGTCGCGGTGCTGAAGATTGTCGAGGGGGCACTGCTGCAAAGCGTGGATCCGAAACTCGCCGCGCAGCGTTTCGAGCTGGCGATCCTGCTGATCCTGACGGCGTGTATTTTTGATGCGCTGGATGGCCGGCTGGCGAGGCTGGGCGGCCACGAGAGTTCATTTGGGCGCGAGTTCGATTCGCTCGCGGACATTGTCTCCTTCGGCGTCGCGCCGGCGCTGATGGTATACAAGGTCGTGCTGATCGAATTCCCGACGCTCGGCTGGATCGTGGCGTCGCTCTACCTGCTGTGCGGGGCGATGAGGCTGGCGCGGTTTAATTGCCTTGCGGCGAGCAATCCGGAGGCGGCGTCGAAGGAATTTCGGGGATTTCCCATTCCCGCGGCCGCCGGGCTCACGGCGTCGCTCACGCTTTTCATGCTTTGGCTGGCGGAAAGCGAGCGGCAACTGGGCAGGTGGAAATGGCTGCTGCCGACGCTGCTGATCTTCCTGTCTTTCATGATGTTCAGCCGCTTCCAATACCCGAGCTTCAAGGGCCTGAACTGGCGCACCACGCGCTCGGTCCCGCGATTCGTCGCCATCGTGCTGCTCCTCGGGTTTACGTTGTTGAATTATCAATGGATGCCGGCGGTGCTCTTTTTGGCTTATCTGCTGTACGGGTTTCTGCGCCCATTCCTCTCGCTGCGGATGCAGAGGGAAATCGAGGAGGAGATTCTCGAGGAGGAAGGGAATGGGCAGGAGCACGAGACGCCGCATGAACCGTAACAATGAATAAGCTCGAATTTTGATTTTCGAATTCCCAAATTAGCCTGCTCCCATGCCACATAAACCTGTAGTGCTCATCATCCGCGACGGATGGGGAATCAATCCGGACGGCCGCGCGCGCGCCGAAGCGAACGGCGACGCCACGCTGCTGGCGAAGACACCTTTTCACGATCAACTCTACGCGACGTATCCGCGCGCCACGCTCAGTGCCAGCGGCCTGGATGTGGGCTTGCCGGCCGGCCAGATGGGCAACAGCGAGGTGGGCCATCTGAACCTGGGAGCGGGGCGGATCGTTTACCAGGACCTGACACGCATCAACAAGGCGATCCAGGACGGGGAACTTGAGAAAAATCCGGTGCTCCAGGAGGCGTTTGCGCGGGCGAAGGGGCATCGGCTGCACCTGCTGGGGCTGC
Organism: Chthoniobacteraceae bacterium; assembly: GCA_049521415.1. Taxonomy (GTDB): domain Bacteria; phylum Verrucomicrobiota; class Verrucomicrobiia; order Chthoniobacterales; family Chthoniobacteraceae; genus DATAXI01. The sequence continues at coordinate 3,839 of JBEKOV010000033.1, forward strand.
TCTCGGATGGCGGAGTCCACAGCCATATCGATCACATGATCGCGCTGGCCAATGTGGCCGCGCAGGCCGACGTGAGCGACATCATGCTCCATGCCATCACCGACGGCAGGGATACATCGCCGACGACCGGGGCCGGTTACCTGGAAGAGGCCGCAAGGGAGCTGGCAAAGTCCGGCGCGCGGATCGCGACCGTCATCGGGCGGTATTATGCGATGGACCGGGACAAGCGTTGGGAACGCAGCAAGCTGGCCTGGGACGCCATCGTCCTTGGCCGCGGCGAGGCGCCCGCTACGTCGCCCGTCGAGGCGGTGAAGGCGAAGTACGCGATCAATGAGACGGATGAATTCCTCAAGCCGATGGTGTTCGGCCACGTCAATGAGCAGCGCATCCGGGACGGCGACGTGGTGCTGTATTTCAATTTTCGCGCGGACCGCGCCCGGCAATTATCGCTGGCCTTCCTGCGTCCGGATTTCAACGGGTTCGACCGCGAGGTGACACCGAAAGTCCACTATGTGACCTTGACGGAGTATGACGCGACTTATCACTGCCCAATTGTATTCGAGCAGCAGGTCCTCACGCATATCCTGGGCGAGGTGGTAAGCGGAGCGCACCTCAAGCAACTGCGGATCGCGGAGACGGAAAAGTACCCGCACGTGACTTACTTCTTCAATGGCGGCATCGAGAAGCAATACCCGGGCGAGGATCGCGAGATCATCCCGTCGCCGAAGGATGTGCCCACTTATGATTACAAGCCGCAGATGAGCGCGGCGGAAGTGACGCGCAAGGTGGTCGAGTTATTGCCGAATTACGACTTGGTGATCCTGAATTTCGCGAATACGGACATGGTCGGCCACACGGGCGTGGTCGAGGCGGCCATCAAGGCGGTCGAGGTGATCGACGACGCCGTCCGGCAGGTGGTCGAGCGGACATTGAGTCTTGGGGGGAAGCTGCTGATTACGGCCGATCATGGGAATTGCGAGCTGATGCGAAACCCCGATGGCTCGCCGAATACGGCGCACACGACAAACCTTGTGCATTTCATTTACGCGGCGGGCGACGCGGCCAGTTACAAAGTACATCCCGGCATCCTGGCCGACGTGGCGCCGACCTTGTTATATCTGCTCGGCCTGCCACAGCCGAAGGAGATGACCGGGAAGAGCTTACTGGAGAAGATTGGGTGAGCGGAAGGCGAGATGCGCCCGCCGCGCGTTCTGGCGCGCCGCCTCAACCGTTCACTCAATTCTGGGCCGAGGCCTGGTTGTCGAGCGTGATTGTTGGCTGGTGAGTTTCCGAGCCGGTTGTGATCGATGGGGGATCGTCAGGGAAGACGACGATGATCTGGTGAAAGCGGTCGGTGCGCCAGTAGTCCTGCTTCATCAGCCAGGCCTTGACGAATTCGGCGACGGATTGGCGGCAGGCCTCGCGCACGTAATCGCGGTGCAGCCGGTCGTCCGCGCGGCGGTTCAGTTCCTCGGTGACGTCGCGCTCGAGGATATCGAGATTCTCGTCCCCGTCGAAGCGCAGCCAGCCGGCGGAGGTGCTCTTTTCCATCTGACTGGTCACGATGGCCGGCGGAAGGCTCGGATAGAACGGCGGGGCCACGACGAAGCAGACCGGCCCGCGCGCGATCAATTTCCAGGAGTCAAAAAGCTGTATGTAGTAACGGTAAATCGCGGGCACCCGGATTTCCGATACCGTCGTCCCGAGCGGGATGAAATTGAAGAGCCACGACGAGTCGGTTCGCGTGAAGGTCTCGGGAACGCTCGATGTAGCCGTTTCGAGTACGCCGTCGGTGGGACCGACCGAAGGCAGGTATTCCGTGAATTCCTTGGTCATCACGTCGTCCTGCGGACTGACGACCCGATAGACGGTCCAGACGGCGACTGAGGCCGAGATGGCGGACCCGACAAGGAATGCGAGAATGAGAAGATGCCAGGGCGTCCTGTGCCGGGATTCATCCATGGGCGAGGGGCTCGGCTACATCACGAAATCAGCAACTGGCTAGATATCGATGATGGGAGAATTCGGGCCGCCGGCGGCGCGCTCCACGCGGATGCGGTCGACAATGGCGCGCGGCGCCAGGCAGGGCAGGAGAGCGGCGGCGAGAAAGAGCGGCCCGGCAATCATTTCGGCGCCATCCACGACCATGTCGCCCGCCGCCCCAAGGACAGGGACGAGCAACGAGAGCCATCCTTCGATGGGAAGCTCCAGCACCGCGGCGATGCAGGTGAGGGCGAGGCCGATCAACAAGGCCAGCGCCTTTGAGCGCAAGGGGACGCGCCGATCGCGCATGAGCGCGAAGCCGAGCCGGACATCGATCAGCGATTTGCGCAGCAATGGAATTGCACCGGTCATGGCAGGCTCAAGTTCGGCTGCGCGCGGCCAAAGTCAATTCGCGTCAGCTCGCCTCGGCGGGCTGGGCGGGCTCTGGCAGCTTAAAGGTGAGCTTTGTCTTGTCCGCGCTGATGATGACCTGGTCGCCTTCCTTGATGTGGCCGCGAAGGATTTCCTCGGCAAGCGGATCCTCGAGGAAGCGCTCGACGGCGCGGCGCATCGGGCGCGCGCCATAGGTTGGGTCGTAGCCTTTCTCGATGAGGAAATCATGGGCCGCCTGGTCGAGGCTGATCTCGATGTGCTTGGCGCGGACGCGCTTGGTCACCTTGGTCACCTCGAGGTCCACGATCTTGAGCAGGTCAGGCTTAGTCAATGTATGGAAGACGATCAGATCGTCCAGCCGGTTGATGAATTCCGGCTTAAACGTCTTCTTCGATTCATCGAGAATCTTGTCGCGCATGATCTCGTAGCTCTCCTCGTCGCGCGAGGCGGCTCCAAATCCGAGGCTGGTCTGCCTCTTGATCATCTCCGCCCCCACGTTCGAGGTCATGATGATGATCGTGTTGCGGAAATCGATCTTCCGTCCGAGTGAATCGGTCACTTTGCCTTCCTCCAGGATTTGCAGGAGCAGGTGCATGACATCCGGGTGGGCCTTTTCGATTTCGTCGAAAAGCACCACGGCGTACGGGCGGCGGCGGACGGCCTCCGAAAGCTGGCCGCCCTCCTCATAACCGACATAGCCGGGCGGCGAGCCAATGAGGCGCGACGCGGTGAATTTTTCCATATACTCGGACATGTCGATCTGGATGAGCGCCTCGCGGTCGCCGAACATGAATTCGGCCAGCGTCTGGGCCAGGAATGTTTTGCCCACGCCGGTGGGTCCGAGGAAAATGAATGAGCCGATGGGGCGCCGCGGGTCCTTCAGGTCCGCGCGGGAGCGGCGCAGGGCCTTGGAGATGGCGGTCACGGCCTCGTCCTGGCCGATGACTTTCCCCTTCAACTCATGCTCCATCATGAGCAGCTTCTGCGTTTCCTTTTGCTCCATGCGCTGGAGGGGGACGCCGGTCCATTTTGAGACGACGTGCATGATGTCGTCCTCGCTGACGATGACTTCCTTCTCCTCGCGCGATTCGCGCCACTCGGAGAGGATGCGGTCGAGCTTTTCCTTGGCCTGCTTCTCGGAATCGCGCAGCGCGGCGGCCTTCTCGAAGTCCTGCGCCTTGATGGTGCCTTCCTTTTCGGCCCTGATCGTTTCGATCTCGGTTTCGATCACTTTCACGTCCGGCGGACGCGTCATCGATCCGATGCGGGCGCGAGCGCCTGCCTCGTCCATGACGTCGATGGCCTTGTCCGGCAGGAAGCGTCCGGTCAGATAGCGGTCGGAGAGCTTCGCGGCGGAGGTAAGCGCCTCGTCGGTATAACGCGCCTTGTGGTGCGCCTCGTACTTGCCCCGGAGCCCCTGGAGGATCTGGATGGTCTCATCGACGCTGGGCGCCTCGACCTTCACGGTCTGGAAGCGGCGCTCGAGCGCGGCATCTTTCTCGATGTACTTGCGGTACTCGTTGAGCGTGGTGGCGCCGACGCACTGCAATTCCCCGCGGGAGAGCGCCGGCTTGATGATGTTCGATGCGTCCATCGCCCCCTCGGCCGAGCCGGCCCCGACGATTGTGTGCAATTCGTCGATGAAAAGGATGATGTTCTTTGAGCGGCGGATTTCGTCCATCACCGCCTTGATGCGCTCCTCGAACTGGCCGCGGTATTTCGTCCCGGCGACCATGAGGGCGAGGTCCAGCGTGATCACCTTCTTATCGCGGAGCAGCTCGGGCACGTTGCCGGTGCCGATTTCCTGCGCCAGGCCTTCGACGATGGCCGTCTTGCCAACGCCCGCCTCACCCAACAGCACCGGGTTGTTCTTGGTGCGGCGGCAGAGAATCTGGATGACGCGCTCGATCTCGTTCTTGCGGCCAATGACGGGGTCGATCTCGCCTTTGCGGGCCAATTCCGTCAGGTCGCGGCCAAACGCGCGCAAGGCCGGGGTCTTGACATCCCCCTTCTGCTTGGGCTCGGACGAGCCGCCGCCGCTGCCGGGCTCCTGCTCGGATTCAGGCGGGGTGAAATTCGGGTCCAACTCCTTGAGGATTTCATTGCGAGTGCGCTCGATATCGACATCGAGGTTCTTGAGGACGCGGGCGGCCACGCCTTCCCCCTCGCGCAGGAGGCCCAGGAGGATGTGCTCGGTGCCGACGTAGGAATGGTTGAGTTGCTTGGCCTCCTTGCCGGCGAGGGCGAGCACTTTCTTGACCCGCGGGGTGTAGGGGATGTTGCCCACCATCTTGGTCTCCGGGCCGCTGCCGACCTGTTTCTCGACCTCCATGCGGACAGTCTCGAGGTCCAGCCCCATCTTTTGGAGCACATTGACCGCGACGCCCTGCCCAAGCTTGATCAGGCCGAGCAGGAGATGCTCGGTCCCGACGTAATTATGGTTGAACCGGTCGGCTTCCTTACGGGCCAATGCCAGGACCTGCTGGGCTCTTGGGGTAAAATTATTCATCATCTGGCTTTTCGCTGCTCCCGTTGCCGGTCTCGGGTTTGTGCCCCACATCCGGCTCAGGGAACTGTTTTAGTTTCTCACGGATAATTCCGGCGCGCAATGCATCCCGCTCTTCAACTTGCAATTTTTGCTGTGAACTCTTCTGGAGGTGCGCCGGCTGGGTCTCCATGAAGAGCTCGTCGACGACCGGGCGGTGTTCGTCCGGGAAAAAGCCAAGATCGACGCCGAGCTTCATGAAGGATAGCAGATTCAGGGCCTCTTTCGAGGTCATTGAATAGGCGTGAGTCAGGACGCCGAAGGCCCGCCCAATCTGGTCCAGGAGGGTGCCGAGCCGCTTCTGGAGGAGGAGCTGCCGGGCGTTCTGCTCGTGCTCGATGATCTTCTCGATGACCTGGTTGAGCCGGGTGATGATTTCATCCTCCCTCTCGCCGAGCGTGGTCTGGTTCGAGACCTGGAAGAGGTTGCCCATCGCTTCGGTGCCCTCGCCATAAAGGCCGCGGACGGCGAGGCCGATCTTGTTGACCGCCTGGATGATCTGATTGATCTGGTCGCTCAGGACCAGGGCCGGCAGATGGACCATGGCCGAGGCCCGCATCCCGGTGCCGACATTGGTGGGGCAGGCCGTCAGGTAGCCGAGCTTGGAGTGAAAGGCGAAGTCCAGCTTCTGCTCGAGGGCGCTATCGACCTTGTCCAGCAGCTTGAAGACGTTCTTGAGCTGGAGGCCGCTCCGCAACGCTTGCATCCGCAGGTGATCCTCCTCGTTGATCATGATCGAGAGGGTCTGCTTTTTGTTGATGACGACGGCGCTGCCGGCGTTCTTTGCCGCCTGCTCGCGCGAGATGAGGTGCCGCTCGACCAGCACCTGTTTGTCCAGCGCAGTCAGCTCCTGCATATACTCGGAAAAAGCGTCCGCCATCTCCGGGAGTTCATCCACGCGGGGCTTGATCTCCTCGAGGATTTGCGAGCGCTCGGCCTTCTTTGCCCAGCCGGGAAAGGCGCGGCTTCGCAGGTTGCGCGCAAAACGGACCCGGCTGGAGATGACGATCTGGTAATGGGGACCGTCGCCGCGCAGCCAGTCGCTGGGATGGCCGAGGAGGGTTTCGATTTTCATCGGCAGCGGTCCTGGGAAAACTCGGGTCGCCATGTGGATGCGCGCTCTTCGAATTTCGAATTTCGAATTTCTAATTTACCCTTACGCATCGGCGGAAGTTTCCATTTGGCGGAGTTGATCGCGAATCTGTGCAGCGGACTCATAATTTTCGTCCGCGACGGCCTTTTGAAGGTCGCGCTGGAGGACCTTAAGGGTGTTCTCGCGCTCGATTTGCCTGGAGATGCGCGACGGCACCTTGCCCGTGTGATGGGTCCCTTTGTGCATCGCCTTGAGCAACGAAGTGAGCCCATCGGAAAATGTCTCGTAGCACTTCGCGCAGCCGAGCCGTCCGGTTTTCTTGAAATCGGCCTGGCTGAAGCCGCATGCCGGGCAGCACTGGGCGGTGGCCGCGCCGTGCTCGATCTCCTGCGTATTGCCGAGCCCGAGGAATACGTCGGCCAGCCCGAAGCCCGTGGGATTATCAACTCCCTTGGCCTTCGCGCAGCCGTGGCACAGGTTCACCTTCTTCATCTTGCCGCCGACAATCTCCGTCAGGTGCACCTTGGCCTCCGCGGACTTGCATACGTCGCAGATCATGGTTGGATCCGCCGGCCCGTGAGGGAATCGCCTTTGCAGGCCGGTCGGTTAAGAAATCGCATAGTACCTTAATAGATTGGCGTGCCGGAGGATTGTGTCAACTCGCGGAAGCGTGCGATGAACCGGCCCGTGAGGGAGCCCGGCGCGCCGGAACCAATCGGGCGCTTGTCCAGCGAGATCGCGGGAATGATCTCCGCCGCCGTGCCGGTGAGAAAACACTCGTCGGCAGTGTAAATATCGTACCGGGTCAGGTTGGGTTCGCTGAAGGGAATGCCGAACTCGGCGGCGATCTCGATGACCACTTCCCGGGTGATGCCGCGCAGGCCGCCGGCGGAGATCGGCGGCGTCGTGAGAGCGCCCCGCTTGAGGACGAATATGTTGTCCCCCGTGCACTCGGCCACGAAGCCCTGATCATTGAGCATCAGGCCCTCGCCCGCGCCGGCCTGGACCGCCTCGATCTTGGCCATGATGTTGTTCAGGTAATTGAGCGACTTCACCTGCGGGCTGAGCGCCGCCGGGGAGATGCGCCGCGTGCCGCAGGTGATGACGTCGAGGCCGCGCTGGTAAAGCTCCTCCGGGTAAAGGGCGATGCTGGCGGCGATGATGATAATACTCGGTTTCCGGCACGTCTCCGGATTGAGCCCCAGGGTGCCCACGCCGCGCGTGACGAGGAGACGGATGTAACCGTCGCGAAGCTCGTTCTGCCGCACGCTCTCGAGCAGCGCCTCCGTCATCTCCTCGCGTGAAATGGGGATGGTCAGGCAAATGGCCCGCGCCGAATCCCAAAGCCGGTCCAGGTGCCGATCGAGCCTGAAGACGCGGCCATTGTAAAAGCGGATGCCCTCGAAGACGCCATCCCCATAGAGCAAGCCGTGGTCAAAGACTGAGATTTTTGCCTCGGACTCCGGGACGAAAGCGCCGTCGATGTAGATCTTCATTTGCACAACAATTTCCAGCAAATCAGGATTCCCGCTACCCGAAAAGCCTTTGTTGGGAAGCGGGCGATCAGGTGGAGATGGGCTGCTTAGGTGGAGATGGGCTGCAGAAGGGAAGCCGGGAGCTTGCAGGACTTGCCGAACAGGGTGAGCAGCGGGCCAGTCATGGCCGTGGTGACCAGCGCCATGACTACCAGCATCGTAAAAATTCGCGGGGAAAGGATGCCGAGATCGTAGCCCACATTCAGGGCGATCAGCTCCATGAGGCCGCGCGTGTTCATGAGGGCGCCGAGTTGGAGGGCCTCGCGCCATGGCATCCCTGTCAGCCGCGCGGTCAGGCTGCCGCCGCCGAGCTTGCCCAGCGTGGCAACCAGGATGATGCCGCCGCAGATCAGCCATGCCTGAGCGCCGTGGAGCAGGCCAAACTGAGTGCGCAGACCGGTGAAAGCGAAGAAAAGCGGCAGCAACAGCACCGAACTGAAGCTTTCCACCCGCACGCGGAGCTTGTCGCGAAAGCAGCCGGCGGCCGGCATGATTGCGCCGGCCAGAAATGCTCCAAACAATGCGTGGATGCCGATGACCTCAGTTGCCAGCGAGGAGAGGAGCACGACCATCACGACGACGGCCAGCCGGCCTTTGCCCGGCTCAGCCTGCTCGAGCGCGTCCGCGCCTCCAAGCCAGCGTGGCAGCCTTGGCTTGATTGCGAAGAGCATGAGCGCCACGAAGAGAAGCGAAAGCAGGAGGATGCAGCCCGCCGCGGGGACGCTCGCGGCGCGGGCGACGGCAACGACGATGGCGAGCAGGCTCCAGGCGGTTACATCGTCAACCGCGGCGCAGGCGATGGCCGCCGCGCCCAGGGCTGTCCTGGAGAGGTTCCTCTCCTGAAGGATGCGCGCGAGCACGGGAAAAGCCGTGATGCTCATCGAAATGCCCATGAAGAGGGCAAACGAGAGAAAGGAAGCGCCTGGCTGGGCGAACCCGCGATAGAGCAGGAGGGCCAGGGCCATGCCGAGAAAATAGGGAATGACGATGCTGGCGTGACTGACCACTACCGTCGTCTGGATATTTTTCCGCACATGCGACACATCCAGGTCCATGCCCACCGAAAACAGGAACAGGCAGACGCCGATCTGGCTGAAGAGCTGAAGCGCGCCCATCGAGGAAGGCGGGAACACAAATTGGAACGCCCCCGGCTCAATCAGGCCGAACACAGAAGGACCGAGAAGGATGCCCGCGACCATTTCTCCAATCACCGCGGGCTGCCCGCAGCGTGCGAAAGCCGAGCCCGCAAGATGCGAAACGCCAATAATAACCAGCAGTTGCAGGAACAGCCGCGGCGCCGGATTGGCGGCATTTTGCAACAGTCCCGCGCGAACGCCGGAGAAGATCGACTGCGCGGGATGAATGGAATGGGCGGGCGCCGCCGCCAGGGAGGGCGGCGCCAACTGGTTTCCCAGATGCAGAATCCCGAAGAATCCCACCCCGGCCAGGATGACCATGAAAAGGTAAATGAGCAGGTTGCGTTTCATGGGGTCATCGGGACCATGATTTAAACGGTGGGCTCGGCGAAATCGAGCCTCGGGACGATGGGCAGGCGCCTCTGGAGCGCGCAGATGCCGTAGAAAGCCCAGAGACGCAAGGTGAGGAGCCATGGCGCATCGGTATTGCCCGCCACGGCGTTGTGTACCGCCCATTCCATGCCCTTGTGGGGCCGCGGCGTCATGAAGACCTCAAAGCTCCGGTTGTCGTAGAACATCTTGATGAGCCGCAGAAAGACGTGGCACATCCCGCCGACCTCGCGGGTATAGCGAGCCTGGGCGGCCGCGGCCAGAGGGGCGCCGGCGGTGTCGGCGGCGAGCGCCGCCTGCGCGGCAAGGTAACCGGATTTCACGGCGAGCATGACGCCGGAGGAAAAGATCGGGTCGATGAATCCCGCGGCGTCCCCGATGAGGAACCAGCGGGGACCGGCATTCTGAAGATGGCGGTAGGTATAATCGCTGGCGAAGCAGAAATCGCAGACGCGCTCCGCGCCTTCCATGCGGCGGCGCAGTTCCGTGCTGGTGGAGATGACGTGCTCGAAGTATTCGCCCGGCTGCATGCCGGTGGAGCGGAAGTGATCGAGTGCTTGCACGAGGCCCACCGAGGTCTTCTCGGCGCTTAACGGGATCATCCAAAACCAGCCGAAATCGAGGCGAACGACGGTGATGTGGCCGTGCGCGGGCGGATCGTTGCGGCGCACGCCGCGAAAATGGGCAAACGTGGCGAATTTCTTGGGCATGCCGAGGTCGCTTTTCGGCAATTGCAGTTGTTTGCCCAGGAATGCATCGCGCCCGCTTGCGTCGCACAGCCAGCGCGCCTTGAGTTCGTGGGTCTGGCCGTCGCGCACGCAGGCGACCGTTGCGCCGTCCGCGGAGACCGAGGCCGATTTTACCCGCGCCTCCTGCCACACTTCGCAGCCGGAGGCCGCCGCGTGATCGAGCATCAGTTGATCGAACCGCGAACGCTCCACCTGGAAGGTATGCGCATAACGCCTGGCCAGGTAGCGATCGAAGACGATGCTAATGGCGGCCTTGGAATTTCCGAGAACGAACTCGGCCCCGAGTTTCGGCATAAAGCCCGCCTGTTGAATCTTTTCCCAGACGCCGATGGCGTTGAAAATGTCGTTTCCAAAAGGAATGAGCGACTCGCCGACATGGAAGCGTGGAAACCGCTCGCGCTCCAGGATCAGGACCCTCTTTCCGGCTCTGGCCAGGGCGCTTCCGGCGGTGCTGCCGCCAGGTCCGCCGCCAATGATGATCGCGTCGTACAGCATAATCTGAACGGTCTGCGTGATGCCTTGATTTGCCGGGTTCGTCCATAAAAAGCTTTTGGTTTGCGATGCAGTGGCCCGGGCTGGTTAGCTGCCGGGGTGTCGAAGACGGCGGCTAACATTGTCCTTTGGCTCGCGGGAACTTTCCTGGCGGTATTCCTCTTATGGCCCGTGTTTGAGAGCGTGGCGGGGGCGTTTCTGGATCCGGCGGGACGCATTTCGCCGGCGTACCTGGCCGAGGTGTTCCGTAACCCGATCTACATCGAGGGGCTTTGGAATGCGTTGTTGATGGGCATCGGGAGCACGGCCATCGCGCTGGCTCTGGCGCTTCCACTGGCGTGGGTGGGCGACCGTTATGAATTTCCGTTCAAGGGATGGCTGACGGGGCTCGCGCTCGCCCCGATGGTGCTGCCCCCTTTTGTCGGTGCGATCGGGATGATGGCGGTTTTCGGCCAAATGGGGGCCGTAAATGCGCTGCTGCATGCCGTGGGTTTGCTGGGCGCGGGGCAGACGATCGATTGGCTGGGGCGCGGACGTTTCGCCGGCATCGTACTGCTCAATGGCTTGCACCTTTACCCAATCCTTTACCTGAACGCTATTGCGGCGCTGGCGAACATCGATCCGGCGCTCGAGGAAGCCGCGGAGAATCTCGGCTGCACCGGCTGGCGCAAGTTCCGCCGCGTGACGCTGCCGCTGATGATGCCGGGGATTTTCGCGGGCGGATCGATTGTCTTCATCTGGGCGTTCACGGACCTTGGGACGCCGCTCATGTTCAATTTCAGCCGCATCCTGCCGGTGCAAATCTTTGACGGCATGAAGGAGCTAAACGGAAACGGGATGCCCTTCGCGCTGGTGGTGGTGATGCTGGCCGCGGCGACGGGGCTCTACTGGCTGACGCGCTTCCTGCTCGGACGCGCGCCGGTCGCGGCAGCGGGCCGCGCGACCATGGGCCGGACGGCGAAGCGGGCGCGCGGGATCAAGGGACTTCTGTGCGCGGGGTTGTTTGGCTTCGTGGCGGCGCTGGCGCTGCTGCCGCACGCGGCCGTGGTGCTGCTCTCTTTCGCGAAGGATTGGTATGGCACGATCCTGCCCGCGCAATGGACCCTGGGACATTACCGCGAAGCGCTGGGTCATTCCCTGACCATTCTGTCGATCGGGAACAGCCTGCGGTACTCCAGCCTCGCCACGGTCCTGGACGTGGTGCTCGGCATCGGCATTGCCTGGGTGCTCACACGCCGGCGCGCGGAGATGCCCGCAAGGGCGGCGGCGCTGGATGGGCTGACGATGCTCCCGCTGGCGGTGCCGGGCCTGGTGCTGGCATTTGGTTACATCGCGCTGAGCCAGCCGGGCCGGGCGCTCGCGGGGCTGAACCCCGGGTTGCACAACCCGGCGCTTCTCCTGGTGGTGGCCTACGGCATCCGCCGGCTGCCGTACATGACGCGGTCGGTGGTCGCGGGTCTGGAGCAGACTAGCGTCACCTTTGAGGAGGCGGCGCAAAGCATGGGTGCGACCCCGTGGCGCACGCTGCGGAGGATCACGCTGCCGCTTATCAGCGGCAATGTGCTCGCCGGGATGCTGATGGCGTTTGCCTTCGCAATGCTCGAAGTATCCGATTCGCTGGTCCTTGCGCAGCGCTCGACGGATTACCCGATTACGAAAGCGATTTACGAATTGTACCAGTTGCTGGGCGAAGGCCGTTTCCTCGCGTGCGCCCTCGGGGTTTGGGCCATGCTCTTCCTGGCGGTGACGATCGGGATGGCCAGCCGTATCCTTGGCGCGCGAATGGGGGCGTTGTTTCGCATCTAAATTGCTTCCTATTCGCACGGATGATGCCGATGAAACGACTTCTTTGCCTTCTCTTTGCCCTGTCCGCAGCCGTCGCGCGGGGGCAGAGCACCATGGATACCATCGGCGTCACCGCTCTGCTCAACGTGGACCCGACGCTGACAGGCTCGGGCGTGCTCGCGATCCAGGTCGAGTCGGCGCCCAGCCGGCTGCAATTCGAGGTGAATCCCGGCTCGCCCGGCCAGCCGGACAAGCTCTTTACCTGGCGCTCCACGCTGGGCTCCTCCGGCACCTACCCGAACAACGTGGGGAGTGAATCGGGTCACGCCGGCACGGTGGCCCAGGCGTTCTACGGCGCTAATACAGGCGTCACCCCGGGCCTGCGGCACGTGACCAATTACGAGACCGATTTCTTTTACCCGGCGATCATCATCCCGCAGGTGGAAACGACCTCGCGCGTGTTCAACCAGAGCTTTGATTTCGGAGACCACAACGCGGCGCAGGATCAAACTTACGATGATTACATTGCGAGATACCACACGGTCGTGGCGACGGGGGTCGGCGATGGCGGCGGCGCGCCGATCTATACGCCCGCCGATTGCTACAACGGGATCGGCGTCGGCGCTTATGGCGGCGGATCGAGCACCGGGCCCACCGCGGATGGGCGTTGCAAGCCGGACATCACCGCGCCGGCGGGCGAGACGAGCTTCTCGACGCCGCTGGTCTCCGGCGGCGCCGCGATCCTCGTCCAGGCCGGGCGCAGGCTGCGGGCCAATGCCGCCGCGGCGGAGGACTCGCGCACTGTGAAGGCACTGCTGCTGACCGGAGCGATCAAGCCCTCCGGCTGGACCAGTACCACCACGGCGCCGCTGGACCCGAATTACGGCGCCGGGGTCATGAATGTTTTCAATTCCTACGGCGAATTGACGGGAGGGCGTCATCCTCCCGTGGCCAAGGTACTGCTGGCGTCGGAGCATCCGCCGCTGACGAGCGGGACCAGCATTGCGGCGCCGCGGGGCTGGGATTACTGCTCGATCGAAAGCCGCGCGTCCAGCGAGGCGGTGAATCATTACCGCATCACGACCAGCGGCACCGGCGACCTCATCACCACGCTGGTGTGGAACAAAGGCTACCAGAAGAAGGCGATCAACAACCTTGCGCTCTATGTGTACGACGGCGCCGGCAGCCTGCTCGGCTCAAGCGTCAGCACGGTCGATAACGTTCAGCATATCTGGATCACGGGATTGGCGGCGGGCGCGTACGACATCGAGGTGGTAAAGACGGATGGCAATCCGGGGAGCCCGGGCGTCGTCTCGCGGCGGGAGATTTATTCGCTGGCGTGGGATTTCCAGCGGTAGATCGGCGCAAGAATCGGGTGGGAGGAATTGGGAAATGAGGGAGAATGGGACGCATGAGCCCCATCCCGCGCGAGCAAACTGCCGACGCTGATTATTACCGCATCGAGAAAGCCATTCGCTACCTCGATGAGCACGCGCGCGAGCAACCCTCGCTGGCGGACGTGGCTCGGCGGCTGGGGCTGAGCGTCTACCATTGCCAGCGGCTGTTCCATCGCTGGGCGGGGGTAACGCCCAAGGATTTTTTGCAGGTGGCGACGCTTGGTTACGCGAAGACGCTGTTGCGGGAATCGCGCCCGGTGCTGGATGCCGCGCTGGAGGCGGGCCTTTCCGGCCCGGGGCGATTGCATGATCTCTTCATCACGATGGAGGCGATGACGCCCGGCGAATACCGCCGCGGCGGCGAAGGCCTGACCATCCATTGGGGCATCCATCCCACTCCCGTGGGCGATGCCTTGATTGCGATGACGGGGCGCGGGCTGTGCGCGATTCGGTTCCTCGACTCGTCCTATTCCGCGTGTGAGCCGGATCTGCAACGGGACTGGCCCCGCGCCCGCCTGCTGCGCGACCAGATGGCTGCATCCGCGGCGGCGCGCGAGATTGCCGGCCGAATGCTGGGCCGCACTCGCGAGCGGCTGCCGGTGCTCTTCCGCGGCACGCCATTCCAGGTAAAAGTCTGGCAGGCGCTCCTCGCGATCCCCGCCGGGGCCGTCACAACGTACGGAGACATTGCCGCGCGGATTGGCCGTCCCGAGGCGCACCGTGCCGTCGCCTCCGCCATTGGCGCAAACGCGCTCGGCTACCTGATCCCCTGCCATCGCGTCCTGAGGTCCACCGGCGCAATCGGCGGCTATCGCTGGGGTGAGCCTCGAAAGCGCGCCCTTCTGGCCCTGGAGCAGCAGTTTGGCCGCTAGCGCCCCAGCGGATGCGTCACCGTCGCCCCCGGCGGCGGCGTGAATTCAAACAGGGAAGGGGAGAGCATCCGCCGGCTCGCGGTGTGGTACACAGTCGAAAGATGATCCCCCTCCGGCAGCGTGATCTCCGTGCGCGTCGGCACGAAGTCGTTGCTCAGATAAAGCATCAACGACTCGACCACGCGGCGCAGCCCCGGCCTTTTTGGTATCAGATCGAGCCTGTACCCGCCTGAGTCGTGGAAGGCACGGAAGTTATAATACTCGTCGATGTGCTCGAAGTTCAGCCCCGCCGTCAGCGCCGCCAGTGATTCGTCGAAAAACGACCGCTGCCCCAGGGTGTAAACCTCCACTTCGTTGAACGCCGGATAGAAAATCCACATCCTGTGCCCGTCGCTGATGGTCGTGCTGGGGCTGGGCGAACGCACTTCGCGCCGGAACTTGTCCGGCACGCTGAAATAGACCATCCCCTCGCTCGTAACCGGCTGATTGAGCAGGTGCGAGGTGCGCTGTTCGGTAAAGGCCGCCTGGAAGTCCGGCTGCTTCGCGTGCAGCTCCCGCAATTGCTGGAGCAGCGCATCCCCCTCCGGCGGGCTCAATTCCTGCGCCCGCGCGCCCGATGCGCAGAGCAGCAGTGCCGCGCACAACGCCCCCACCAGGGCAAAACGGAACCACCTAATCTCGTGGACCTTCGCAATACGATTCATTTCCAGATGGGCACGTAATTAAACCATTGTTCGGGATTGCGGCGCACGACGGCCTCAAAAACCGTCGCGATCCTTTGGGCATTGGCCGCACCATCCGCGTCCATGGGCACGGGTGGTGCGAGGAGGGAAAAGTAGCGGCCCCCCGGGTTTTGTAAAACAAATGCGGGAATCACTTCCGCCCCTGTGTGCTGCCAGAGCAGCGTGGGCGCGGGGGAGAAACCCGTCTCGGCACCGAAAAACCGCACCGGAACCCCCGAGCCCCCATAGGGCCGGTCCACCAGCATCGCGATGAATTCGTTACGCCGCAGCGCCGAAATGATTCCAACGAACGAGAAAGGGTCCGCACCCACGGAGACGGTCTTGATGCCCAGCCGCTTGCGGTAAGCCTCGCGCCATTCCGTCAACCCGGTGGCCGGCTCCTCGAGCGTCACCACCGTCAGCGGCACCCCCTCCAGCGCCAGCAGGATACCGCCCAGCTCCCAATTGCCGAGATGCGCCGTGATGAGGATACCGCCCTTCCCGCGCTCCCGCGCCGCCCGCACATGCTCGAATCCCCGCCACTCCTCGACCAGCCCGCGAATCTCCTCCTCCGGCGCCAGCGAGCAGTAAAAGTAATCCGAGAGCATTCTCAGGAACCGGTCAAAATTCTCGCGGCACAATTCGTCGAGCATCAAATCGCGCAGACCGGTAATCCGCGCCAGATTCTCCCGCGCCGCCTCGCGCCCCGTGTGTGCGAAATCATATCCCACCCGGCCAATCGCCCCCGCCACCTCCTGCGCCACGTCGCGCGGCAGCATGCTCACGAGCCGCAATGCGGCGCGAAAAGTATCCAGCCGGTACCAGGGGTTCCCGGTCATCTTTTAAGTCTCAACAAATACGCGGGCAGGATGAAGAAGATGGTCGAGAAAAGGCAGCACGCGATCCCGATCGCGGACACCGCGCCCAGCCCGCGCAGGGCCGGATTGTGCGCCAGCGCCAGCGAGCCGAATCCCGCCACCGCCGTCAGCCCGGCCAGGATCACCGGCTTGATGATCGTGGCGAACGCATACTCCTTGTCACCCGGCTGCCGCATCGCGAGCAGGATGTAGATGCCGTAATCGACGCCGACGCCGAGCACCAGCGGGAAGGCCAGCACGTTGAACAAATTCAGTGCGAAGCCGAAGACCTTGAGACAGGCGATCATCGCGCCGATCGAAAGCGCGAGGCTCACCATCAGAATCAGCAACGGCTCGATGCGGCGATAGAGGAATGCAAGCAGAACGATGTTGAACGAGACCATGGCCACGCTCAGCAGGACCAGCTTGTGCCGCGCCCACGGTATCAGGTCGGCCAGCACATACGTCCAGCCCGTGATGTGCATCGAGACGCCGGGGACGGTCAGCTCCTGTTGCAGCAAATCTTTTTGCGCCTCGCTCCGGATCGGCTCCAGCGGCGTCACATGCGCCGAGGCCAGGTAGCTGTTTCGCGCGAAGAAATTGTCGAGCACGAACCACCACGTCGAGGAGGGCGGGAGAATATCGCGCCAATTCGTCTCCGGCTCGGGTGCGTTCCGGGCCGCATCGAGCGCGGCGATCAGCTTGAACACGTTTTGAAATGCCGGGTCGGACGCATTGAAGCCCTCGGTCGCCAGCGCCTTCGCGTAACTGTCGCGCGCGGCCTTTAAGTCGACCCGGTCGAGCAACTTCAGACTCTCGCGCGCCTGATTGGGAGAGAGCACGAATGGCGTCGGCGCGAGGAACCCCTTGATTTTCCCTTCGTCCACGAGGTTCGACCATTGTTTCTGAACCTTGGCCCATTCGGCATGGCAGGTCTCCGCGTTGTCCGCATCCACAATGACCAGGAGCGGTTCCTTCGCCGAGGGGAAGGCATCCTGGATTTCGTGGAGCGCCGCGCTGGCGTCGCAATCGGGTTCGAGGGTCTTTGGGTCGGCCTCCATCTTTAGCTGGCCCACGGGCGCGACGGCCACGCCGCACAGCGCCAGCAGCAGGATGGAGGTGCCGATGAGAACCGGCTTCGGGTTCCGGAAGACCCTGCCGACATAACGCTTGCCCCATTGGAAGAGAGCATCGTGCTCCTCCGGCGGACGGCGGCGGCTGATGCAGGCGTAAAACACCGTCATCATCAGCAGGCTCGCGATGAGGATGCCGATGGCGATCAGCGTGCCCAATTGCGCGAAGGCCGAGCAATCGCTGAGCAGGAACGATACGAACGCCGCCCCCGTCGTCAGCGCGCCCATGAAGACGCCCTCGCCCAGTTGCGAGAGCGAGCGCGCGATCGCCTCCTCATGCTCGACGCCCGTATTGCGCTGCGACTGATAGCTGCCGTAGAGCAGCATCCCGAAATCGACTCCCAGCCCCACGAGGATGGAGCAAAGCCCGATGGTGATCAGGTTCAACTCGTGAAAGACGAGCCCGCCCAGCGCAATCGCGATCACGCAACAGAGAAGCAGCACGTGCATGAGCGCCACCAGCGGCCAGAAGCGCCTGAAGCCGGCATAGAAGACCACCGAGACGAGGACAATCGATCCGAGCAGCGTCGAGACGATATCGAAACGCATCGAGCGTGAGATTTGATCCACGAACGCGTCGCGCCCGGTCACGAAGATGGCCGGTTTGACCGGGCATGAATTGAGGAATTGGGCCTTGAACGCATCCACCTTGCGCATGAGCGCCTGGCACTCGTGCGGCCCGATCCCCGGCTGGGCCACCTCGACGAATACCAGATGCATCGTACCGTCCGCCGAGACAAACGCATCCGGATCGTCCGAGGAGAACGAGCGGGCCATGGGCCGCATCGCCTCCTGCACCAGCCCCAGCGCATCGTAGTCGAGTTTCATCTCGGCCACGCCCATCGTCTCCATCTTCACGCGCAATTCATGCAGGCGCGAGGTGATGTGGTCCGGCTGGAGCAATTGCATCGCGTTGCCGAAGGACTGCGAATCGAGATTCAGCAGCAGCGGCACAGCCAGCCGGCTTTGCATATCCGCGATGCCATCCGCCGACTCGATGGGCGGGCTCGATGTCACACGCACCACCCACGGCTGCCTGTGAAGCTGATCGCAGAACTGGCTGGTGATCTGTTCCAGATCCGCGTCCTGGGAATTGAGCGAGAGCGCGAAGATGATCTGGCGCGCATTTGTGAACTCGCGGTCGGTAGTCTTAAACGCCTGCACCGAATCGAAATTTTTCGGCAACAGGTCGAGGATGTCCGAATTGAACCGCAGTCCAAAGATGATGACCAAGAGGCTCGCCGCAATCAGCAGCGCCACAACCGTAAAGACGACGGACCGCCGGTGCGTGACAAAGTGCGCGACGATTCGGGCGGGACTCATGCGCGTTTGCGGAATATTTTTACGGTCCGACATGGCAGGCCCCGAAGGGGCGCAAGAATCCCGGCATGGTTGCAGTTCATTGAAATCGCCCCAGGGCAGGGAATCTCTCAACCATTGATGTGAAACACGAAGCGTTCGCCGTTGGCGAATTCGACGGAGATTTGCCCCGGCGCGCGAGTCACTGTCGCTCCCGCGGGCGTGCCCCCCGCGAACACCTCGCGCAGCGCCACCCAATTGCGCACCTGCGGCGGAACGAAATGCCGCGGGTCGCCCTGCCACGCGTGATTGAGCGCCTCGACTCGCACCAGGTTATCCCCGTTCTCTCGCACCAGGATCAATTCCATTCCGGGCCCCTTGGTCACATCCAGTGCAAAATCCGTCGGCGACTGCCGCACTGTAAATTCCCCCACGAATGTCCTTTTCTTGCTGCTGTAGAGCATCTGCCCCGCAACGTTCTGGCCCGCCGGATTGTACGCCGGAAAAATGTGCGTCGCGCATCCGGCGAGCGCGGCGGCGGCGAGGAGGGGGAAGAGGAGGTGGGCAATACGTGGGCTCATAATCGTTTCAATCGGCCAAAAGCTTAGTTGTGGGCGTTATCGAAGCAAGAACTGCCGTGTGGAGAGACTAATTCGGCATCGCCCTAATTCGGCATCGCCTTGAGTTGCTCGGCTATCTTCATGTCCGCCTTGGCCTTGTCCTTGTCGCCCAATTGCGCATAGGCCAGGCCGCGCTGGAGATAATAGCCGCCCACTCTCGGATTGATCTGGATCGCCTGGGTATAATCGGCGACCGCCTTGTCGTAATCATGATTTTCGGCGTAACTGTAGCCGCGCGAGGCATACTCGGCGTCACTTTTGGGATTGAGCTGGATGGCCCTCGAAAAGTCGTCGATGGCATCGCCCAGGTCGTGGGTATTCAGATAAGCCATTCCTCTTTGGTGATAGAAATTGGCATTCCACGGCTTCAGCCGGATGGCCTCGGTATAGGTGCGCAAGGCGTCGTCGTACTCTTTCTCATCGGAGTATGCGTTGCCCTTGATGTAATAGGCGTCGGCGTTGTTGGGGTTGATGTCGATGATGGTCATGCAATAGCCGATGACTTTGCCGTTATCCTTGTGCAAATAGTAGAGCGCGCAGTTGTAGAGGACGTCAGGGTCATTCGGGCCGAAGCTGGCGGCGCGTTCGAAGGATTCGGCGGCCTTGTCCGTGTCGCCGGTAAGCCAGAAGATATTTCCCATCACGCAAAAGGCTTTTGCAAAATGCGGGTCGAGCCGCAGGGCCTCGACGCAATCGCGCAGCCCGTTGTCATAATCCCTCTTCACGGAATAGGCGTAGGCCCTGCCGCAAAAGGCCCGTGAATCCTGCGGATTCACCTGGATGGCCTGGGAGAAAAGCGCGATCGCGTCGTCGGTCTTTCCCGCCTTCAGCGCGGCCAGGCCTTCATTGACGTAAGGCTGCTGCTGGGCCAGGGCGTTCCATGCCGGCGCCGAAATCGCGCAGGCCAGGAGAAGAAGACGCCGGAGTCTCATGCCGGGCGGGGGTTGGGATCGTTGATCAACGGCAGCCGCGGCACCAGCGCCACATGCCGTTGCATAAACAGGATGAAATAGAACAACTCCATACGCCACCGCAGTGCAAAGGAGCTGCCAATATTGCCCGCCAGCGCCGCATTGACGGCCGCCACCAGGCTGAGGCGCTCGACGGGGTTGGTGAAGATTTCGATGAATTCCGGACGGTACCAGGCCTCGATGAAGCGCAAGTATTTCTTCATTACTCCGATGAGCTGCTTCTCGTAAGAGCGGAAAATGCGGGCTCTGCGCCCCGGCTTGTCCAGGATCTCGTGCAGCGCATCCGCGCATTGTTCGCCCGAGAGGATGGCAATAAAAACGCCCGTGCTGAAAATGGGATCGATGAATCCGGCGGCGTCGCCCGCCAGCATCCACCGCGGGCCGGTGAGGCGGCTGTTCACGTAGGAATAATCGCTGATTGAGTACACCGGCGAGACGCGGCGCGCGCCCGCCATGCGCTCGCGCATCTCGGGCGACGCCTCGATGAAATGATCCATCGCCTCCTCGGGCGCCAGCTTGAGTTGCCGGAATTTCGCCGCGTCGGTCACCATGCCCACGCTGACGCGCGTCTCGCTGACGGCGATCATCCAGAACCAGAAATCGCCGCCGCGGATGAGCCGGGTCAGGTTCAACTCCTCCCGGTCGCGCAATGGCACATCCTCGTAATGCGCGAAGACGGAGAATTTCCGAAGCGATTCGTACGGTTTGCGCAGCTTGAACTGATTGCCAATGATCGAGTTGCGTCCGCTGCAATCGATCACATACCGCGCGCGCACGCTGCCGCCGGCTTTCAACTGGACCGTCGCGCCTTCCTCAGTGAAATCGACTTTCTCGACCGGCGTTTCTTCGCGCACCTCCGCCCCGGCCTCGGCGGAATGATCCAGGAGCAGCTTGTCAAAATCGGCGCGCTTGACCTGGTAGGATTTTGTCTGGGCCAGCTTGAACCCGGTGCGGAAGTAAAACCGCACTTTCCGCGTCCCGCACGAACTGGCCACCTCGCCGCCGATTTTTTCCATGCAAATTCCCTTAAGCTTCTCCTGGACGCCCAGCCGCTCGAACGTGGTCATGCTGTACGGCAGCAGCGATTCGCCGATATGGAACCGGGGAAATTTCTCCCGCTCGAGCACCACCACCTTGCGCCCGTGCCGGGCCAGGATGGTGGCCGCCGTGCTGCCCGCAGGCCCGCCGCCGATGATTGCCACGTCGTATTCGGTCTCCATGGAAACTGTCTACCTTAACAAATCCGGCGGAAATGCAAAGCCGGCCTATTCGAATGAGAAGCTCGATTGGGCCGGGGCGGGCGCCTCGATGAAAGGGGCGAATTTTTTCTCCAGCTCCTGCAGCTTGGCCCCGTAATACTCGATATTCTCGTCCCGGTTCTTCGGATCCCAATCGGAGGCGAGGCGGGCGAATTCGTAGGCGGGGACGTTTTTCTTCGAGCCGGTGATGTAATAGGTCACCTGGTCGCCTGGCTCGAGCTTGCGCGGGCTCTTGAGCGCCAGTTCGTAGGCCGCGGCGCGGTTGCGGGCCGAGCCCTCAATTTTTCGCGCATACTGAGCGGGCGAATCCTGCAGCGTGTCGGTCTTCGCGAGCCACTCGATCGGCCACTGGCGATTGCGGATTTTCGACTCGAAATCGGCCCGCAACGCTTCGATTTCGGCTGACCGGCCCTTCATCAGCAACAGGATGGCTTCCTCCATGAAGACGCGCTGGAATTTCTCGAGCCCGCGCGATTTGAGCGCACCGCCGCGCAGGATGAGCAGCCCCTCCTTGTCCAGCAGCGCGTAGTTTTTCGCCTTGTAGGAGAACATTGCGCCATATTGCTCGTCGATTTCCACGTCGATGCCCGGCGGCAGAATCTCCGCCAGCCGCCCATGCAGCCCGGCAAGGTCCGCGCCCGGCGGCGGGACGAAGTAAATCCCGTCGGTGTCGATCTCGATCACCTTCGCGCCGAGCGCCTCGAGCCGCGACACCATGTCCCGCAGCAGCGCCCGCCCGCGCGCCGTCACGTCCGCCGCCGCGTCGTAATCGGCGAACCGGGCCTGCGAGAAGCCGAGGTAGCCGTACATCGCGTTGATGAGGATCTTGAATGTCTGTTGCTGCGCCTGCAGGCTGGCGCGCAAGGCCGGCGTCGTGGCGGCGCGCATCTGCTGCTTCGCCTGGAGCCGGTAGGCGCGCAGGTCCGTGAGGATGCCGCGGAAGATGCCCAGCTTGTCCGACGCCGGCAGGCAGCCGAATTGCAGCATCAGGCTCGGGTAAAGCGAGGCCACGTCGCAATGCCACACATCGCGCGCCACGCCGGTGAAGAAGATGTCCGTGTAGCCGCCCTCGAACGGGCGCGGCTGCGGCAGATCGGGCAGCGAATGGCGCCGCCGCAGGTACTCGCGCAGGAACAGCGCATCGGCCTTGGTGGCGCTGCCGCGTACAACGACGTCCTGGTAATTGTACGGAAAAATCTTTGCCTGCACGAAATAGCTCGCGCCCAGCGCCTCCGCGAGCGCGCGGGTTTGTTCGAGCGCGGAGCCGGGCGGGATGTGAAGATGCGCCGCGATATCGGCGAGATCGAACGTCTCGAGGACGCGCGCCGTGACATCGTAGAATTGCGCGAGCAGGTAGGTATCGACGAAATGCCGCCCGGCGACTTCGTACTTTGGATAGGTGATCGTCTTCTCCGCGACCTGGATGCGCGAAGGTCGGCTGGCCAGCGGCGAGCCGTCGCGCCCCCAATCCAATTTTACCTTCGCATTGCGCGCGTGCGCGGTGAGGCCCGGCAGGATTTTTTTGAAAAGATCGTGCCCTTCAATCACATCCGGGTCGCGTTCCTGGATCAAAGAGGTGAGGGGACCCAACTCGGAGCGATCGAGTGTTCGCGACCATCCCGAGGAATCGGCCAAATGAATCGAGTTCGAATCGACCGCAATCTGGAGTCGGCGCAAGTCACTCCATTCCAGTCCCTTGAAAAGAGTTTTTCCAGTTTGAAGTAAATATTGCTGAACCGGATCGCCCAAGCTGAAGTTCGGATGGCCCGCCGTTTTGAGCGCGGACTTTGCCTCGGACAATTCGGCCCAGGAGTGGAATTTGACCAAATGATCGAAGGTCAATCCTCCCGTCAACGGAATGACTTCGGCCGATGGGATGGGAGGAGCCCCGGCTGACCAGAGGAACGGTTGAAATTCCTCGATGCGCGTCGCGGTCGAGCCATCCGGCTGCCGGAGATAAAGAGTGATCCGCGACGGGCCATCCAGGCGCGCCGCGACGATGCCAGGCTCCGGATCGTGACCGAACAAAAGCGCGTTCTCTTCGAAGGTCATGGAAAGGGCACCATAATTTGCCTCGCGCCATGGCGCAAAGGCGCAAAAAAACGGCGGCCATCGCTGGCCGCCGTTTTAAGGTGATACGGGCTTTAGTTATTCGCCCGCTTCTTCCGAAGGCTCGGCGGCCTTTTTCTTCGTGTGCGGCTTTTTGGCCTCGGGCTCGGGGGCCGCTTAGGCTGCCGGCTTGGCGGCTTTCTTCGGCTTCTTCGCGGGCTCGGGCGCGGCTTCCTCGACGACGGAGAAATCCACCCACTCAAGCAGCGCCATGGGCGCGGCGTCGCTGTTGCGCTGGCCGATCTTTATGATGCGTGTGTAACCGCCGTTGCGCTCCGCAGCGCGTGGCGCGACCTCGGTGAAGAGGAGGTGCACGGCGCCCTCGTTGTGGCGCAGGTAGGAGAGCGCGGTGCGGCGCGCGTGGAGGGTGTTCTTCTTGCCGAGGGTCACGAGCTTTTCGGCAAAGGGCCGGACGGCCTTGGCCTTGGTGAGCGTGGTTTTGATGCGGCTGTGCTCGATCAGGCTTATGGCTTGATTGGCGATCAACGCATCGCGATGGGCCTGCGAACGGCCCAGTTTTACGGTGCTTTTCTGATGGCGCATGACGGCGATTATCCCAGGTTGTCAAGCGCGCCGGCGGCGGCGGCTTCCACGGTCTCGATGAGGCCGCCCTCGAATTTCATCCCGAGGCTGAGGCCCAGCTGTGAAAGCTTGTCCTTGATCTCGTTGAGTGACTTCTTGCCGAAGTTGCGATACTTGAGCATCTCCGCCTCGGTTTTCTGCGCGAGCTGGCCCACGGTGGTGATGTTCGCGTTGTTGAGGCAGTTGGCGGCGCGGACACTCAGCTCGATCTCGTTGACGCTCATGTTCAGCAGCTTCTTGAGCTTCTGGTTTTCCTGGCTGACCTGCTGCGGCGTCTCGTCGAACTCGACCGCGTTCTCGTCGTAATTGACGAACGGATCGAGATGCTTCTTCAGAATCGCCGAGGACTGGAGCAGCGCTTCCTGCGGCGTGATGCGGCCATCGGTCCAGATTTCGAGGATCAGCTTGTCGTAATCGGTGCGCTGGCCCACGCGGGTATTTTCCACCGCGTACTTCACGCGCGTGACCGGCGAAAAGATCGAGTCAATCGGGATGACGCCGATCGGCTGGTCGGGATGCTTGTTCTCGTCGCCGGTGGCGAAACCGCGTCCCACCTTGACCTCCAGGTCCGCGTCGAATTTCCCTTTCTTGTCCAGCGTGCAGATGTGCTGGTTCTTGTTGATGACGTCGCAGCCAGCCACTTCCTGGATGTCGGCGGCGGTAATGGCGCCCTCCTTGTTCACGGAAATCTGGAGGGTGCGCGTCTCGTGATCATGCGCCTGGAATTTGATCTTCTTGAGGTTGAGCACAATATCGGTCACGTCCTCGACCACGTTTGGAAGCGTGGCGAATTCGTGCTGCGCGCCATTGATGCGCACGGAGGTGATGGCGGCCCCTTCCAGCGAGGAGAGGAGCACGCGGCGGAGGGAATTGCCGACGGTGTGCCCGTAGCCGGCCTCGAAGGGCTCGGCGACGAAGCGGGAGTAGGTGTCTGTGGAGACGCTCTCGTCGCGGACGGGCGTCTTTGGCATTTCGAAACGGCTAAGGCGGACTGGCATGGTGGTAATTTCAGGATCAGGGGACGGGCGAGCGCGCGGCGGGGGCCGCGGATGCGCCAAGGCGTGATTCTGCTTTCAATCTCTTCGCCGGGTTACCCCTGAAGCGCGTGGCGGCGACGGGAATCGCCCACCCAGGGACCAACGGCGAAATCTGTTTTTCAGGTTTCGCGCTCTTTAATAGGAGGGCGAAATCAAGCACAGCAGCCCGGCTTTGTCCAATGTTCTTTTTTGGAGCCCGCCCCTACTTGTGATGCAAAATATGGTGCGCGACGTAATGCTTCACCGCGAGGATCAGCCGCACAATCCCGCTATGCCGTTGCGGCGAGGCTTCCCTCAGCACGGCCACCCCTCCGATGAAGAGGATGAAGAAAAAGAGGAGAATCGAGCAGACGAGCACGAATACAAGGAAGATTTTTCGCGCTGGGATCGGCATGGGTGTTTGAGAATTGTTAATCTGAAATTGCTAATGGAACAGAGCCGCGGGTCCATGCGGGAGCAAAAAACCGGCCCGCGCCACAAAATCTAGTCTTTCGAATTTTCCGGCGCGGCCGTCGGACCGCCGTGCTCAGCGTGAAAAACATAACCGGAAGCACCGGGATCAAATACCGGTCCAGCGGCCTGCCCACCGTGGCCAGGAGCACGACGGTAAAATACCAGAGCCCCGCCGAGCCTAGCCACCATGCCCGCGTCGGAGCGGGGCTCAGGAAAAAAACCAGCGGCAGCAATAGCGAGGTGAACAGCGCCGGCGCGGCGTCGAACAGCCACGCGCTCAGCAGCAGCCGCCGGTAAGTCCCGCTGAATCGCCCGGTCGTCTCGTTCTTCCGCCCCTTCTTTTCCGGCGCCGCGCCGCTCGAGTTTCCGATGATCTTGTCGAGTTTCGCCAGCGATTCAGGCGCGTGGATGAGCGGGTCTGGTTTGACGAGTTCGAGCAGCAATTCCCGCTGTCCCTCCGCCTCCTTGTCGTCCGGCGCCGCGTAACGCTGGCCGCCGGTCGAATTCAGAGACTTTATGTCGCGCCATACCTGCTTTGCGTATTGCCATGGATGCGTGCGGATCGCCTCGATGGCCAGCGCCCGGCAGAGCCGGTTGAGGTCATCCCCCGTCTCCCCCTCGCGTCGCAGGATCGACTTCAGCATCGGAACCACCGTCTTTTTCAGGATCTCATTATTATCGAGTTTCGGCGGATTGGTCCGGAAGACCTCGCGCTGGTATGCCTCAACCTCCGGGCGGATCCGCGCCTTGATCTCCGGATCAATTCCTCCATCCAGATAGGTGAATTGCGCCACGCGCCCGTACCACAGCACGCCATCCTGCGGCTCGTCGGAATGGTCGATGCCGAGCGTCCGGTGCTTGAGGATATGTGCCCCCATGTAAGGCACGGCAAATGCGACGGCGCAAATCACCACCTGCGTCACCGCAAACCGCATTTCCTTTCGGAAATACCAGAACGTCGCCGCAGCAAACAGGAGCGGAAATGGCAGCCAAACATTCTTCGTCGCCGTCAGGACGCCCGCCGCCGCGCCGGTGATCCAGAGCCAATGCGGCTGCCGCCAGCGGATTGCAAAGAGCCACGTCGCCAGCGACAGGGTCGCGCAAAAGAACAACAGCGTCTCATTGCGCACCAGGTGTTCCATATAGAGCGGCAGCCCGTACACGGCATACGCGTAACCACATGCCGCCAGCGGGATCAGCGCCCGCCTGCCGTGCAGCAGGCGCAGGACGAAGATGGAAAGCAGGATCGCGACCACCCCCATTGCATGTTGGAGGATCATCAGGGACTCGATGTTTCCCCACAGTTTCCCGCAAAGCGCGATCAGCATCGAGTAGACGGGCCCGCGCCGCGGATCGGTCTCCCAAATTCCCGTGTGAACCCATCGGAACGCCGAGTACCCATACGAACCGGCGTCGCTCGACCAAAGCGCGACCGGCAGCAAATGACAGAGGTAAAGCCGCATCCCGCTCGCCACCGCCGCCAGGCAAATCCATACCGCCGTCTCCGCCGATGCCGGCAGCTCCGACATTCGCCGGAATAAACTCCGCACCGCGCCGCCCGGTTTTGTCGAGGCGTCGTCCATGTTCATGGTCGTCTCATCTTCTAAGTGGCCTCGGCCACCGTCTCCTTCCCGCCCGGCTCCTCCTGCCTCGGGAAAACCCAGAAGTGATAGAGCAAAAACTTGATGCACCCCGTGAAGCTCTGCACGCACATGATCACCAGAAACCCGACCCATCCCTTCGACCCAAACTGTTTGAGCCCGCAGACGCCGATGAGATAGGTCATCAGCAGGGCCAGCAGGAACACCGTGATGTACCGCCCCAGGCAATCCTTCCAAACGCGGGAAGTGCGAAAATTGACGAAATAGCTCCACAGAAAAAGGATCACCGCCGTGCTGCTCGCGCTAAATGCGAACGCCACTGGCAGGGGCCAGCCAAAGAAATGCTGACCCGCGGCCAGCAGATTCTTGTTGATCGCCGCGCTGAAGCAACCCCCGAGCACGAAAAACCCAAGGCGATTCACCAGCGGCTGCTTGGTCGGCTTCTTTACGGCTGTCGGCGATTCCATTGAAAGGGAGCCGCCGAATATGCGCCGAACCCCGCCCTTGGCAATTCAGATTATCGATTCTCCTTCACTCCCGTCAGAATCCCGTACCGCAACGCCCCCGTCTCAAACGCCAGCCAGATCCGGAAAATGGTCAGCCCGAACACCCGGTTTCGCTTGTGCCGGTTCATGAGGAATCGCGCGTACCGCGGCTCCCGCAGCAGCCGCGCGGCGAATCGGCCCGCGCACACCGGCCACGTCCGCTTCACCGCGTTGCTTGCATCCTCTTCCCGCTCGACCGCAAATCCCGCCTCCTCGAACATTCGCCGGTATTCCGCAAACGACCCGATCTGCGGCATCCGCCCTTCGCGGCAGATCGGCTCCAGCAGCAGCTTGCGCTGTGTCGCCGATGCCCGCGGATGCGCCAGCCACGAGCAGACCACCAATCGCCCGCCCGGTCGCAATACCCGCGCCGCCTGCCGGAAGAATTCCTCCAGGTCCGGCATGTGCTCGCTGCTCTCAATCGCGAACGCCGCGTCGAAGCTCCCATCCTCCAGCGGATTGCGGAGCCAATCTCCCAGGACCATCGACACACCCTGCGCCACCTGCGATTCCGCATACCGGAATTGCGCCGGCGATACCGTCACGCCCGTGACCTGCGCCCCGTATTCCGCGGCCAGCATCCGCGCCGTCGCGCCGTAGCCGCAGCCGATATCGCATACGCGTGTGCCGCGCCCGATCCGCGCCTGCGCGGCCACGTGGCGCACCAATTGCAGCGTCGCTTCGCCGTGGCTCTCGTTGCCCCGCAGCCACAGGCCGTGATGCACGTGGTCGCCCCACACATCCCTGTAGAATTGGTCCAGCTCGTCGTAGTGCTCCGCCACCGCCGCGCATCCAAGCTCGCACCCGGCGCGGATCACTGGCCGTGTGGGAACTTGAACCGGATTTCCACGCGCCGGTTTGGCTGCTCAAGCAATTTCTCCTGGTCGATGGAGGCCTGCGAGTGCATGTCCACGGGCCGCGGCACCACCAGGAAATTGGTCGCGCCATATCCCACCGCCTGGATGTGCGACGGATCCACGTCCATGTTTTGCACCAGCCACATCCGCACCGCACCGGCGCGATTCTGGCTCAGTTGGACATTATAATCGGCGCTGCCGAAGGAATCCGTGTAGCCCTCGATGGTGAAAGTGACGTTTGGATTCAGCTTGATCAGCATACCCAGCTTGCGCAGTTGCTCGATGGAGTCCGTGCGCAGGTCCGAACTGTCGAATTCGAACAACGCCCCGCCCGGCAGCGTCACCGGCGCATCCCCGGCATGCAGGCCGTGGCCCAGCAGCCGGTCCAGCCGCGACGATGCGGCAGCCATTCCGGCTTCGTCGCTTTGCCCGCCATCGCCTTCCGGCAGCTTGATGAGCGAGTGCGAGACATTGGGAGGCTGATCCTTCAGCAGCGAATCCTTGAGACTATTCAAATCCTGCTCGACCACCTTTGCCGTGCTGTCCTGTACGCGCGCGATGGCCTGCGCCTCGCTCGAGTCCGCGAGCGGCTTGTCCATTGCCAGCGGCTTCACCAGGTCCATCGTCGCGGGCGCTCCCGGCGACATTTTCCCCTCGGTCACCTCCGCCACGGGCTTGTCATCGGGCACCGTCAGGGGCTGGATGGTGGGCGGCTTCTGGTCGGGCGTTTTCGTCGCCGCCTGCTTCTCCTCGCCGTCCAACGCCGCCTCGTCGATGGTGATATTCCGGACATTGAAGACCCGCATCGGCACCAGCCGGTCCGTCGGCGGAGTAAATTGCGGTAATTGCGTCCCGCGGAACCAAAGCAAGATCGCCACGTGCAGCATCAGCGAAATCACCAGCGCCCAAAAGAGCCGCCTGCGGATCAGCGGCCGCTCCATGGCGTCAGATTGATACGTATCGAGCGGATTCATGCCTTGCCGGGAGCATACATCACCCGGCGGCGGGCTCAACTCCTTCCAGGACGCGCGCCGGCAAATTCGAGATTCGAGTTTCGATTTCGGGATTTTTCCTGTCTGTTACTCCCGCGATGAACCGCCTCACGAAATTCGTTTCCGCCCAATACAACAAGTTCAAGCGGAACCTCACGCAGATTCGTGACACGCCCAACGCCATCGCCGGCGGCGTCGCCATTGGCATTTTCTTCGGGTTCACTCCGCTCTGGGGCCTCAAGACCCTGCTCGCCATTCTCGCGGCATGGCTTTTCCGTTTTAGCAAAATCTCCGCGGTCCTTGCCGTCGCCCTTCACGACATCCTCCTGCCTCTCATTCCCATCATCCTGCGATGGCAATACCAGGTCGGCTATTACATCATCAGTTATCCGCATCATCTCCCGCCCAAGTTCACCCCCAAACACCTTCGTTACGACATCCACTCGCTCATCTCGCTCAAATCGCTGCGCCTTATCATCTGGCCGACTCTCATCGGCTCTATCATCCTCGGCATCCCCGTTGCCGTCGCCATGTACTTCGTCACGCTGGAAATCGTCGCCCGCGGCCAGGCTGCCCGCGCCCGCCTCGCCGCCCGGCGTTCACAAGGGCATCCTCACGGCTAGGACCTAATTTGCGGGCGCCTTTCCCGTGAGCGCCTTGTATGCCGCCGCCGCCATTGCATGCGCTCCCGCGGCGTTTGGATGCACATGGTCGGGCTGCAACTCCGGGGTATTCACCAGCGCCGCGTGCATGTCGATCTCGCCCAGATTCTCCTCCGCGGCCAGCCGGTCGATGATCGGAATCTCGATCTGGATATTGACTTCGGTGATCCCGAAATTGCCCGGCGCGGGGACAGGGCATGGGCGGCAAATATAGATTCGCGGCTTGCCCGGCAGATTCGCAAACGCCGCGATCAGGCTCCGGTAGTCCGCGTAAAAATCGTCATGGAAGACCCAGTTCTGCGGCTTGGTATCATTGGTCCCGAGCATAATGATCACCACGTCCGGCTGGTATTGCTGCGCATCCTGGAACGCCTTCTCGATCATGTATGGGTAGTCTCCTTTTTTCAGCAGAGTTCGGGAGCTCACGCCGAAATTGCGCACCTGCCACCCGCTGCCGAGCATCGTTTGCAATTGATCCGGGTACGACTGCCCATTCGGCGCCCCCGCCCCGTGCGTAATGCTATCCCGGATGCATGCCACCTTGATTGGAGCATGGTATTTCGCCGGATCGATCGGCGCCGGCGAGAGAGGCTGTTGCGCCGCCAGCGGACCGGCGGCAATCAATGCGAGCAGGAGGAAAGGAAGTGGGGTTTTCATGGGGTGGAATCGAGAATTATGTCTATCCCAGTCCGGCGAATGCCAGCCAATAGAAGTAGAATCCGTAACATAGGACGCAGGTGTAAATCGTCGGCCCCCACCACCGGTGCGCCGCGCCGGGCCGATCCATATCGGCGGCGATGAATGGCAGCAGCGGCAGCCAGATCGCGCCACTGGCGGTCATATCGATATCACCGGCGACAATTGCCACGAATGTGGCGATGCACGCCACGATTGAGCAAAAGGCTGCGGCATGGAATGCCGCGCGGCGCACGTCCATCCGCCATTGGACATAGTGCCGCGCAAGGGAGGCCGATGCCATCGGCGTCGGCAACAGCAACTGAACCGGCACAAAAGCCAGCGCTATTTCCACTTCATAAATGATGTCGGAATGGATTCTCGAATAAGGCAGCCAGCCCCCGGGCCACCAAAACACCGCGGTGGCGACGCCCACTGCCAGCGCCCCGGCCCGCCATTGCCAGCGCAGCGCAATCGTCATTAGCCAAAGTACCAGCGCCCACACCGTCAATAGCACCGTCTCCGGCGAGAAAACCGCCCCTCTCCAAAAAAATACCGGCATGACGGAGAACAGCAGCAGCGCCCGAAAAGCCGTCGTCTTGTCGAACACCCGTTTCGCTGTCTGGAAGGCCGCCCACGCTCCTATCACCCAGCATAATACGGCGGGCGCATTCAGGCCCCCGCGATCTGGTCCGAGGAGCCGGGTCCCGAGATTGGCCAATCCGACCGTAATTTGGTTTCCGAGATTGTGCTGCGCCTGCGGGCGCAAAGATACCAGGCGCGTCGATACCGGCATCGCGTACAGATACACGATCCGCAACGCCAGCAGGTAAGCCGCCGCCCCCAATGCCGCCACCCGCCACCGCACGCCGCTGCCGTATTGCTCCCGCACCGGCCAGATGAAGAGCGCATAGCCGAGAAACAACACCACCCATCCAGTTACGATTGCGGGGAGTATTGCAACCAACCACGGCCACCCGAACGCCTCCGCGCATGTCCCAAGAACGCCGCTCCTCGAAAACAATGCGAGCATCGAGACGAATAACAACCGCCCCAGAAACCGCATGCTCTGACTTTTCTCCCGCGGCAATTGCGCCGCCTTTAGCCACGCATTGAGCGCCGCACCGGCGGTAAACCCGAGCAGATTCGCCGTCCCCAGGCTTGCCCGCATCCACCACGCCACGGCGAAAACCACAAAATCCACCGCCCACACCAGCCCGGTCTTAGCCATCGCCAGCCGCGCGGTGTCCTCCGATTCCCGCCAGCCGGAGAGCGCGAGCAATCGCCGAAAGTAGGTCAATATCACGCCGGTCCCCATTTTCGATTGTCCGAGCTCGCGATCGCGAAATGCGATCGGCGCTTCCCCTACGCGCAGCGAATCGCCGCCGCGCACCAATATCTCGAGCGCGATCTTGAAGCCCGCCGCGTCCGGGGGGATCTCCGCCAGCAATTCCCGCCGCACCGCAAAGAATCCCGAGAGCGCGTCGTGCACATCCGTCAGCGGCCATGCGCAGGCCGATGCCGCGCGCGACATCAGCCGCCGCTTGCGAGACCAGCCCGGAGTGCTCCCGCCCGGCGCATAACGGCTGCCGATCACCATATCCCGCTCGCCGCGAATCACCGGGAGCGCCAATTCCGGGATCTTCTCCGGCGGATGCGAGCCATCCGCGTCGATGATCAGCGCCACGCCCGCCTTTGCCATGCGCGCGCCTGCCAGCACCGCGCCCGCGAGGCCATCCCTCGGCTTCTCGCGCGCCAGCAGCGTCACCGGCAGCGTCTCGCTCAGCCGCCGCACGATTGCCTGCGTCTCATCCCGCGACCCGTCATCGACCACGATGACCTCCGTCTCGAGCGACGCCGCCCCGGCCAGAATCCTTCCGATGATCGCCTCGATATTCTCCGCCTCATTCAGGGTCGGGACAATGACCGAGATGCTCGGGGACTCAGGCCGCATGCGCGGAGAGAATCGCTTTGATCCCGCCGACGCAAGCAGGAAGCAAGGATTTGGAACAACGACCCGCTCAGATGCCCCCGATGATTCTCTGGCGCTGGCTCTCGTACTCCGCCTGGCTGATCATGTTGTTTGCTTCCTTGTCAGGCCTGTAACGCCCGCCGGCTCGTTCTCAAGCGCCGGAACGGGTACCGCAGGTATCTGCCTCCAGCCCGCTTCATCCTTGAGGATCACGCGGCGTTGCAGCTTCAGGAAGATCTGCTTGAGCGGTTGCAAATTCGCGATCGGCACCGCCACATCGGCGCGCCGCCCGCGGATGCGAACCGTCGCCAATCGCAACAGGCCGCCGGTTACGGCATCCTGCAGCGGCACGCATTTCGATGTGCCCGGCAGCGGAAGAATCCAGCGCAGGCTCCCTTCAGTCACGCTTTCCAGCGCGAGGATCAGCGTCGATTTTGCCAGGTTCGGCCTCGAGCCGCGCAGGCGCAATTGAACACGCAGCGCCCCGCGCTCGAACGTGGCGCTAATGACCGGGTGATGATGATCCGTCTGCTCCTGGAGAAGCGCATCATAGAATAGTTCCTGTTCCTTCGCATATCCCGCGAAGCGTTTCCGGCTCAGCGCCATCTGGCTCTCGTGCGCGAGGATCGCGGTCCGCTTCCGCGCGGTTTCCGATTCTGTGAGCCGTAGCGTCAATTTGCCGCGCTCCGATTGCCGCCGCGGCGGATGAATGACAAAACGCACCAGCCGCGGCGGACGCTCCAGCCGCATCAACGCGAGGTGGATCATTACGAATAGCGCCGAGTGATCCGGGTGCGCGTCGGTCGCGGAAGGCATCGCAAAGATCGTCGGCTCCCACTCCTTCAATTCCGCCCACAGCGTAAAGAGCACGCCCTCCTCGGCGCGCATCAGCAGATTGGTAATACCCTGGTCAGGCAGGCCGAGAAAGCGCGCCGAGCCTTTCGGCAGGCCGAGCAGTTCGAGCGCGGTCAGCGCTTCCTTGCGCCGCCGCCTGCCCCAGCGCGCCCGGTCGGCGATGCTGATCCGGAGCTTGCGCTCGAGGAAACGCTGCGGCCATGGGTTATTGTCCCCATCGGTGGCAAAGAGCACGCGCACCTTCGCACCCGCGGCCGCCGCCCGCTGGATCAATCCGCCGGTCGCGAGCGACTCGTCGTCCGGGTGCGGCGCCAGAATCAGCAATCGGTCCTTCGAGGTGAATTTGAGAGAATTCATGGGCTTTTACAAATTCTGATCGTCGACTCCCGCGGTGACCTTGCTGAATGGGCTGAAGCCGCGTTCCAGCGCCTGCGTCCACACCAGCGCCACGTCGCCCGCGCCCGAGGCGATCAGCAAGCGGTGATCACCCGGCGCGATTTGCTGCGAGTCGCGCAACGGGGCGCCATCGAGCGTTCCGGCCAGCTTCCCACCGTCGGAAACGATGGAGTATTTCGCCCCGATCTCCGTGTGGAAATTGATTTGCCGGCGCACCGGGCCCAGGTTCTTGCCCGCCACCCATACCTTGCTGCCGCCCTCCAGAAAATTGTTCCGCAGCCAGGTCTGATCCTCAGGGCGCAACCGGTGATTAAAGGCGACGCATGTCCCCGTTGCGATGATCCGCTCTCTGACGTTTTCGCGGATATATCCGAGATGAATCCGCCAAAGCGTAACGCCTTCAAGGACCCAATAGATCGGACGCTTCCGGAAGATTGACTCACCCTTGCCGTCCATTACGAAGTCGCCGGGATTCGTCAGGCGCAACACGACGGACAACTCCTGTTCGAACGGGGTCATCATGTTCAGGAAGGGCGATTGGGTCCGCCAGACGAGCGCCGTCTCGCCGGCCAGAAGCAGCATGGCGGTGACCGGAATGGCCACGCGCGCGGGCCACGGCGTCAGGCTCAGCAGGTGGAAGAGAAATGGGAGGACCGTCAGGGCCGCGAGGGGAAGGATGGGCGTAAAATCCTGGGCGGTGACGAGCGGCCAGTAGCTGCGAAGCAGGAAATAGTAGGCGCCGCAGGCGATCAGGATCAGCGCCCGGCCCGCGCCGATCCGGGCATGCGCGCTGGAGTGCATGCAAAGCCATCCCAACCCGAAGAGCACCGGCAGCGATAGCGGGAACAGCCAAAGGTGAAACCCAATTTTACCCGATTTGCCGAGGCCCGGCACGGCATTGTGCTGGATGATGCAATAATACATTCTGTCCAGAGCGCCGTGGGCGGCGAAGTAGGCGATCAGCACGCCGGGCACGATGACAATGCCGGCGAGGATGAGGACCGCCGCTTTGAGCATGGAGGAGACTTTCAACTCGTGGCGCGAGAGTACCTGCAGCGCCAGAATGAAGACGCCGCCCGTGCCCAGAGAAGCAAGAAGAAGCGCGGTCTTCATCGAGACCGCAATGCACGCGCCGGTTGTGAGGCCGAAGAGGAATGCGCGCCGGCCCACAAGCGGCCCGGCGACCGCCTGCCATAGCATCGCGAGCCAGAGGGTTGTCCAGAGATCGTCCGTCCGGAATTCCGTCGTGACGAGGAAGAAGGCGGGCACGCATCCGGCGACCACGGCCATCCAGATCGCCCAGCGTTGCACATAGAGGGCGCGGCCGATGAGATAGACCAGGCTCAGGTCCGCCGCGTAGAGCGGGAGCATCGCCAGCCGCATGGGCGCCATGATCCATGAGTGCTCGCCGAGCGCCGCCAGCAGCGGCGCGCAGAGGATTTGGAACAGCGGGCAATGGTTATCGAAAATGTCCCTGTATTGCAGCAGCCCATGCACCCAGCCCCAAACGACATGAAGGTGCTGCGGTTCGTCGGAATCGACACGGTAAACGAACGCATAGACCACGTGCAGCGCCACCAGCGCCGCCAGCGCCAGCGCGGCGGCCCAGTTCTCGACGCAGCCCGAGGCCGACTCCTTGCGGCGGGCGCCGGAGTTCAATGCAATGTTGGGTGTAGGCAATACGGCGTCCGGCGCCATGATGGGAGGGTTGAAGAAAAACGAGTGTGAGGAAGGTTCCTTTGCTCTCGGGTTGCCCGCAAATTACAGATTTTTAACCTTGTGTAGCGGCGGAGCCCATATCAACGGCCCGCGTCAGGCGCATTTCCGTCCGGGAGAAGATTCCCTTTTGCTCTTAGGCGCGCATTGCATTCGCTGCTCAATGCGGAGGGAAGCCCGTTTACCGAGGAGGTGTTGTTCGGGACGGTGGAGGCGCCGCGCGATGGGCCGGTGACGTTTTACACGCGGTATGGCGACTGGGCGGCGCATTTGTGCGCGGCGGTGTCGCTGATGGCGCTGGGATTTCGACTGGCGCGCAGATGATGGGATTGATTTCGTGACGTGAGAGCAGTTTAAAAAATGCCATCTAATGTCAGGCGCCCGAGCCTGACGGCTGGTTTCCGATGAAATTTGACAGGGAAGGAGGCGTCATCCAAAGATCGGGGATGAACAAGCCTCTTTGCGTCCGGATTGGCCGTAACGCCGGCGAGTGCAGCCTCGGAGGAAACGCGCATCTCGCAATGCCAGTTTTTTGCGAAGAAAGAAGGAGTATTTTGTCATGATTTGCCGGGCTGTTGCCCGAAGAGCACGTTTCAGCGACGTTTCAGCGATCTCAAATAGGTTGACACGAATAGGTCGGGACATGGTAAGCGGAGTAAAAATGGGTAAAGGTGAGCGACCGCAGAGCTT
>JBEKOV010000034.1:0-28475 GCA_049521415.1 Chthoniobacteraceae bacterium
CAGCCAGACCCCAGACCCCTCCATCTCCGACGACGATTACAAATCCGCCCAGGCCCTCCTCTTCCGCCGGCAACTCGACGTCGCCGCCGAACTCGGCCTCAACATGGTCATCCATCAGCGCGACGCATGGCAGGATACCCTCGATATCCTGCGCGATTACACCGGCCGCGTCCGCGGCGTCTTCCATTGCTTCGGCGGCTCCATCGAGCTCGCCCGGGAAGTCATCGCCCTCGGCCACATGGTCTCCTTCACCGGCATCGTCACCTTCAAGAACGCTCCCGTCGTTCACGATTGCGCCGCCCGCGTCGGCGCCGCCCATTTCATGGTCGAGACCGATTGCCCCTACCTCGCCCCGGTCCCCTTCCGCGGCAAGCGCTGCGAGCCCGCCTACACCCGCCTTGTCGCAGAACGCATCGCCTCCCTCCGCGCCACAACCCTCGACGAAATCTCCGCCCGAACCACCGAAAACGCCGATAATTTCTTTAGTTTTGCTCGCTAGGCATCCTATTGCGGATATATCCGCGAAAAAGTAGGAAACCAACAACCACAACGGGAGTTCTATTCCCATCGGGTTGAGCCTATTGCGCTTTTCATTGACCGGACACTACCATCCCGCGTCTGATAGCGCCGTGGCCAACCCCCACATAAACACAATGAAACTATACCCAATAATCACCTCCATTCTCATCGCCGGCGCCTTCACGCTGCCCGCGATCGCACAAGACTCCTCCCCGTCGGATACGACCGCTGCGGCGACTCCAAAGCCGCACCACTTGCGCGCCTCCGGTTCCGTGACCGCCATCGACACATCGGCCAGCACCATCACAATTTCTTCAACCAATGGCGACCAGACCTACAGTGTAAGCGACTCCACCAAGATCACCAAGGCCGACGGCACGACCGGCGCATTGACCGACATCAAGGTTGGCGACCACATCCATGGCTCCTACAAGACCGGTGACGACGGCAAGATGACCCTCAGCTCCTTGAGAGTTGGCGGCGGAAAGCACAAGCACGGCGGCGCCGAAGCTTCCCCGACCTAGGCCGGCCCGAAACCTCATCGCCGTTTTGCAACGGCCCATTCCGCATTGATCGCGGAATGGGCCTTTTGCTTTCCGCGCGACGGCCCGGAAAAATTTCCTCTTTCCCTCCGGGCCGATTCAGGTGAACTTTGCTCCCATGCCCGAAGCCCATGCCGCTTACGATTCGAAGGTCGAGGGGAACGTCATTTTCACTCGCGTCGACGCCGCCATCAATTGGATGCGCAAGAACTCGCTCTGGCCGATGCCGATGGGCCTCGCGTGCTGCGCCATCGAGTTGATGGCCGCCGGGGCGTCCCGGTTCGATATCGCGCGCTTCGGCGCCGAGGTGATGCGGTTCTCGCCGCGGCAGAGCGATGTGATGATCGTGGCGGGCACCGTGACTTACAAGATGGCGCTGGCGGTAAAGCGCATCTGGGATCAGATGCCGGAGCCGAAATGGTGCATCGCAATGGGCGCCTGCGCCTCCAGCGGCGGGATGTATCGCTCGTACTCGGTGCTGCAAGGGATCGACCAGTTGCTGCCGGTCGACGTTTATATTTCCGGCTGTCCGCCGCGGCCCGAGGCGCTGCTCGAAGGACTCATGAAACTTCAGCGCAAGATTGACACCGAGGAATCGCTCGGCGACCAGAAGCGCCTCCTCATCGAATCCTTTGCCTAATGCCGCTCTCCGATTCCGTCGCCACGCTCGAAGGAAAATTCGCGATCCTCGGAAAAAAGGAATTCCGCGGCGAAACGGCGCTGACGGTCGATCGCGGGGAGATCGTGGAGATCTGCCGGTTCTGCAAGGAATCGCTCGGATTCGATTACCTGCTGGACATCACCAGCATTGATAATTTCGGCGACGAGCCGCGGTTCGAGGTGGTCTACGAGCTGTCGTCGATTGCAACCAATGAACATTTGCGACTGAGGCTGACGGTCTCCGAAGACGAGCCGCTCGTGGACACCGTTTCGGGCATCTGGCCGACCGCCAACTGGCATGAGCGGGAGATTTACGACATGATGGGGATTAGTTTCACGGGCCACCCGGATTTGCGCCGCATCCTGATGTGGGAAGGCTATCCGTATTACCCGCTGCGAAAGGATTTCCCTTTGGGCGGCAAGGCCTCGGAGGTGCCGGAGGTGGCGTTCACGAAACCCGCGCCGCTCGAGGGCGGGCCGTTCGTCACAGTGCCGACGACTGCGACGACCAAGGATCGCGAGCCGCGTGCCCGGCGGATCGACGAGTGATCCCCTTCAATCCGCGGAACCGCTTTTGATTTTCACGAGCCGTTTTAGCAGCGCGTAGAGGAATTCCAGGCGCGGTGTCCGCGCGCCTGCGGCGCGCGCTTGACGCAGCGGCTCACCCCAGATCGATTCCACCTCGACCTCGCGCCCGGCCTCGTAGTCGATCTGGCTCGATGAACGGTATTCCCCCATCGGCCAACTGCGCTCGATCTGCACATCGATGAAATCCGGCCGAATCGCGTAGCCGAGCTTGCAGGCGGCGTCGATGACCTCCGCCATGAGCGCGCGAGCGGAGGCGCGCAGACCATCGTCATTGAGAACTTGCGCCACGTTGGCCGCGGCGGCGATGCCGAGGCCGTTGAACGGGATGTTCCAGACGAGCTTGCGCCAGCGCTCCGTGATGAGGCTCTGGACCGCGCGGGCCTCGATGCCGGCGCGCTGGAATTCGTTCACGAGGCGCATCGTGCGATCCTGGGGCGGCCCTTTGAACTCGCCAATCGAGAGCGTCCCGTGGCCGTAATGCTCGATCACACCCGGCGACGTGCGGTTGAGGCAAACGAAGCAAAGGCCGCCCATGACGCGCCGCGCGCCGAAGTGCGAGGCGAGCAGCTCCTCATTGCCAAGGCCATTTTGAAGCGTGACCAGCGTGGTATCCTCGCCAAGCAACGGCGGGATGAGCGCGGGCAGGACGGAGTTGGAAGTCGTCTTGAGGGCGATGAGCACGATGTCGCACGGGCCCATCTCCGCGGGGGAGCCGCAGGCATTAACCTGCCGGAGATGGAAGTCGCCGTCCTTCGAGCGGACAGTCAATCCGTTGCGGCGCACGGTTTCGAGATCGCCACGCACGAGGAAATGCACGTCGCAGCCGGCGTGCGCCAGCTTCGCGCCATAATAGCCGCCCAATGCTCCGGAACCGACGATGCCGTAGCGGGGATTTTCTTTCATCGCCGGGATTTTGAAGATTACAAACGCGTAAATCCAGCCGCCGATTGCGGCATCCTTTTCACGAAAGAGGATGCGGAGCGTCGAAAAGCCTTTCCCAGCCGGAGCCTTCCCACTTGCAGAGGTCGAGAAAGCTGCCTTTTGAAACGCTATAGAGGCGAAGGCTGTCGGGAAGGATCAGGAGAGATTTTGCGCGGGTAAGCGTGACATAGAAGAGGCGCTGCAATTCCTGGTGGAAGGCCTCTTCGCGGGGCTCGCGCTCCTCGCTCCTGACGGTCACTTTCGAGATATGGACGGCGATTTCCCCGGCATTCTCCTCGACACTCGGGTACTCGGGAGAACGCGGCTGGATGTATCGGCCGAGACCCAGGGGAATCACTACGGGCCACTCCTGGCCTTTCGCCTTTTGCGAGGTCAGGAGAAGGATTTCGTCGTCCACGCCGGCGGCCTGCGGAGCGGGACGCTCGAGATTGCGGACGAGTTGAGCCACCCATTTGCGCAGCGGGGCGCCGGCGGCCTCGGCCTGGAGGGCTTCCAGTTGCAGACGGGGCAATGCGTCATGGCGCTGGCCGATGGCGGCGAGGCGCGCGGCGAGCCGCGTGGCGTCCAGAACGCGGTCGACGTATTGGGCCAGACTCAGCGCTCCGGCGGGGGGCGCGGCGGCGTGCAAATCGCGGAGCATCGCGAGCGCGGCGGCGAGCCGCGGCGAGAGGCCCCGCGTGGACCAGAACGTGAACGGTTGATTATCGGCCTGCGCGTCGGCCAGTTCGACGTCTGAGACGGCGAAAATTTCCCGCAATACCCCGATCAACTCGAAGCGATCCCACGGATTGAGCAATACGTGGAGGAGCGCGGCGGGCCACGAGCGCTCCGGGAGTTCAAGTTGAATCCGCTGCCGCGAAATGAGCCGGCAGGGCAGGCCGCTTTCGATGAAAACATCGGCGGCGGCTTGCAGCCACTTGAGGCGCGGACAGAGGATCGCGACGTCGCTCCATTTATCGACACCCAGACCGGACGGGCCGTAATCGTTCAGGAACGCGGCGACCTGGCGGCATTCCTCGCGGAATTCGGCTTTCACGTCCCGTTTCCCCGCAGCCAGCGTCGGGATGGGCAGGAGCCATGCAGCGCCCTCGACGCAATCCGGCTTCGGGTGAAGCTCCCGAAACGAAAAGTGTGTCTGCCGCAGCC
The DNA here is from genome assembly GCA_049521415.1 of Chthoniobacteraceae bacterium. GTDB lineage: Bacteria > Verrucomicrobiota > Verrucomicrobiia > Chthoniobacterales > Chthoniobacteraceae > DATAXI01. The sequence goes on from JBEKOV010000034.1 coordinate 4,398, forward strand.
TGTCCGCGTGGAAGAAGATCGCGTTGACGGCGCCGATCACCCGTTGCGGACAGCGCATGGTGACGGAGAATTCCAGCCGCTCGCCTCCCCTGCCCGCGGCGAACGCCTCGATGTATCGCCCGTACACGGCAAGATTCGCGCGCGAGAAAATCGATTGCTGCTCGTCTCCGACAAAGCAAAAACGGCCCGGGCGCGGCGGGTCAGCCGAGGATCTTTCGGGCCATTCGCCCACGGAAGCGCCGGGCGGGCGCGTGACCTCGCTGAGGATTGCGAACATCGCGGCGTCGGTGTCCTGCGCCTCGTCCAGCAGGACAATCGAGTCGCGAACGCGCAATTCTTCGAGAACATCCGGGATGTCGAGCAGCCCCCGGCACCAAGCGATTTGATCGGCGTAAGTCATCAGGCGCTGCTCGCGACGATAATCCCGGTAGCCAAGCGCGATGCGCGCCGCCAGCCGCGCGGCCTGGCGATCCAGCCACGATGCGAATGGAAAAATTTTGCGTTGGTACGACTCGTGGAATGTCTTGCTGCCACGCTCGAACTGCGGAATGCGGAGGAAAGAGGCGCCCTCGGAAAAATCGGTCAGGAAAAGGCGGAGCGAGTCCTGGTTTTCCCGCGTCTTCTCCTTCGATCTGCCGCCGTCGTCGGCCAGGCTCTCCGTGAAATCAAGCGGCGGTCTCATCTCGCACGCATCGCCGGCGAGCAGGCGCGCGGCCCGGGCGGGATCGATCTTGCGAGCGAGCCGCAGCAATTCGTCGAAGGAGATAAATCGCGAGACCTCGTCGAGCGCCTCGCGATCGAGCGGGACCGCATCGAGCATCGGGCTCTCGCAATAGCGCGCCCAGACCTCGTCGTCGTCCTCCTCGAGCAATTCGAAATCCGGCGCAATGCCCAGTCCGGCGCCATATTGGCGAATAAGCCTTACGCAAAAGGAATGAATCGTGCCAAAGAATGCCTGGCTAAAGTGCGATAGTAGATCGCCTCCGCCGCCGCCGCGGAAGAGTTCGTCCTGCGCCCGCACGCGCAATTCGTTGGCGGCGGAGTTCGTGTAAGTGACGACGACCAGCCGCGAGAGCGCCTCCGGCTCGCGCCGCGCGAGTTCCGCCACGCGGCGCACGATGGCTGTCGTCTTCCCCACGCCCGCGCCGGCGGAGACGCAAAAATTCACCTCCAGTTCCGTGCGGAAACGCTCGCGCGCGGGTTGATCGTGAAGCGGCTGATTCATCACGCGAGGAGGAGGAGGCCGGCCTTCTGTTCGAGAATCGCCGGATCGATGGGCGCCGTGGCCATCGGCAGCTCCTCGCACTTGCCGCGTTCATCGACGAGCGGTCCGAGCCGTCCAAAACGGAACGTGTGCCGCATTTCCGCGAAAAGCCCAAAGTGGGCGCGCAAAACCTCTTCATCCGCGGGCGTAAAGATTTCCCGCGCACGCTCCTCCGGCTTGATGATGCCGACAATGGCCTCCGCCGCTCCGGCGTCGCGCGCCATTAAATAATAGGCGGCGAATTGCGCCCCGTTTCCGCTTCCGAGGGTGGTCAGCGTGGGAGTGGCGCCGCGGCCCGTTTTGAAATCGAAGATCCGCACCTGCGCCCCGGAAATTTCCGGACGGTCGCTAATCAGGATGTCGATGCGGCCCTTGAGCGGGAGCGGCCCGCGAGGCGTTTGCACTGTGACAGCCAGCGATTGCTCCATCGCGCAATAGCGGCCATCGAGCCTTCCCCTCACCTCCCGCAGGCAGCGGCGCGCGGCCCACGCGGTCTTGCGCAGGCAGGTCTCCCACCAGATCGGCATGCGCAGGTCTTCGGCCGTGTACCACTCCTCCAGCTCGCGGCGCGCGGCGGCGAATTCGGCTTTGAGCTTTGCCTCGTCACCCGCCGGGTCGCCGGGCGGAGCGAGGTGATCGCGAACCCCGAGGATGCGTCCCAGCCAGGCGTGCGCCCTGCCTCCCACGACCGCCCCCTCACCCCGCATGAACGGCTCTCTCCGCGCGACGTCAAAGAATTCGAGCAGCGCGAATGTGGCGGGTTTCGTGATGGCCATGTCCAGGTTGGTCGCGGTCCACGCGCCGGGCTCGAGTTTCGTTTCGTTGAAATTGAACATGTAACGGTCGAACGGCTTCAAGCCGTCCCGGCGTGAGGCGTGGACCAATTCGAGATGCGCCCGCTCGGATTCCTCCAGCCCGGGAGACAGCTCGGGCGGACAGGCCTGCGCGCTCGATGCCCACTGTTCAAAAGGGAGCGTCCCGTCCGCGGTCTCGATCAGTGAACGGAGCACCCATTGATTCGGCTGCGAGCGGTCGCCGGCCCCGGAGTGCTCGATCAGCACGCCGGCGAAGGCAATGGCGCCGCGGCATTGCTCGATGAGATCGAGGAAGCGCGCATGGTCGAGCGCGCGCAGATCGCGGGTGGTGAGCAGCGCGCCGCTGTCGCCGCGATTGCCGTTGAGACGCAGACGGGCGGCATCGGGCAGGAAGGGGTTTTCGGCAATGCCCGCCGGCCAGGCGCCCTCATTGCTGTCCAGGAAGATCAATCGCTCGAAAGTTTGCTGTGCGGCATTGGCGAAGGTAGTGATCACCACCTGCGCCGGCGCGGCGAAATCGGGCGGCGGAACATCACCGCGCCGCGCGAGCAATTCCTCCTCGACCCATCCCATGAACGCGCGCCCGGGGATGCTCTCGTCGTCAAACAAATCAGGCGGGAGAGGATCGAAAGCGCCTGCGGGGATATCGAGCGCCGCGAGAAGCCGCTCCCATTTTTTGCGCAAGGCGGCCCATGTGAAATCGACGTCCCATCGCCCGAGCGCATCGACCAGGTCGCGGATCGCGGTCCAGGCGGCGTCTGTTCGCTTCGGCTGCGCTTGCGCGAGGATGCGCGCGTTGCGGCTTTGCGCGGCGCGAAAGGCGCGGTCGAGGGCGTCGCGAGCCCATTCGGGGTCGGGGGAATCGCCGGGCTGCCGCAGCCGGAGCAGCCGGATCAACTCCAGCAATTCCTCGATATCGTGCCCGCTTAAATGATAACGGGCGATTTGCTCGAGGATCAGTTGCGCGGGGCCGGGCTCGCCCGAGCGGGCCCCGCGTTCAATTTTAACGCCGGCCTTCACGAGCGCTTCGGCTACCGCAATCGCCGTCGCGGAGTCCTCCGGCGCGACGATGCCGAACGGAGCGCCCGGCGCGGGATTCTCCGCGAGCCATGCGACGATTTGATCGCGCGCCAGCCGCACCTGGTCCGGCCATTCGCGTCCCACGAGCAGGCCGGGCGCGCGCACCTGTTCGCCCGGCGTGAGCCGGCTATTATCGAGGCGCGCAACCAACGGCTCATTCTCCGATGCGAAGCCGCTTTGCGGGCAGGTGACGCGTTCGAGCTTGAAGCGATTCTCCAGCGCCTCGATCCACACCTGTTGCTGGGTATCGGCGGGCAGCCGGGGCGATGGGACATACATTTCAAAAGCGGACGCCTTCGAAACAGCGAGGTCCAGCAGGCCGAGGTCGGGCCAATGCGTCGCGTCCCAGCCGATGCAGCAAAGGCGCGCGGGCAGCGGCGGCAGCGGCTCGTGCAAGCGCCGCTCGAAGATTCCTGGCAGAATGGCCGCCCGTTCCATCGCGCGGTGAACACGCCGCGCAACCGCCGGATCGAGCGCAAGCTGATTCAAATGCCACCCGGCGCGGGAAAGCGCGTCGCACGCTTCCACGAGCGCGGTCACATTGCGCGCGGCGGGCGCGCCCGCCTGGCGCTCCGCAACCTTCGCGACAAATGCCGCCATTGCCAAATGCCGGGGCGGCGCCGCGACACCCGCCAATCGCGCCATTTCATCCCGCAGTCCGTCCGCATCAAATATCCTGGCCCCTTCGATTCCCGCCGCCGCAAATTTGCGCGACAGCCAGCGCGACTGACCCGCGTTTTCCACGAGCAGCCACGATTCGCCCCCTCCCTCGCACCACGCGCGCAGGCCGCCGGCCCATGCGTCTTCGATGAACCGGTAGAGATGGAGGCGCGCGGAGGGCACGGTGGGGATTCAACCACGCGGATGAAGAATTGGAAATCCCAACGGGATCCGGAAAGTTGAAATCCCGGATCGCGATTTTTCAGGGGCTTGCGACGTTTTCCGGCACCGGCGCGGAAAGTTCGAGCTTCCCGGCCAGCTCGAGTTGCACGGCGGCAAAGCACCCGCCAATGATGATGACAGTGCCGGTCAGATAGACCCACATCAGCACGGCGATCACGCTGCCAAATGCGCCGTACACCGCATTGAAATGGGCGACGTTCTGCGCGTAGAGGACAAACAAATACTGGAGGACGCGGAGCACCAATGTGACCGCGAGCGCCCCGGCCCAAACCTCGCGAAAAGTGGTGCGCCGCCGGGGCGCGAGCTTGTAAAACATGCTAAGCCCGTAGAACAGGACGCCCAAAGGGACCAATACTCGAACGAGACCGAGTACGACGACTATTGGCCCGGCGCCGAAGGGGAGATTGAGATGCATGAGTACCGTTTGGCACCATCTGAGGAGGGGCGGGGTGACGATGCCCAACAGCAGCGCGCTGGCCAGGACCGCGACCATGAGCAGATTCTGGATCGGCAGGCGCCACCAACTGTACTCGTGCGTGCCCCAGGCGCGGTTGACGCCGCGCACCAGCGACTGAAAAAAACGGAGCGAACTCCAGACCAGCCCGAGGATGGCGAAGGAACCGACGCCCCGCCGCGCGCGGACGATGCCGCGAACGGTCGAACTGACCAGATCGTTCTTGCCGTGCACCACCAGCACGTACTGGCTCACGGCGTTGAGCACCACTTTGCTCACCTTTGCGGGATCGAAAAAATAGGCGCCGATGGAAACCGCCAGCAGCAACAGCGGAAAGAGCGCGAAAATGGCGTAATACGCGAAGGAGGCCGCCCACTGCGGGCCATCGATCTGCGAGTAGCGGACCAGCGTCAGCCAGAGCGTCCGCCAGAGCGTCGGCGAAAGGCGGTTCCGGGGCAGCGCGTCTGCGGCTGGAGTCATTCCGGCGCACTGTATGGGGAAAATGGAGGATTCCAAAATCGAAATTCGGAATTCGAGCCGGAAGGAGGGCGGCGGCGGCCGAGATGCCGATCAGGGAATTCCCCGACAAGAGGCTGACTACGGACGTGTTGCAGTCTTTGGGCCCGTTGCTAGCCTTGGGCGCGTGAGCCCGGAAGAACCAGCGCCAGCCGACGGATCGGGCCGAACCGGCCCCCGGCACGGGCGCGGGCGCAAGGGCCGCCGCATCGGCAAATGGCTGCTGATCCTGCTGGCGCTGCTGATCATTTTGCACCGCCCGATCCTGATCGCGGTCATCCACTCGGCGGCCATCGAAGTGGCGGCGAAGCAGAACGTGCGGCTTTCGCTCACGGTGGACGGGACCATTTTTACGAACCTGAGCCTCAGGAACATCACGGCCGTGCCCAACGGAACGGGACCGACACCGGTCGAGAATATCTCCATCGAGGAGGTGACGGTGCGTTACTCGATCCCGTCGCTCATCCGCAACGGTGTGAGCGAATTCCTGCGCAGCTATACGCTGCGCAATGCGACCATCGCGGTAAAGCCGGTGGAAGGGACGACCGAGCAGAAGTCGGACCTCGCCTCGACGCTGCACGGCCTCATCCAGCAGCCGGCGCTCTTTAGCGACCGGGTCGATATCGACAATCTCAATCTCGTGGCGCATGTGCCGGACGGGGAGTTTGCGGTGAAGGGTCTCTGGCTGCTGCTGGACCCGGTCCGGCAAGGGTCGCTCAATATTGCCGTGCTCCAAATCCCGAAGGTACGCACGTGGCGCGACCTGAGTGCGACGACCACCTACGCGCGGCGCGACCTAATTTTGCGGAATCTGGCGCTTGACCCGCAAATTGTGATTGAAGAATTCGCGCTGGACGCCTCCCAGCGCGCCCAGGGGATCAACCGGTTGCAGGTCGATGGAAAATTCTTTGGCGGCAGCGCGGATTTCTCGCTGCTGGTAAAGGAACTGCCGGGCAGTCATGAGAACAACGTGAGCAATGCTCTGGCGCAGGTCGATTCGACCGTGAGCGATCTCTCGCTTGAAAAAGTGTCGCATTATTTTAACGCGAGCACGCTGGCGATCGGCAGCCTGGGCGAAGCGGCGGTGCATCTGACCGGCGATCCGAATGCGCCCGCGAGCTGGACCGGCGCCATCACGGCGGACGCGGGCGCGGTGAGGGCGGGCGGCGTGGTGATGGACAAGGCGACGGTCCGCCTGGACGCGAGCAAGGGCTGGGGGACGTTCGGCGCGACCCTCTTCAGCGGCTCCAATAGTGTGACGGCGCAGGCGAGCGGGAAGCTGCCGGACTCGCTGGATGGTTTCGCGGGAACGGCGATTACGGGATGGCTCGATATTTCGGCGGGCGATCTGCACAGCCTCTGGGCGGGCCTCGATAGCGGCGGCGTGAAGGGAGACGGGACGTTTGATCTGCGCGACAAGACGCTGCGCGCCAGCATCAATGCGAAGGCGGACAATGTCTCGGGGAGCCAGCTCGATGTGGCATCGGGCGAATGGAAGATGGAAATGACGAAGGCGCTGTCCAATGGGACCGACGGGATGGACACCGATCCATTCGATGGATTGGAGATGGAGATCGAGGGAAGCGGGTCCGATGTGCGAGTGGGAGATTACGCGGTCGATTCGGCGGGGGCGGAGATTTCCGTTAAGGATGGCATCGCGCGGATTGCCAGGCTGGCGGCCGCGCGCGCGCGGGACACGCTCAGCGCGAGCGGGACTTATACGCTGCCGCGCGATCCGGCAACATGGGATACCGAGCCGGGTAATATCGAATTCTCAGTGAACGCGCCGTCGATCGCGGCCTTTAACGCGGAACCGAATTTGAAAGGACCCGATGGGAACGTGCAGGCGAGCGGATCGCTCAGCAACGGGCCCGGGGGCTGCGATGGATCCGTCACCGCGAACGTCACCGACCTGCACATGCAGGATTTTTCGGCAAAGGGCCTCCGGCTCGGCGTGACGATCCGGCAGAGCGTCGCGACCATCGATACGCTCGCCTTTTCACTCAATGCCACCGATGGTTTCACCGGCACCGGTCACCTCGCGTTGCGCAAGCCGTACGCTTACGACGGCGCGTTGCAGGCGAATATCCGGGATCTGTCAAAATTCAACGGCCTCCTGCCCAATCTCAACGGCGGCCTGGCGGGCGCGCTCTCGCTCGACTGGCGGGGGAAGGGCGATCTGGCGACGCTCGCCAGCACCGGCGATCTGCAATTCTCACTTAAGAATGGCAATGCCGCAGGGGTGCAAAACATCAACGCCGCCATTGCGGGCAGTTATAGCCCGCAACAACTCAATTTCCCCACGTTTGGCATTACGAGCAGCCGCGGCGATCTCTCCGCGGTCATTGCCGCGCGCAGCGATGTGCTGCGCGTGAATGATATTCTGTTCAAACAAGGCGGGCGGCCGATGCTGACGGGCAGCGTCGCCATTCCGCTCGATCTTCGCACGCCGGCGCAGCCGGAGACGCTGGTGCCGGTGAATGGCCCGATCTTCGCCGACCTGGTCTCGGGCGACATCGCGCTGGACACCTTTTTCCCGAAGGGCCAGGGGCCCGCGACCGGCACGGTGAAAGTCAGCGTCACCGCGCGCGGCGCCATCGACCAACCGAACGCGCACGTCGTCGTGGCCGGGCGCGCATTGCAGGCGCGGGCCGCCGCGACGCTCGCGCCCGCCACGCTGGACGCGGACCTGACGCTGCTCGGCGATCAGCTTTCGCTCAAGGCGCGCCTCGCGCAGCCCTCCATCTCGCCGGTGGACGTCGCCGGGACCATCCCGCTACCGCTTAAGCAATGCCTGCTCACGGGCCGCGTCGATCCCAATTCGCCCGTCCGGCTCTCCGTCCGCGTGCCGCGCAGTTCGCTTGCTTTTATTACGCGAATCGTGCCGATGGTCCGTTACATCCAGGGGACGGCGGAGGCATCGGTCGATGTCGCCGGGACAATTGCAAAGCCGGCGTTGAGCGGCGCGGTCCTGATCGATCTGCCTGCCGTCCGGCTCAACGACCCGGACATGCCGTCGGTCAGCGGCTTCCGTGGCGAGGTGCGCCTCGCGGGCGATCAATTGACGCTCGGGCAATTCGGCGGAAACCTGTCGGGCGGCAGGTTCGATCTCTCGGGCGGCGTCCGCTTCACCAGCCTCCTCAATCCGCTCATCGATCTCCACTTCGTCTCGCACGGCGATCTCATCCTGCGCAACGAGTCCGTGACCGTCCGCTCGGATTCGGACATACGCGTCACCGGGCCATTCGCCGCCGCGTCCGTCACCGGCGACATCGGCATCACAAAGAGCCGGTTCTTCAAGGAAATCGAAATTCTGCCGCTCCAGTTGCCGGGCCGTCCCGCGCCGGCGCCGCCATCGCTGCCATCGACGACGCCGTCCATCGACATCCCGCCTCTCAACAACTGGAAATTCGCGCTGAAAATCCACACAAAGGACCCGTTCATCATCCAGGGCAATCTCGCGAACGGCCAGGCCATCATCGACCTTCGCCTCGGCGGCACCGGCAAGGCGCCAACGCTCGACGGCTCGGTCCGGATCGAGAATTTTGTCGCCTCGCTCCCCTTCTCAAAGCTCCGCGTCACGAACGGCTTCGTCTATTTCTCGCAGGATAATCCCTTCGTCCCGCAACTCAATATCCAGGCGGTTTCGAACATGCAGGATTATAACATCAACGTCTTCATTTACGGCCCGGTGACCGACCCCAAGACGGTCATGTCCTCCGAGCCGCCGCTGCCGCAGGAGGACATTGTCTCGCTGCTCGCGACCGGCGCGACGACATCGAACCTCAGCAACGGCAACGCCCTGGCCGCACGCGCCGCGGCGCTCCTGCTCCAACAGCTCTACCACAAGGTCTTTAAGTCGAAACCGCCCTCGGATAACGAGTCGTTCGTCAGCCGGTTCAAGGTCGATGTGGGAGGCGTGGACCCGCGCACGGGGCAGCAGGAGATCAGTTCGACCTTTAAGCTCACGGACGATTTCTACCTGGTCGGCGACCTCGACGTCGGCGGTGATATTCGCGGCATGGTGCGCTATCTCCTGAGGTTCAAATGAAGTACGCGCCGCACAAATGCTGTAAGCGCGCGCTCGCCGCGGCGGCATTGATGGTGGCGCTCGCCGCCGCGGCGGTGCTGGCGCAGGAGACGGCGCCGCCTCCCCAAAACAATCCTCCGAAATTGGAGCGCAATCCCGCCGCCGCTCTCGCCACGCCGACACCCGTGCCAAATGGCAACGTGGCCATCCGCTTCGTGGGCGTGACCCATTTTACCGACAAGCAGCTTCGCAGCGCCATCGCCGACCAGATCATCGAGTTGCAACAGCAGGGCGTCGGGCCGGCGACGGCCGACGACGCGGCGTTTTTCCTCGGCATATTTTACCGAAAAAATGGCTACGCGAATGTGAACGTGGATTGGAAGGTGCTCGACCCCGGTTCGGTCGAACTGGACGTCACGGAAGGGACGCTCGTGCTCCTGGACGGCGTCGATTTCCTCGGCGTGCGCGGCCTCCCCGCGGCCACGCTGAAGGATTACATCACCAGCACCACGCGCGAGCGATTTCCCAATCCCAAGGCGGCTCTGCCTTTCGCGCAGTCGGATGTGGACACCGGCGTCGAGCGCATCCGCGGGCTCTACGCCTCCGAGGGATTCCTCAACGCGGTGGTCGATCCCGCGAAGATCACTTTCTCGCGGGATGGGACGCGGGCCTCGGTGCTCGTGACGGTGCGCGAGGGGATGCAATATCACTTTGGCACGATCACCTTTTCCGGCGACCTCGTTTTTTATCCGAACACGGAACTGCTCAATCAATTGAAACCGTTCACCAGCAAGCCGTACACGCCCGAGCAGGTCGTCAATATGCAGCGCGCGGTTGTGTATTACTACAAGACCAATGGGTATTACGACCCGAAGGTGGACGTGCAAAGCGATCCGAACCTGGCCGTCAATGGCTGCGTGCCCGTGGCATTCAATATCCAATCCGGCGCCGTTTACCGGTTCGGCGGCGTGAGCCAGGAGGGTTTGAATCATCTCTCGCCGAGGTTCCTGCCGGACCGTTTCGCCAGCTTGAAGGGGAAATTCTACAACCCGCAACTGCTCGATCAGAAATTCCGCGAGATGATGCAAACCGGCCTGTTCCGGCAATTGCGCATCGAGCCGCGTCCCCAGCCGGACAATACGATCGAGCTGCACATGGTGGTGGATGAGGAGAAGGTCAGGGAACTCGGCTTCTCGGCGGGATACGGTACGTTCGAAGGGCTAATCGTCGGCGCCATCGCGGGCGACCGCGACCTCTTCGGCACGGGCCGCCCACTGACGGCGAACGTCGAACTCTCACAGAATTTCCTGCGCGGCGAGATTCTTTACTCGGACCCGTGGCTCCTGGAGAGCGACTACCAGCTCGATGCGCGGCTCTTCGGGCAATCAGAGCAATGGTATCGCTACAGCGTATTCGAGACGGGCTTCAAGCCGCAGATTTCGAAGCAGATCACGCAGCAGCTCGATGCCGCCGTGTTCCTGCAGGCGAAGGAAGTCTCGACGACCGATCAGGGCATCGATCCGTCCGAGATCGGCCCGACCTCCTACTTTGTCAGCACCGCCGGCGCATCGCTCACATTGGACACGCGCGCGCCGGACAAGCTGAACCCGCGCAGCGGCATGATCGGCACGCTGATCGGCGAGGTGGCATCGAGCGCGCTTGGCAGCACGGTGGAATTCGCGCGCGTCACCGGGCGCCTTTCCTATTACATCCCGGTCACGGCGAATACGCTGCTCGCGCTCGGCGCGCGCGGCGGGTGGATGGAACCGCTCGAGGGCAATTCGGACGACATCCCGATCGATGAGCGTTTCTTCAACGGCGGCAGCCGCAGCGTGCGCAGTTTTCCCGAGCGGCGGCTCGGGCCGGAGGATTGGCACGGTTATCCCATCGGCGGCGATACGTTCACCACGTTCAATATCGAATACAATTTTCCGGTTTACGGCTCGCTGATCGGCGCGGTCTTCGCGGACGCCGGCAGCGTCGGCGCCACGCCCAACTCGGTCGGGACCATGCGCTACGGCGTGGGGCCGGGCTTGCGCTACGCCTCGCCTGTCGGACCGCTTCGGGTCGACGTGGGCATCAATCCCGACCGCCGCACCGGCGAACGCCATGTGATGTTCCAGATTTCCTTCGGCATGGCGTTCTAGGCGCGATGCGCTTTGCGGCGCATTCGAGAAATCTTCCAAACTCATCGACCTCCATCGCGGAGTGTGCTATGGCGCTCTTATGCCAATAAGCACTCCCCTCGTGGTCTTCGGGGTTATCGCGTTCATCGCCCTGATCTTTCTCGCGATCATCCTTCGCTTCATCAACCTCTATATCCGCGCCCTGGTCTCGGGCGCTCCCGTCAGCATGGGCAAGCTCATCGGCATGCGCCTTCGAAACGTCCCGGCGTCGCTCATTGTGGACACCCGCATCACCGCCGTCAAAGCCGGCATCGACATCCCATCGGACCTCCTCGAGGGCCACTACCTCGCCGGAGGCAATGTCGAGAACACAGTCAAAGCTCTCGTCGCCGCGGACAAGGCCGGCATTGAACTGGACTTCAACCGCGCCTGCGCCATCGACCTCGCCACGCGCGGCACCGGCAAGACTGTCCTCGAAGCCGTCACCACCAGCATCAATCCGAAAGTCATCGATTGTCCCAACCCGGCCCTGGGCCGCAGCACCATCGATGGCGTCGCCAAGGACGGCATCGGCGTGAAAGTCAAAGCCCGCGTGACCGTGCGTTCGCACCTCGACCGGTTCGTCGGCGGTGCGACGGAGGAAACCATCGTCGCCCGCGTGGGCGAAGGCATCGTCAGTTCGATCGGCTCCTCGGACCGGTACTCGGACGTGCTGGAGAATCCCGACCGCATCTCAAAGACCGTGCTCGCCAAGGCCCTCGACAGCGGCACCGCGTTTGAGATCGTTTCCATCGACATCGCCGATGTCGATGTCGGAGAGAACATCGGCGCAAAGCTCCAAGCCGAGCAGGCCGACGCCGACAAGCGCGTCGCCCAGGCGAAAGCCGAAGTGCGGCGCGCCGCCGCCGTGGCCGTCGAGCAGGAGATGCGCGCGCGCACGCAGGAGATGCGCGCAAAGGTCGTCGAAGCCGAATCGCAGGTGCCAATGGCCATGGCCGAGGCCTTCCGCAGCGGGAATCTCGGCATCATGGATTACATGAAAATCCGCAACGTCGAGGCCGATACGAAAATGCGCGATACCATCGCCGGCCCCGAGCGCTCCGCGGAGGATGTGAAATAACCGTGCAACACTATCTCCCAATCATTTTCGCGATCATCTTCGTCGTGGTGAGGATGATCGCGAGTGCCGCCGGACAGGCGAACAGGAAGCCGCCTCCCACGCAGCCGAAACAGCCCGGCACCACGAGGATCAACACGCCCGACGCCGCGCAAATCGAGCAGGAGCGTCTCCGCCGTTTCAGGGAGGCCGTGGGGCTACCCGTCGATTTGCCCACTCCGGTGCAACCGCGGACCGTCACGCGTCCGCTGGCGCCCGTGAGTCCTCCGGCAAATCTACCGACGACCGGCAGGCTCCGCCGCGTCCCGCCAGCCCAGCCGGTATCCCCTCCGCCATTATCGCCCGCTGTCCCACCGGTCATCTCCCCCCTCGCACCGGCACAGCCCGCGCCGGCTCCCGCGTCGATCATGCCGGCATTCCAGCCTTACGTCGCGCCGGTGATAGCGCCTCTCGGCAAGCTCAATCAAACCGCTCCCACCGTAGCCGCGCCGCAACCGGCCCCTGCCATGCAGACCGGCGAACTGCTCGCGCGCCTGCGCGATCCGGCTTCGATCCGCCAGGCGATCGTCTTGCGCGAAGTGCTGGGCCCGCCGAGAGCGTATCAAGAATTCGGCACCGCCTGGATGGGCCCCCTCGGTCTCGCCTCAAAGAACCGCGCCAAGGCGGCCTGAAGGGCGCAGCCGGCGTGAGGTCCTACCGCGCCCAGGTAATCAGCCGCAGCTCGTGCTCCTGCGTCAGCACCGGATTGGTCGGGATCACCCGCACATTCAGTCCGTACGCACCGCTTTCGGTCGCCGAGATTTCCCCATGGTAAATATAATCCCCATGGTCCGCCTTCTTGGCGTCGTTCAGCTCCGAGATGCTTGCCTTGCCGATGCTGCTGTTTGACGCCTCGCCGAAGTACGCCTGCACGCGCACGAATTTCGGATCGATGTCCCCCAGGTGTACGCACGCCGATACCGCCAGCTTGTCGCCCACGGTCACGCTCATCTTATCCTCGGAGGCGAGGTGTACGTCGGAGATGCGCACCTGCGGCCAATCGTGCCGGATGCGCGTCTTCCACTGGCTGATTTCCGTGGCCTTCGCGCAATCGTTCGCGAGCAGCTCCAGGTGCTTCCCCGCGGCCGGCTCGTACAGCCGCTCGTTGTATTCCTTCACCATGCGGTGCGTGTTGAAGACCGGCGTCACGCTGCGGATCGATTCGCGCATCAGTTGCAGCCATGCGATCGGCAGCCGCCCGTCCGGCTTCGCGTAATACAGCGGGATGACCTGCGTCTCCAGGATGTGGAAGAGGCTGGCCGAATCGACCTCGCTCTGGAATTCCGGCTTCAGGTTCGGGTCCAGCGGGTCCTTAATCTCCGCGCCGATCGCCCAGCCGTTCTTGCCGTTGTAACCCTCGCACCACCAGCCATCGAGCACACTGAGGTTGAGCCCGCCGTTCGGTGGCAATTTCATGCCGCTCGTGCCGCTCGCCTCGAGCGGACGCAACGGATTATTCAGCCACAAATCGACTCCCTGCGCCAGCCGGCGGCCCACGTAAATATCGTAATCCTCCACGAACACGATGCGGCTCTCGAATTCCGCCTCACGCGAAAACTGGTACACCTCCTGGATGAATTTCTTGCCCCCGTCGTCCTTCGGGTGCGCCTTGCCGGAGAAGATGAATTGCACCGGCTGGTTCTTGTTCCCCAGGATGCGCCGCAACCGGTTGAGATCGGAAAAGAGAAGCGTCCCGCGCTTGTACGTCGCGAATCGGCGCGCGAAGCCGATCGTGAGCACCTCCGGATCGAGCAGCAGGTTCGCCTTGCGAATATTCTCCAGGCTCTCGCCCAGCCGCTCCCGCTGCGCCTTCACCCGCGTCCGCACAAAATCGATCAGCCGGCTCTTCAGCAGTTGATGCGTGCTCCAGAGCGCCTCGTCCGGGATATCGATGACCCCGCGCCAGAACTCGTGGTTCGTCAGGTTCTCCTCCCAATTGCCGAGGTACTTGTCGTACATGTTCGAAAACTCCGGCGCCATCCAGGTCTTCGTGTGAATCCCGTTGGTGATGCTCGTGATCGGCACCTCGTCCTTCGGCACTCCGGCCCACACGCCCTCCCACAGCCCGCGGCTCACCTCGCCGTGCAGCGCGCTCACGCCGTTCGCGTGCCGGCTCGTGCGCAGCGCAAGGATCGTCATGCTGAAATTATCCGCTGCGTCCACGCTCATCTGCCCCATCTTGAAGAAATCGTCGAACGAGATGCCCGCCTTGCTGGGAAATTCCCAGAAGTAGCGCTCCATCAACTCGCGCGAGAACGCGTCATTCCCCGCCGGCACCGGCGTATGCGTGGTGAAGATATTGCCCGAGGCGACCAGTTGCAGCGCCGAGTAAAAGTCCAGCTTCCGCTCCTGCACCGCGCGCCGGATCAGCTCCAGCGAGAGAAACGCCGCGTGCCCTTCGTTCATGTGATGCACGTCCGGCTGGATGCCCATCGCCCGCAGCGCCCGCGAGCCCCCCATCCCAAGTACGATCTCCTGCCGAATCCGCATCTCCAGGTCACCGCCGTAAAGCTGCGCCGTGATCAGCCGGTCCTCGGAATTATTCTCATGAATATCCGTGTCCAGCAGGTAAAGCGTGATCCGTCCGACCGCCAGTTGCCACACCCTCGCGTACACCTTCCGCCCCGGCAATTCCACGTCCACCAGCAGCGGCTTGTCGTCGATGCGGACCTCAATCAGCGGCAGGTGATGGAAACTCTGGTTGAGCGCCACACTCTCCTGCCATCCGTCCTTGTTGATCTGCTGGCGGAAGTATCCGTGCCGGTAGAGCAATCCCACCGCGTTGAAATTCAGGTTCAGGTCGCTGGCCGATTTGCAATGATCGCCCGCCAGGATGCCGAGGCCGCCGGAATAATTCGGCACCGACTCGTGGAAGCCGAACTCGGCGGAGAAATAAGCGATCGAGCACGAGCCTTTCCGCAGCTTGCCGTAAGTGTCCTTCCGCGACATGTACGCCTTGAATTTCTTGTACACCGTTTCCAGGTCGCGCAGGAACTCGTCGTCCTTCGCCACCTCCTCGAGCCTCGCCTGCCGGGAGAGTTGCAACATCCGCAACGGGTTGTGATGGGTGCGGTCCCACAGCGCGGCATCGAGCAGGTAGAAGAGCTTGCGGGCGGTCGGCTCCCAGGTCCACCAGAGGTTGTAGACCATCTCGCGGAGCGGCTCGAGTTCCGCCGGCAATTTCGGCACGACATTATAAGTGAAGAGTGGCTGCATATTCGAATTGTGCTCTGTTGCAGGGGGAACCGGCAGAGGTTATCCCGCACGGAATCGGTGACAAGAAAAGAAGTGTCGCGCCGCGGCTGAACGGTTCAAGCCCAGCCGGGGCTTGCATGGAGGCCCCGCCGCGTGGTTGGAATCACCGATGAAGATCAGACCGTTCCAGCCCGCCGACGAATCCGCCGTCATTGCCCTCTGGCAGAGCTGCGGCCTCGTCGCCCCGCACAACAATCCGGCTGCCGATATCCGCAGAAAGCTCGGAGTGGCCCCGGAACTTTTTCTCGTCGGAATCCTCGATGGTCGATTGATCGCCAGCGTCATGGCCGGGTACGAGGGCCATCGCGGCTGGATCAATTACCTCGCCGTCGATCCCGGCCTGCAAGGCAACGGTTACGGCCGCCAGATCATGGAGCGCGCCGAGCAACTGCTGCGCGACCGCGGCTGCCCGAAGATCAATCTACAGGTGCGGGCCACCAATCACGCCGTCATCGAATTCTACAAACGTCTCGGCTTCGTCGAAGACACCGTATTGAGCATGGGCAAGCGGCTGATCGTGGATGAGCCGCCGGCGAGCGGAGGGTAAGCCGGCAACATCACCTCACCCCCGCCACCTCAAACCCCTCCCCTTCCAAAATCGCGCGCACCTTCACCGGCTGATCCCCCTGCACCTCGATCCTGCGCCCCTTCACCGTCCCGCCGCACCCGCAACCCGCCCGCAATTTCTTCGCCACACCTTCGATCACCGACGCCGGCAAATGCGTCGCAAAATCATCCACCACGATCACCGTCTTCCCCCCGCGATGCGCCGTCTCCTTCCGTAGCACCACGCGCCCCATCTTCCATAGCGGCTCAACCTGCTTCCCCTCTTTGCTTCCTTTGCTTCCTTCTGTTCCCTCTTCTGTCATCCCTTCCAGTTTCAAATCCCCAAACGCCGCTCCCAGCCCGCCCAGCGGCGCCTGCGAGCCGCTCGTATCGATTCGTTTCTTCGGTTCCGGACGCATCCCCGCATCCTATCCGCGCCGCCGCTCCCGTCATTGCGAAAATTCTTCCACTTCTTGCGCCACGCACCCTTTTACCGGAGAGTACGCCCCCTTTTTGATGCAAGCTGAAATCTCCAGGCGGCGCACCTTCGCCATCATTTCGCATCCCGACGCGGGCAAGACGACGCTCACCGAAAAGCTGCTCCTCTACGGCGGCGCCGTGCAGCTCGCCGGCTCGGTCAAGGCCCGCAAGGACCAGCGCGCCGCCACCTCCGATTGGATGGAGCTGGAACGCAAACGCGGCATCTCGATCAGCTCCACCGTCCTCCAATTCGACTACGGCGGCTATCGCGTCAACCTCCTCGACACCCCCGGCCACAAGGATTTTTCCGAGGACACCTACCGCGTCCTCACCGCTGTGGACGCCGCCGTCATGGTCATCGACGCCGGCAAGGGCATCGAGACGCAAACGCGCAAGCTCTTCGAGGTCTGCCGCCGCCGCGGCGTGCCGATCTTCACTTTCATGAACAAGGTCGACCGCCCCATCCGCGATCCCCTCGTCCTCGTGGACGAACTAGAGAGCGTCCTCGGCATCGGTGCATTCCCGGTCAATTGGCCGCTCGGCGCCGGCCCGGACTTTCGCGGCGTCTTCGACCGCCAGACCCGCCAGGTCCATCTCTTCGAACGCACCAGCGCCGGCGCATATCGCGCGCCCGTGACGATCACCGATCTCGACGACCCGGTTGTGAAGGAAAAGCTCGACCCCGCCGATTTCGACCGCGCCGCCGAGGAACTCGAAATGCTCGAAATCGCCGGAAAAGCCTACTCGCCGCGGGAAGTCCTCTCCGGCCATCTCACCCCCGTCTTTTTCGGCAGCGCGATGAATAATTTCGGCGTCCAATTGCTGCTCGATTCCTTTCTCGAGCGCTCCGCGCCCCCCTCCCCACACCACGCCGGAGATCGCGTGATCGAGCCGGAGAATCCCGCCTTCTCCGGCTTCGTATTCAAAATCCAGGCAAACATGGACCCGCGCCATCGCGACCGCATCGCCTTCGTGCGCGTCTGTTCGGGACGTTTCCAGCGCGACATGGTGGTCACCCACGCCCAGACCGGCGAAAAAGTGCGCCTCTCCAGTTCGCACAAACTCTTCGGCCAGGAGCGCGAGACCATCGACGAGGCCTATCCCGGCGACATCGTCGGCCTCGTCGGCCACGCCGCCCTCGGCATCGGCGATACGCTCACCGAAGACCCCTCCATCGTCTATCGCGAGATCCCGCGCTTCCCGCCGGAGTGCTTCGCCTACCTCCACAATCCGAATCCCGGCAAGTACAAGCAATTCCGCAAAGGCATGGAGCAATTGCTCCAGGAGGGCGTGATCCAGGTCTTTCATTTGCGCAATGCCGGCCAGCGCGTGCCGCTGCTCGCCGCCGTGGGCCCGCTGCAATTCGAGGTCGTCCAATACAGGCTCGAATCCGAGTACGGCGCCGCCTCGCGCCTCGAGCCCGCTCAATGGGAAATGCTCAAATGGGTCCGCCACGGCATGACACCCGCGGAACTCGACGCCCTCAAACTCCCCACCGGCTGCCGCGTGGCCGAGGACTCCGCCCTCCAGCCCGTGATCCTCTTTCCCACCGCCTGGACCCTCGATTACTTCCGCAAGCAAAATCCCGAGGTCGAACTCTTCGACCTCTCCGCGGATTCGCAGGCCGTCGCCTGAACCCGAAGCTAATGCGAACGCATTATCACTTTTATATTGATATTGCGGTCTCATTAGTAACAATGGAGCCCATGCAACTCCGCTTCCTCTTCATCGCCCTCGCCCTCTGCCAGGCCGCCTTCGCCCAGGATACGACAACCACCGGCTCCGCCGCCCTCCTGCCCGAGGTTAACGTCGTCGAAAAACTCAACGAATCCCGCGATTCCATCGTCCCGAATCTCGGCGCGACCTCCTACTCCATCCCTGCCAGCCAGATCGAGGTCCAGTCCCAGGGTGAGAACGCCCCCATCAACCAGACCATCCTTCGCGCGCCGGGCGTGGCGGAGGATTCCTTCGGCCAGCTCCATGTCCGCGGCGAGCACAACAATCTCGAGTTCCGCATTAACGGCATCCTGCTCCCCGAGGGCATCACCGGATTCGGCATGGAACTGGACAGCCGCTTCATTGGCAACGTTCAGTTGATCGACGGCGCGCTGCCGGCGCAATTCGGCTTCAAGACCGCCGGCATCATTGACATCACGACCAACGATGGCTCGGAAAACCCCGGCGGCGCCGTCTCCTTCTATGGCGGTGGCAACAGCCACATGGAACCTTCGTTCGAATATGGCGGCTCCGACGGAAAATGGACCTGGTATTTTGAAGGCGACTTTACCCACGATACCCTCGGCATCGAGAATCCCACAGGCAGTGACAACGCGATCCATGACACCACCAACCAATACCGCGGTTTCGGGTACGCCTCCTATGTTATCGACGATACCAGCCGGATCACCTTTTTCGCCGGCGCGTCCTATCAGGATTATCAAATCCCCGACAATCCGGGTCAGATTCCGGCCTTTGACTACGAAGGAACCACGAATTTCAACTCCTCCGACCTCAACGAGAACCAGCATCAGCAGAATTCCTACGCCGTGCTCGCGTATCAGAAATCTTTCGACGATTTCAACATCCAGGCCGCTCTCTTCGAGCGTTACAGCACCGTCCTTTTCACCCCGGACCCCGAAGGCGACCTGATCTTTAACGGCCTCGCCGGAACGGAGAACCACAGCCTCAACAGCCAGGGACTCCAAATCGACTCCAGTTACACGCTCAATGACCAGCACACCTTTCGCTTCGGCCTTTACGTGGACATGGAGGAACAGCATGCGGCCGATCCGCTTGAAGTGTTTCCCGGCGATTCCTCGGGAAATCAGACCGGCGATGTGCCGTTCACGATCAACCAGGGCGATTTCAAGGCCGGGGGGCTTTACGGGGTCTATCTCCAGGACGAATGGAAAATCCTGCCCGCCCTGACTTTCAATTATGGCGCGCGTTTCGATATCGTGGACCAGTTCGATCACCAGAACCAGTTGAGCCCGCGAGCCAACCTTACCCTCCAGGCCACGCGCGGCGCCACCCTGCATGTCGGCTACTCCAAGTATTTCACGCCGCCCTCCTTCGAGGCGGTGAGCGAGCGGGACGTGGTTGCGACGAATGACACGACCAGTCAATTTGCCGTTCAGAGAGATGACCCTGTGCGGGCGGAACGGGGAGATTATTTTGACGCGGGGGCGACCCAGCAGATCGGCCCCGACTTCAAGACGGGCCTGGACGGGTATTACAAGGAGGCGGAAAACCAGATCGATTCCGGGCAGTTCGGCGCGGCCATCATCGAGACGGAGTTCAATTACGCAAAAGGCAATGTGTACGGCCTCGAATGGACCAACAGCTACGACCACGACGGCTTCTCCGCCTACGGTAACCTCGCGCTATCGCGCGCCGAAGGGACGGACATCGACTCCCAGCAATTCCAGTTCAACCCCACCGAACTGGCGTACATCAAAGACCACTGGATTTATCTCGATCACAACCAGGCCGTCACTGCCTCCGCGGGCATCTCCTACACATGGGAGAACACGAAGCTTTACGCTGATTTCCTTTACGGCAACGGATTGCGCGCGGGGTTTGCGAATGAACAGAAGCTCCCGCCCTATTATCCCCTTAACCTTGGCGTCGAACAGACGATCCATCTCACCAGGACCGAAGACGTGAAGCTGCGCTTCGACATCATTAACGTCACCGATCAAGTTTACGAATTGCGCACCGGCACCGGCGTCGGCGCTCCTCAATACGGCCCCCGGCGCGCCTTTTACGGTGGCGTGAGTTTCGATTTTTAGAGCCTGTCCATCGCGCGCATCTGTGCTAGCTTGCCCGCATGAAGCGCCGCATTCTGTTGCTGCTTTGCTTTTTGCCGGCCCTGGCGTCTGCGGATTTGCCGCTCATCCAGTCGCACGTCGGCCCGCCCGTCGTGCCGGAATTGATGGGCGGCTGCTCGCTCAGATGCGCATTCCCATGGGAGACATTCGCCATCCTGCCCGGCAAATCACCCATCCCCGTCTACACGCTCGACGACAACGACGAGTTCACCGCATGGACCGACGGCGTCGTCGGCGCGACGCTGACTTTCCATTTCCCGGCGAAGCTGCCGAAGGAGCTCAACGATATGCCATTCTACGGTTTCGACATCGCCGACGGCATGGTCAGTTCCGACTCTGATTTCAAACAGTGGGGCCGTGTGAAAAAGGTGCGCCTCTTCTACAATGGCAAGCCCTTCGCCGAGGTGCAGTTCGCCAATACCCGCCATTGGCAGAATATCTCATTCGACGACATCATGGCCGATCAGGGAGATGTTTTCTCGATGCAGATCCTCGAGGTTACCCCTGGCACCAGGCACGCCACCGCCGCCATCACGGAATTGATCCTCCAGGGCGCGCACTAAAGCCGCCACTTTAAAAGGTCACTTCCGCGCCTTCAGCAGCAGCACCGGCACATCCACGCGGTGCCGCACATTATCCGCCGTGCTTCCGTAGAGCAGGTCGCTGATAAACCGGTGCCCGTGCGTGGACATCGCCACCAGATCGCATCCGCGCGTCGTCACCCACTTCACGATTTCATCCGCCGGCTCCCCGTACGCCAGTTCCGCCTCCACATCCAATCCCTCCGCCGCCAGCCGCCCCCGCACCTTCTCAAGGTACGCCTTGTCCTCGCTGACCTCCCGGCTCACCGCGTCCGCGCCAAACCAACGCGCCGCCCAGCCATCGGCCACGTGCAGGACCACCAGTTGGCTGTCGAAACTCCGCGCCAGCGCCGCCACGTGCGTGAGGATCGTCTCATCCGCCTCGGTCGCATCCAGCGCGATCAATATCTTGTGATACATGGCCTCCTCAATGATGGACGAATACCGCCGCCGCGTCATGCAACGCATCCGGCAACCCGTAAATATCCAGCGCCGTAATGAGAATGCAGGAGACCCATCCCGTAGTAAAGAGGAACCACCCGTTCCGGTGCGCCCCCATGAGCCGCTTGGAGCTTGTGAACCAAAGCAGCGGGAACATCGCCAGCGGCAATTGAATCGCCAGCACCACCTGGCTCAGGTTCAGCAGATCGTTCACGCCGCTGTCTCCGCGTAGCGCGATGAGAATAATCGCCGGCGTGATCGCCGCCGCTCGCGTGATCAGCCGCCGCACCCATGGCCGGATTCTCCAGTGCATGAACCCTTCCATCACCACCTGCCCAGCCAGCGTGCCCGTGATGGTGCTGCTCTGCCCGCTCGCCAGCAGCGCCAGCGCGAAGAGCAGACTCGCCGCCCCCACGCCCAGCAGCGGCGTCAGCGTCAGGTACGCCACTTGAATCCAGTCCGCATCCGCGTTGAACGCGATCACCTGCCCGCCCGGCAGCTTAAAACCATCCTTCCCGAAAAACACAACCGCCGCCAGCACCAGGATCGCCGCATTCACGAAGAACGCGATCATCAGCGCCACCACCGAGTCCAGCGTGTTGAACTTGATCGCCCGCCGCACCGAGACCTCGTCCGCCTGCAAACGCCGCGACTGCACCAGCGCCGAGTGCAAATACAAATTGTGCGGCATCACCGTCGCGCCAATGATCCCGATTGCGATATACACCATGTCCCTGCTTCGGAAAAATCCCGCCAGATTCGGCGCCACCGTCGCCTTCGCCATCTCCAGCACACTCGGCGCAGTCTGCGGCAGCACGAATATCTCGATGAAATAACAGATGCCGATCGTCGAGATCAGCACCACGATCACCGCCTCGATCACACGCATCCCAAGCCCCTGCAGCGACAACAGCACCAGCACGTCAAACGCCGTGATGATCACCGCCAGCAGCAGCGAGATGCGCGGGAATAGCAGGTGAATCGCCACCGCGCTCCCCAGCACCTCCGCCAGGTCGCACGCCGCGATCGCCACCTCGCAGCTCAGGTAATTTGGCCAGCGCGTCCACCCCGGCATATGATCCCGGCAGCATTGCGCCAAGTCCTTCCCCGTCACCACGCCCAGCCGGGCCGAGACGATCTGCAGGAAGACTGCCATCAGGCTCGACAGCGCCACGATCCACAGCAACCCATACCGGAACTCGGCCCCCGCGCTCAGGTCCGTGGACCAATTGCCCGGGTCCATATAGCCCACGCTCACCAGCATCGCCGGTCCGGCAAACGCGAGATATTGCTTCCACGGATGCGCCGTGGCGGGCGGGACATCGACGGTGCTGTGCAGGCCCTCGAGGGAACGGGAACCGCGGCGGGGCTCGGGAGGTTTGGCGGCTATAGGCATCGGTTGTGCAAACAGAGTTTTAAAACAGGCATAAAGTTAGTCTGAGCTAACATCATTGTGGCAAAAAAACATTTCGTCAACCCCCAATTTCTTTCTTTTTTGACTATCCCCTCCCCTCCCCTATCTTCTCCCGCGTGGCAGGCAAATACCCCACCTCAGCCCTCGGTTCCACCACCGCCGTCGAAGATTATCTCGAGCGCATCCTCGAACTCATCAACTCGAAGGGCTACGCCCGCGTTGTCGATATCGCCTCCGGCCTCAAGATCTCACAGGCCAGCGTCACCAATATGGTCCAGCGCCTCGATGCCGAGGGCCTCCTCAAGTACGAGAAATACCGCGGCCTCGTCCTCACCACCGCCGGAGAGACCCTCGCCCGCAACATCACCCAGCGCCATCATCTCCTCACCGATTTCTTCAAACTCTTCGGCCTCGACGAGCAGGTCATCCACCACGACGTCGAGGGCATGGAGCATCACATCAGCCCGCCCACCCTTCGCGCCATCGAGGCCTTGACCACCCAGTTGCAGCGCCAGCCCGCGCTCCTCGCCAAGATCCGCCAGCAACTCGAGTCCTAGGCGGTCCTTCCCCTACTGCCCCGGCTGCGGCGCCGCCCCCGCATTCGCGTTCGTCGCGCGCGGCGGCAATTGCCCCGGCATTTGCGCCCCCATCGGCGGCCCCTGCGTGCCATGGATCAATTGCATCCGGAACGCCGCATTCGCCTCCTCCGCCTTCCGGTAGCGCCAATAGCCGAACAGCCCCACAATCCCAATGACGGCGCAGCAAAACAGTACCGCCACGGCGGAAACAAATCGTGGTTTCATGGTTCGGGGGGGGTGGTGGGGGGTTAATCAGGCTTCGGGCGATTCTTGCACACTCCGCTCAGCTTCAGTTGATCGCATGTCGCCTCGATCCGTACAATCTTGGATGAGGGCGAAAAGCCAAGCCGTTTCGTAATGCAATTCTCCAGCGTCTCGATATTCCGGTCTTCAAATTCCACGATCCGGTCGCAATCCACGCAAATCAGGTGATTGTGCGTCGGATGCTGGTTGAAATTCGGGTCATAATACTTCTGGTCCTTCCCAAAATCCATCTCCCGCAGCACCCCGCACTCCACCAGCAGCGGCAGCGTCCGGTACACCGTCGCGCGCGATACCGAGCTCTCGATCGCCTTCGCCATCGCCAGCAATTCCTCCGCCGTGTAATGC
>JBEKOV010000035.1:0-28412 GCA_049521415.1 Chthoniobacteraceae bacterium
GGTTTCGTGGCAGACGCTGCCTGGGGCCGATGTGCAGAGCGCGGGAACGGTGCGATTCGCGGCAGCGGACGGGGGCACGGCGTTGCGGGTGGTGCTGGAGTACCATCCGCCGGGCGGATTCCTTGGGGCGCGGCTGGCGCGATTTTTTGGGAGGGATCCGGTGGGGCAACTGGAGCGGGATTTGGCGCGATTGAAGGAGATGCTGGAGAATCGCGCGTTTTCGGGGGCGGCGGGGTAGGGGTTGGATTCGCGGATCGGCGGACTTAGTCGTCGTATTGGGAGACGCGGTTATCCCAGCCGGAGAGCCAGCGTTCTTCGTGGCGCTGGGGTGGGGAATTGCGGACGCGGCGGGCGAGCATGGCCATGGCGGCATGGGAGAATTCGCGGGTGGCGGGGCCGGTGGCGGGCATGGCTTCGAGGACTTGCAAGAGGCCCCAGCCCTGGCCGTTGTAGCGCTCTGTCGCCAAGGTACCTTCGCCCTTGAAGTTTACGTAATCGATGAGGGCGAATGTGCCCGCGGCGGTCGCGGCGAGGCGGGTGTAATTTTCGCGGATATTTCCGCTTTGGCCCGGCGGGGCGGCGGCGAGCATCTTGGGCAGGGCATCGCGCATGCGCTGGGCGAGGAAACGGGCCTGCAATGGGACGGTGTCCATGAGCATATCGCGGAGAGAGGACATGCGCGGGCTATCCTGGGCGGCCATGAACTCGGGGCGCGAATTCCACGGGCATGGGCCGCGCATCCAGGAGGGGAGGGGATGGCCGTGGGCTTCGAGGTATTGCACGAGGAGGGGGAAACTTTCCTCGAACGGCCCGGGCTGGCCGGCGGGATACCAGATGAAATGGCCGATGCCCAGGGAAGCGAATTGCTCTCCCTCGTTCCATGAGGTCAGGCCGGAGATGGCGCCGTCGCATTCGTTGAGCCAGACGCGGTGGCCGATGTGGGCCAGCTCGGCATCGGTGAGGGAGGCGAGGGCCACCAGTGGGAGCAGGGTGGAGAGGACGAGAGAAAGGAGGGGTCTCATGGGAGGAAGATGGCTGGGAAATTCGAAGGGGAAGGGAACAGAAGGGAGCCGTTTCGACAAGCTCAAGGCCCCGAGCCCGTCGCGGGGCAAAGGAAGCAAGGGACAAAAAGGACGGAAGGACTTGTGATCCGGCGATGGAGTGGGCCGGACGAGGAAGAATTCGAGAATCAGGGGTTCGTCATTGAGGAAAATTTTGGGGCTTGGTACGAATGACCGCGCACTCTCCATGAGCCAGAACATCGAATCCCATCTCGTCGAAAACCGCGTGTTCAAGCCGTCCAGGGAGTTTGTCAAAAAGGCGCGGATCAAAAGCATGGCGCAGTATCGCGCGATGTACCGCGAGTCCATTGCGCGGCCGGACCGGTTCTGGGCGCGCGAGGCGTCCGAGCTGCTGTGGCGGAAGAAATGGAGCAAGGTGCTGGAATGGAAAATCCCGTTCGCAAAGTGGTTTGTGGGCGGGAAGCTGAATGTCTCCGAGAATTGCCTGGACCAGCACCTGGAGGGGCCGCGGCGGAACAAGGCGGCTATCATTTGGGAAGGGGAACCGGGAGAAAAGCGGACGCTGACCTACCAGCAACTGCACTTGGAGGTCTGCAAATTTGCCAATGTGCTAAAGCGGAACCGGATCAAAAAAGGGGACCGGGTCATTATATATATGCCGCTCGTACCGGAAGGGGCGGTGGCGATGCTGGCGTGTACGCGGATTGGGGCGGTACACTCGGTGGTGTTCGGGGGATTCAGCGCGGAGAGCATCAAGGACCGGATCAACGACTGCGGGGCGACGGCGGTCATCACGGCGGACGGCGGTTACAGGCGCGGGGCGATCGTTGCGCTGAAGCAACAGGTCGATGACGCGCTGAAGGAAACGCCGGCGGTCAAGCGGGTGATCGTGCTGCGCAGGGGCGGGAACGAAATCAACATGACGGAGGGGCGCGACGTGTGGTGGCACGAAGAGATGGAGCGCGTCGATGGCGATTGCCCGCCGGCGGCGCTGGACAGCGAGCATCCGCTTTTCATCCTGTACACGAGCGGCTCGACGGGGAAGCCGAAGGGGATTCTGCACACGACGGGCGGGTATTTGCTCGGGGCGTATGCGACGTGCAAGTATGTGTTCGACCTGCGCGACGAGGACCTGTTCTGGTGCACGGCGGATATCGGGTGGGTGACGGGGCACTCCTATGTGGTGTACGGGCCGCTGGCGAACGGGGCGACGACTTTTATGTACGAGGGGGCGCCGAATTGGCCGGATTGGGGGCGGTGGTGGAGTTTGATTGAACAATACCGAATCAACATTCTGTACACCGCGCCGACGGCGATCCGCGCGTTTATCAAGGCGGGCGATCAATGGCCGAAGAAGCACGATCTTTCCTCGCTGCGGCTGCTGGGGAGCGTGGGCGAGCCGATCAATCCGGAGGCGTGGATGTGGTACCATAGGGTGATCGGCGGCGGGCGCTGCCCGATCACGGATACGTGGTGGCAGACGGAGACGGGCGGGCATATGATCACGCCGTTGCCGGGGTCGATTCCCACGAAGCCGGGTTCGGCGACGGTGCCGTTCTTCGGCGTGGATGCGGCGGTAGTGGATGACGAAGGGAGGGAGGTGGGGGTGAACCAGGGGGGGAAACTGGTGATCCGGAAGCCGTGGCCCTCGATGCTGCGGGGCATTTACGGCGACAAGGCGCGCTACAAGAAGCAGTACTGGAGCGAAATCCCGGGTTGTTACTTCGCCGGCGATGGGGCGCGTCGGGATAAAGATGGGTATTTTTGGATCGTGGGGCGGATCGACGACGTGCTGAACGTGGCCGGGCACCGGCTGGGCACGAGCGAGGTGGAGAGCGCGCTGGTGGCGCATCCGTTAGTGGCGGAGGCGGCGGTGGTGGGGCGCCCGGATGAAATCAAGGGGCAGGGGATAGTGGCGTTCGTGACGCTGAAGGCCGGGGTGGTGGCGGCGGCGGGATTGCGGGAGGAATTGCGGAAGCACGTCGGAGTCGTCATCGGGCCGATCGCGAAACCGGACGATGTGCGCTTTGCCGACGCGCTGCCGAAGACGCGGAGTGGCAAGATCATGCGGCGCCTGCTCAAGGAGATTGCGAGCGGGCGCGTGGTGAGCGGGGACACCACCACGCTCGAGGATTTCTCCGTGCTGGCGCGGTTGAGCACCGCCGAGGAGTAACCGTGCTGCCGCAGGAAGGTTTCCGCGACCTGCGCAGGCGGCTGCAAATCGCCCGGTTGTGGGCGATAAGGCTGTACGTGCGCCGGAGCCTTTCCGTGGCGGAAGCGGAACTGGGCTGGCTGGGCTGGGAGCAGGCGGATTACTTTGACGACCAACCGAATGAGGCGGTCGCGAAGGTGCAGGAATTTGAGAATACGCAAGCCTCGCTGATGAATACGACTGCCGAAATCTCGGCGCGCAAGGCGGCGCTGGACGCGGAGGCGGCGCGGGAGAAGATGGCTTATGAACAGGAGCGGGCCGCGCTGGAGGAAGAACGCAAGACCGTGTCCGCGCAACTTAACGAGAAGGAAACGGCGCGGCGGCAAAAGCTGGACGCGGTCGACAGATTCGAGCGGGCCGCCGAGGAGATAGGGCGCCTTGAGAAACAGCTCGAGGCGCGGTCGCACTCGTTCATGTTGATCGACAATCCGGACGCGGACATCCGCAGGGAGGCGCGGGAGGCGAGCGACGAATTGGTCCGGCATGGAGCGGAAAAGAGATTGGTGCGCGCCGACCAGGCGAAGGCCGCGGAGGAGGCGGCAAGTCACGAGCCGGAGATCGCGCGGCTGCGAGGGGAGCTACAGAGGATCGATGCGGCGGCGGAGGCGGCACGGGTCCGGCATGAAGAGGCCGGGCAGAAGTTTGGCGCGGAACTGCGGGAGCTGGAACGGGAGCGAAAGGAATCGCACACCAAGATAGCGAACCTGGACCGCGACAAGCGAAAGCCGTACCGGATTATCGGCGCGTGCCTCGCGGACCAGAGAATCGCGCCGCTCAACCAACCCGCCGCGCTGGGAAAGGTGCTGGACCTGCGGGAGCGCGAGGCGCGCCTGACGGAAACGATAGGGGAACTGGGAGCGCTCTGCGCGGCGATGGATATGGGCATTTTCATCGCGTTCTATCTGCTGCTGGGTGCGGTCGTGTTTGCCCTTTCGGTGGTCATCTGGCATTTCGCCAATTATTAAACCCGAAATCCGAAGTTTAATCGGGGCGATCTGGCGCAATCTGCTGGCCGCGAGTGCCATTCGTCAGGCTTCGCCGTATCAATTGATACGCCTCAGCCTTCCTCATGTCATCGCGACTCAGCATCTTGCGCCATCTCATCCCCTCCAACATCGGAATTCGGGTTAAGCCGGCGCCGAAATGGCTGGGCAAGAGGGCCATCCGCTTAAGAAAGTCGCCGAAATGTGTTGCAATCCCCGAATAAACGGCGAGAATGCGAGCGTTGAATCGTTTGCTTTAGTTATGATGCGTGGTGAATCGTCAGTTGAAATTTCTTCAGTGGTGATTTGAAACCCGAATTCCCGGGAACAGCTCAGTCAGGCAATCCTTTCCAAATAGAAACTCAAATCATGAAACTGTACGTAGGAAATCTTTCCTTCAATACCACCGAGAATGACATCGAAGATCACTTCACCCAATTCGGCAAAGTGTCCGAAGTGGCGCTGATGACCGATCGCGCCACTGGGCAATCCCGTGGCTTCGCATTCGTCACCATGGGCGGCGCAGCCGAAGGCACGGCGGCAATCGAAGGCACGCATGGCAAGCCGCTGGCTGGCCGCAACCTGATCGTCAACGAAGCGCGTCCGCGCGAAGACCGCGGACCCCGTGGCGGCGGCGGCGGCTTTGACCGCGATCGCCGTAGCTTCTCGAATTCACGCCGCTAATACGGCAGACCTCGCGAATTAACTGGGCGAGACTTCCTCGAATAGAGAGAGTCTCGCCCTTATTTTTTCGGATTCCGGAAATCGGAATTCGAATCTATCCTCCCGTCCCGTGCCGCCGGTGTTCCGCTCAAGACTCTTCCTGGGCGCCTGCATCGTCCTGGCGGTGATCGTCTGTTACATGCCGGCGATGCGGGCTGGATTCGTGTGGGACGACGATCTGCTCGTCACGGAGAACGCGCTGGTAAAGGGGACGGACAGCCTGCCCTATATATGGGGCAGCGGGGCATCGACCGATTACACGCCGCTGACGATCACGGCCTTCTGGGTGCAATGGCGCGTCTGGGGCGATAATGCGGCGGGTTATCACCTGGTTAATATTCTGCTGCACGCGCTCTCGGCGCTGCTGCTGTGGCGGGTGCTGGCGCGGCTGAAGACTCCTGGGGCGTGGCTGGGGGCGTTGCTGTTTGCGGTGCATCCGGTGAATGTGGCGTCGGTGGCGTGGGTGGCGGAATTGAAGAATTCGCTTTCGCTTCCGTTTTATCTCGGGGCGATAGCTTGCTGGATGCGGTTTCTCGAGATGCGAAAGGCGGGGCCGTATGTGCTGGGGTTGCTGGGGGCGGCGTGCGCGTTTCTGAGCAAGGGGTCGACGGTGATATTGCCGATCGTGCTGTTGCTTTGCACGTGGTGGAAGGGACGGCGGGTGAAGGGGGCCGACTTGTTGGGATTGCTGCCGTTTTTCGCGCTTGCGGCGATTGCGGCGGTGGTAACGATTCATTTTCAGGAGCGCGGGATTGCGGCGGCGGCTTCGGCCGCGCCGGTTGCGGAAAGGATCGCGCGGGCGGGGCAGGCGATCTGGTTTTACGCGGGGAAGGATGTCTGGCCGTTTGGGCTGGCCATCATTTATCCGAAGTGGCCGCTGGATCATCAGTATCTTCCGCTGATTCTTGCAGGGGCTCTGGGCGTGGTGCTGTGGCTGGGGCGGGAACGGTGGGGCAGGGGGCCGTTCTTTGCGTGGGCTTATTTTATCGTGGCGCTGCTGCCAGTGCTGGGGATGGTGAACATGACTTATCTGGATCAGGCGTATGTGGCTGATTGGTGGCAGCAACTGGCGCTGCCGGGATTAACGGCTCTGATCGCCGCAGGTATCGCCACGATGTGGGCGCGCGCGCATGGGGCGGGGTGTGCGGCGGTGTCGGGGCTGGTAGCGGCCATCGTGCTATTGCTCGGTGCGGGCACCTGGAACGTTGCGAGCGGTTATGAATCGATGGAGACGCTTTGCCGGCGGGCGCTGGCAAGCAATCCCGATGCGTGGACGGCGCATGATAACCTGGGCAATGTTTTGAATACGGAGGGGCGGCTGGATGAGGCGGTCGAGCAATACCAGGAAGCGCTTAGGCTGAAGCCGTCGGACGCGAGCACGCATTCGAATCTTGGGACCGTGTATGCGCGGCTCGACCGGCTGGACGATGCGATTGCGCAATATCATGCGGCGCTGGCGCTGGCGCCGGATAATGCGAAGACATGGTTTAACCTGGGCAACGCGCTTCGCGCGCAAGGGCGGAATGAGTTGGCCCTGGATGCGTTCTCGCATGCCATCGATGAGAACGCGCGCTGGGTGTCGCCGCGGTACGAGACGGGGACGATCCTGCTGGAATCAGGCCGGGCTGCGGAGGCGGGATGGCAGGCGGAGACAATTGTGCATCTCGATCCAGAGGCGCTGTCGGGGCATTATCTAATGGCACGAGCGGCGGCAGCGATAGGGCGATTTGACGTTGCGACGGCGGAGGCGGCGACGGCACTGGAGATCGCAAAGAATGCGGGGGATGAGAAGACGATCCGTCAGATGCAGGATGCGCTGGATGCCTGCAAGGCGGGGCGGCAACCGGCGGCGCCGGAATTGTAGAAACTTTGGACAGGATTAACAGGATTTACAGGATGTATTTCATGGGCGTCCTGAGATCGGCAAATTCCATCCTGTCTGAGAATTTTGGAAATAATGGCCACACCTTTGCGCACGCTCGATAGCCCGGATGGATCGAGTTACATCCTCCTTCGCTGGACTGATATGAAAAACTGCTACGAAGAAAAAGTGAGTGGGGTCCGCCCGCTGGACGGTCGGCGGATCCATGTTGTTTTCTCCGATAGTTTTGAAGGGGAAGTGGACCTCAGCCCTCTTGTGGACAAAGGACCATCGTACGAGCCGCTGCGAACGGATGAGAACTTTGGTGCTGTCGCGGTCGAGCATGGCGTACCCACGTGGCCGGGGGATTTTGATCTCTCTCCGGGAACCTTGCGCGTTTGGTGCGAAGCGGGCCCCTTTATGGACTGGGAGGGGATCGATCAGTGGGTGCCATGAACCGTTTTCCCGGCTCGACACTGTGGCGATGTCGGATTAAAGTGCGCCCCATGCCTGCGACACTCGAAGCCGTTGCTCATGACGCGCTTATCCTTCCACCTGATGAGCGCCTCGCGCTCGCTCGCCAACTCCTGGAGAGCGTGGATTTGGAGCCCGACCCCGGCGCCGAAGCGGCATGGGAGGCCGAGATTGCACGACGCATCGCCCGCTTTAAGGCTGGCGAGTCGAAGCCTGTCCCCGCGGCGGAGGTCTTCGCCAAACTACGGCAGATCGCTCCGTAGGGATGAGCTTTGTACTGAAATTCGTGCCAGAGTCGGTTGCGGAGCTTGAGTGTGTCACAGGCGACTATGAGGCCCGCGCCAAAGGCCTTGGCTCGCGATTCCGCGTCGAAGTTGAAAGCGCTTGCGCGGCCATTGTTCAGCATCCATTTCTCTGGCGGCTCCGTCCCGGGGGTTATCGGCGCGTGAATCTACCGGGCTTTCCCTATTACGTGGCGTTCGTAATCGAAGAAGGACTGGCGCTTATTATTGCCGTAGCCCACGCGAGCCGCCATCCGGACTATTTCAAGGATCGAATTCGTAGCTGAGGGATCCGGCAGCGTGTGCGACAATGGGTTCGAGTCCTACCTGAACAGCTTCAGGACTTTTTTCCAGCCGCACTCGGCGGCGGGGAGGACTTCTTCTTCGACCCATTTCTCGACGGTCATGGCCTTGTCCTTGCCGAGTTTGGCCAGGAGGTCGGATTCACGCTCGGCCCATTGCTCAAGTTTCTTGAGGTGTTTCTTGCCTTCGCCTGTCAGGTCGCCTTGCTTGATTTTCTCGACGGCGTCGGCGAGGGCGTCGGCGGTTTTGCCGTAGCCCTCCTGGGCCTTGCTCCATGCGGGCCAGAGGAATGGGAGGACAAGGGAGCCGAGGTGGAATTTCGCGTCGTCGAGATTGGGTTTGCGGGTGAGGTCGATGGCCTGCTCCTCGTCGCGGGTGCGGTCGATGAGACGCACAACCATGCCCACGGCAAACCCAATCGCGAGCGCCTGGAAGATCGCGGCGACCGGGTTGTTCTCGATGTAGTCGACCAGGCCGCCGCAACACTTATCGACGGGCTCGGGATTATTCGGGGTGCTGTTCATTGCTGACTATTCGTGGATTGGCGGGTGATTGCGCTCCTTATCCAATGGCGGCATGATATTGGGAATTGCGTTCATGGCACGAATAATCGACATCGCGGGATTGCCGCGCCGGCTGCAGGCCGCCGGGAAATGGCTGGGGGGATTGCTTCTCGCCGCGGCATTGCCGGCGGCGTCCGATGCGGCGCCGGCGATCCATGCGCTGCTGGTCGGGGGCGGGCCGGACAAGGAGGACAATACGGCGCAAATCGAGGAACACCTGCGTTACGTGACAAGCCTGGTGCCGGCGTCGCCGGGGCGCATCGTGCTGTTTGCCGATGGCAGGCTCAACAGCCGGGACCTTACCTATACCGATTCCTCCCATCTCACACAAGGGCAGCGCGCGCTGGACATTCTGCTGCCGAATGACGAGCTGGGGGCGAAGGAACGGACCCGCAGGCCGCAACTGGGCACCGTGCTGGATGGGCCGTCGCGGCTGGGAGCCATTGAGCGCGCCTTTGAGCGGCTTGTGTCGCTGAGCGGCAGGACGGGCCCGCCGATCCTGCTTTACTTTGCGGGGCACGGCTCCGTGTCGCAGGACAGGGATAAGTATTCGCTCTACAACCTCTGGGGTGACGAGGACCTGGACCCGCCGACGCTGTCGCACGAGATCGATACACTGCCGCCCCGCGTGCCGGTGACGCTGGTGATGGCGCAATGTTTCAGCGGCGGATTTGGGGATGTGCTTTTCAAGAAGGCTGATTCGGACGGGTCGCTGGACGAGCGGACGATCACCGGATTCTTCGCGGCGGAGAGCGACCGCGAGGCGGCGGGGTGCGGCACGGATACGGACTCGCCGCTATACCAGGATTTTTCGTCGTATTTTTTTGGCGCGCTTTCGGGGCGGGACAAGTTGGGCCACCGCGTCGAGGGAGCGGACTATGACGGCAACGGGCGGGTGAGTTGTTACGATGCTTACTGCTACGCGCTCATTCACGACGAGTCGATCGATACGCCGGTATGCACGTCGCTGGTTTTTTTGCGGCGCTATGCGGATACTCCCGATGCGTCCATTTATTCTGTCGATTGGGATACGATCGTGGGATTGGCCACGCCGGCGCAGAAGGCGGTGCTCGATACGCTCTCGGCGAAGTTATCGCTGGATGGCAAGCAACGGCTGCTGAGCGCGTATGACCGGCTGATGTTCAGCGATCCCGTGGGGCAGCCAGCGGAATTGCGGGCATATCGGGATGCGCAGGACCGGCTGAATGCGCTGAGGATGGATACGCTGAGGACGCTTTTCCAGAAGTGGCCCGCGTTGCGCTGGAGCGATTCGCGCGATTACGACGGCGCGGCCCGCAACGCGGAAGCGGACCTGGAGAAAGACGCGACGCATTGCCAGGAGATTTTGCAGACGAGCGATTCGTTCGATCGCGCGGATGCCGCGCTGGACACGGAGGAATCGCTGCTGGTCCGCTTTACGGACATGGCGGAGGCGATTCTCCGCGCGCGCGATCTGCGGGCCAGCGGCGACCCGGCGGTCAAGGCGCGTTTCGAGGCGCTCTGGCGGGCCGAGCAACAGCCGCTGGCGATTTCATCCGCCATCAGATAGGCGGGCGGACGGCGGATTTTACCGGTGATGGTAATGGCCGCCGTGCCAGTGGCCGCCGCCGAAGGCGAAGGTCGCGCCGCCCCCGTAATACGGTCCGTAGTAATAGCCGTAATACGGCGCATAATACGGATTGTAGTACCCGTAATAGGCTGGGCCGTAGAAGCCGCCGATGAACACGTGATGGTGGAACCAGCGCGCCTGGGCCGGGGTTGCGAATGTGAGTCCGGCGATCGCGACGAGCGCGAGCAGAACTTTGTGCAACGTTTTCATTTTGACTCTTTCCGAGCCGGTTTGCCGGCTCTTTTCTTTTAGGAGTTGGACAACTCCGATTTGGTTCTTATTCATTAATGGAATCGAATTTCGGGCGGTTTATGCCCGGGTGGTACGCTTGGTTGCGGAGTGCGTAATTTGTGGTATTTGTCCCCTCCATGCGCGCGGTGCTCATGATTCTTGCCTTGTCGCTCCTTGGCCTTTCGGCGGAGGCGGCGCGGGATATCCCGTTTGATTTCGTGGACGGCTACATCTTATTGCATGCCAGCGTAAATGCGCATCCGGTTACACTAATGCTCGATTCGGGAGCGAGCGCTTCCGTGCTAAGCCTGCAAGCGGCGCGGCGGCTGCATCTTGCGCTTGGCGGGGCGCAGCCGGTGGATGGAGTGGACGCGAACGCGACGGCGTACGATATCGGGCCGGTGAACGCGACGGCGAGCGGGGTTGCGCTGGACGAGATTGGGCTGGCGATCGATTTGCGGAATGCGGCGCAGCTTTGCAGGGAGCGGGTGGATGGATTGATCGGCGCGAATTTTTTCAGGGGGCGCGTGACGCAGATCGATTACGCACACGGATGGATTCGGTTGCTGGGGAACGCGCCGGAGCAGGGAGTCTCGCTGCCGCTGCGCGCTCGGAACGGAGTATTTTGCCTGCCGGTGAGCGTGAACGGATCGCGGCCGCGCTGGACGCGGTTGGACACGGGTTGCAATGACGCGGTGCATTGGGTGGTGCCGCGGATGGCGGCGACGGATGGACCGCGCGGGGTCTCGGTTGGATTTATCACGGATACGGCGGATGAGACGCCGGTATCGGTGCGGTTGGGGCGATTGATGTTGCCGGGTGTGCCGGCGGTGCTGCACGGGAGCGCGATTTTCCCGGGCGAGGCTGGGTTGCTCGGGAGCGAGGTGCTGGCGCAGTACTTGGTGACGATCGACGCGCGAACTCCACAATTGGGGCGCATTCTGCTGGCGTCGGCGGATCGGTAGAAGCGGTAGATTGCAGGCGGGGCTTGCGCTTTTAAGGCGGAGCTTGCGCCCCGGGACGAGGCGAAGAAGATACACGGCTTCATGCTGACGATTTCGCAAGTAACCAAGGCCTACGGAGGGCGCACGCTTTTCGAGGATGCCTCGCTGCAGGTGAACCGCGGGGACCGCATCGGGTTGGTGGGACCGAACGGAGCGGGCAAGTCCACGCTTTTTTCGCTGATCATGGGCGACGCTTCGCCGGACGTGGGCAAGGTGTCGATGGAGCGCTCGGCGAGCCTCGGATTCCTGCCGCAGGAGAGCGCGCCGGCCGGGGAGGAGACGGTGCTGGAGCTGGCGTGCTCGGCGTCGCCGGCGCTGGCGGAGGCGCTGCGGGTGATGAAAAGGACGCCCGAGGACTCGGCGGAACATCACGAGGCGCTGCGGATTTATGACGAGGAGAATGGCTGGCAACTGGAACCAAAGGCGAAGCGCATCCTGGCGGGGCTGGCATTCCGGCAGGGGGATTTTGACCGCCCCGTGCGGACCATGAGCGGCGGCTGGGTCATGCGCGGGCACCTGGCGCGGTTGCTGACGATGGAGCCGGACATGCTGCTGCTGGATGAGCCGACCAATCACCTGGACCTGGAGTCGCTGGTCTGGTTCCAGCAATACCTGCTCGGTTATCCGGGGGCGATTCTGATGATTTCGCACGACCGGGAATTTCTCAATTTGCTGGCGGGATCGATCGTGGAGATCGCGCAGCGGAAGCTGACGCGATACCGCGGGAACTGGGACAGTTACATCGAGCAGAAGGCGGCGCGCGAGGAGCAGCAACTCTCGGCGTACAAGAACCAGCAGAAGGAGATCGCGTCGCTGAAGGAATTCGCGGACCGCTTTCGCGCAAAGGCGAGCAAGGCGAGCCAGGCGCAGAGCAAGCTGAAACAGATCGATCGCATGGAGAAAATCGAGGCGCCTGCGGCACGGGAGAAAACGGTGAGCTTCCGGTTTCCGCAGCCGCCCCGGGGCGGACAGCGGGTGATGACGCTCAAGGACGTGCGGCACGCGTACGGGGAACTGCTGGTTTACGAAGGGCTGAATTTCGAGGTCGAACGAGGGCAGCGCACGGTGCTGGTGGGGCCGAACGGAGCGGGAAAATCGACGCTGCTGAAGCTGCTGGGCGGAGTCCTGCCGGTGCAGGCAGGCGAGCGGACCCTGGGGCACAACGTGAAAGTGGGTTACTTCTCGCAATACCGCGTGGAGATGTTGAATCCACGCCAGACCGTGCTGGAGTCCGTGCTTGATTGCGAGAACCCGGTCTCCGAACAGACGGCGCGCACGGTGCTGGGGTCGTTCCTGTTCCGCGGGGACGACGTGTTCAAGCCAACGGCGGTATTGAGCGGCGGCGAGAAGACGCGGCTGGCGCTGGTGAAGCTGCTGCTGGACCCGCCGAACTTGCTGTTGATGGACGAGCCGACGACGCACCTGGACATCGGGAGCATCGACGCGCTGCTCGGCGCGCTGCGGCAGTACGAGGGGACGCTGATTTTCATCAGCCACGACGTGCATTTCATCCGGTCGATTGCGAGCACGGTGCTGCACATCAGCGCGGGACGGCTGACGTTTTACGCGGGGGATTATCAGTATTACCTCGATAAGTCGCGGGCGGGCTCCGAGAGGGCGGCGCTGACCGCCGGGGACAAATTGCAGAATGCGCAGCCGCCGGGCGCGGAGCCGGAAGCGAAGGCGGGCGGATTGGGAATGAAGGAGATGCGAGGCCAGCGGCGCGCGGACGCCGAACGGCGCAAGGCGGAGGCGAAGGTGAAACGGGATCAGCAGAAGATGGCGGAGTCGCTGGAGATGCGAATCTTCGCGCTGGAAGGGAGACAGAAGGAGATCGCGGCGGAACTGGAGAAGCCCGAGGCCTATGAGGCGGGAGGGGCGGCTGTAAGTCTGAACCGGGAGTTGATGACTGTTACGGAGGAATTGGAGAAGGTGACGGCGGAATGGGAGGGAATGGCGGCGAAGTAGGGGAGGACTTGGTCTTCGCGTTACCCTTTTCGGAATCACGGCGACCCGTCCCTCCGGCATCCGAAAGCTGCGATTCAGTCAGAAAATGTCGCCTCACCTCCAGTTTCCCGAATCGATTCACTCGAAGCCGCTCGATCCCTCCGAATTAAATCCTTTATGAAGGGATGAACGTAAACAACCAAACGCTATCAGTCGGTGGCAAATTCGTTCGTCAAACATCTGGGGAAAGAGAGAGCCGGGGGGTTCAGCCAATCTCCGGCGTGCGTTTTCGACGGCGGAGACGGCGCATTCCCCCAAGCAAGCCAAGGCCGCCGGCGATGAACGTCCAAGTTCCTGGCTCTGGCAAAACTGTGATGGCGTAAGGCTGATCAAGGAAGCGTTGACGGTCGCCCCCGTGGTTGCGTTATATTCCCCCACCGAGTTACCCTGGTAGTTCGCAACGTAGAGATTGCAGCCTGAAATAGCCAGGCCCTCCGGGTCGTCCAACCCACTGATTAACGTGGCATTGATCGTCGCCCCGGTAATCGCGTTATATTCTCCCACGGTGTTGCTGGTGGAGTTTGCCACATAGAGGAAGCTGCCTGAAATCGCCAAGCCCGTCGGAGCATCCAACCCGCTGATCAACGAGGTGTTGATGGTCGCCCCGGTGCTTGCATTATAGACCCCCACTGTATCGTCGGAGTAATTTGAGATGTAAATATCGCCGCATGAAATCGCCAGGTCTTCCGGGCCGTCCAATCCGCTGGGGGAAGTAAAGCCGGAGACCGGCGAGCCCGTGGACAGATTGAATTCTTCGACCGAGTTATTGCTGTCGTTTGCAACATAAAGACCGCCGCCGGAAGTTGCGGCACCATTCGGACCATTTACGCCGGGAGGGGAGAAGCCGGGGATGGCCGCACCGGTTGTAGCATCATACTCGCCGATAGAACTCACAGGAAGGGATTCGCCCATGGTAAGGCCGACAACATAGAGGTCGCTGCCGGAGGTGGCCAGGCCAGCCGGGGTACGAATAAACCCGCCAGGGCCGGAAAAACCTGGAACGGATGAACCGGTTATTGGGTCGTACTCACCCACGGTGCCGGCGCTGGAAACGTAGATATCCTGTGCCCCCCAAGTCGCGGGAATGGCCGCGAATAGCGACAGGAGGGAAATCGCGATGGAATTTAGATAAAAGGCTCCAGGGGAACGAAACACGCGGGCTTGATAGCTAAAGAATTTATCCACGTCAATAATAACTTCCACATACGAGAGAGCTTGTGCCCCGCTTCCATCTGCACTGCAAACACCTCGACTTTTCCTTTCGGTTTCATCCCGCTAGAAGTTCGCTCTGGCGAGGACGTGGCCGGCGTGGTCGTGAAGGGTGAGCGTCCTTACGGCGAATAGGTCCAGGCCGGATGGTATCTTGCGCGGATCGTAGGAGAGGCCTTGCTCGAGGAAGAGGATCAGATTTCCAGCCGAGTCTGTGGTGACGGTATGAAGATCGACTCCATCCAGCGCATAGGTGACCTTCGTGTCAGGCGGCAGGCCGTGGGCGTGGATGACGACGTGACCGGCAAGGGGAGGCGGCGGCAGCAGGTAGGATGGAGGCAGCCCAGTGGGCCCGGACTGGATAGTCGAGCCGGAAACGGAAAAATGATTCGGGATTATCGACTTGACGCACGGTGCATTTTTGAGAATGTGCCCCAATGGAATATTGGCGTCACGCATTTTCTGAATCCTGGCCAGCCACATGGAACCTGCTTACTGGAGGCATTGGAGCCGCAGTGATTGGGGCCGCTATTTTTGTGGTTGCTACCCTACTCGCACATAAATTGAGAGGAAAGGAGGAGGGGAGGCAATGGTTTGTCGATGGCCTGCTTGGGGCAGCCGGAACGGCTATAGTAGGGGTGGTGATTTTTGTTTTCTACGTGCTGTTCATTTATCCCACTCACGTTTATCGAGACGATCAGGCTCAACATCACACTGCGGAACAGGCAAGTTCTCAACTGGCTGATGAATCACAAGAGAATAAGTCAGAAAAAACTAAAAACCTGGAACTATTGAACCAGATGGCATTGATGAAATCTGGCAGCAATACGCCTTTTCAGATTACGGAGACTGACCCGCAAGCGCGGCAGGGAGTTCAGCAAATGCAACAAGCCTTGGGGGCCGATAATGAACGCATTAAGAGTCTTGAGGAGAGCAACGGAAAAGAGAGTCAGGAAATCGACTCGCTGACAGCGCAGCTTTCCGCCGCTCAACAAGACGCAAAATCAGCCCGTGAAATGGCCGCATCTGCCCAAGCTGCGGCATCGCCAAATGCTCCTTTCAGAAGTCGCTTAATAGGGTAATAATATACGTGGATGCACAATAAACGCGGGTGAAATCTAATCTCCGTTGCTTCCTAGTCCTACCTCCCATTCCGTTGTAAGGTCAGGACCAACCCTGAAGTTGCGGGTTGAAAAATAAGCGTTTCCATGGGTGTCCTTGTAATCGATTCGCACCTCGATGTAAATGAACGCTTTTCCGGATTTCACTGCATCAATTTGCTCTTTTTGGAAGGCCGCGATTCCGCATTTGCTTTG
The DNA here is from genome assembly GCA_049521415.1 of Chthoniobacteraceae bacterium. Classification (GTDB taxonomy): domain Bacteria; phylum Verrucomicrobiota; class Verrucomicrobiia; order Chthoniobacterales; family Chthoniobacteraceae; genus DATAXI01. The sequence continues at coordinate 15,799 of JBEKOV010000035.1, forward strand.
AGCGGGCTCTCCAGGCCCTATGAAAGCGACGACGTCAGGGTCCATACTCTCGGCTAATTTTGCTGCAAATGGTTGAGGATCGCTGTCGCTGACGCATGTACCTACGTGTGTCCTGCACAAGGCTGGCGTTTTTCCCGAGTTTGTTTCATCGGTAATTATCGTATCGGGTTGATCCGCAACGATAGGTTTGTCAAAATGAATCCCCTTAACGTAGGCCCATGGTCTCTGATCCGCCACTAAGGCGTCCTTTGTGATCTTATTTTCCTCTTGATATGCTTTAAGTTGTCGATACAATAGCACCAACATTACAGCTTGAAAAACTACGCCTAAAACAGTGAAAAGATTGACCAATTGCCTCAGTGTGCTCTCGGGCTTTTTGAGTTGGATTACCAACTCATTCAGCGAACACGCCAGCGCGTTTATGGGGGCCGCAATACTGTTCTTTATGGCCTGCGTAATATATGTGCTCTGGTCACTCGCATTCGGGCATTGATCCTTCTCTCTTTGCTTGGCACATAGCCGTCTCCATAGCCGAAACATGGCGATTACTTCTTCCGACTGCGCTTCAGCTCCTTTTCCTTCTGCCACTCGGCGTCCCTCCGATCAATCTCCGCTTTAGGGACGGTCAACACTTGCCGCGTTAATGCGCGGAGTCTCTTCCAAGTCAGTGGTTCTGAGGGTGCGCTGTCACTCATGCTGCCAATTTCGCAGAATTAGCCCGTAAGGGCAATCTGCAAAAGCGGAGCGGATTGCGCCGTTTACCACGCCCCTGCCGGGTGAAGCCCCTCCTCTGCCCCGGTCAATCCCGCGTAGGTAAGCCGTCTACCTACGATGCCCGCGATGGCTTTGAGAAACCGTCCTTGATCGTCGTCCTTGCGCTCGTTGAATCGGAAGGCTTGCTCGTCCAGATAACGGAAGAGATGGAACGGTTCGACCGAAACGTATGTACCTTTAATCGTGCGCTTTAAGAGGCTCCAAAAGTTTTCAAGTCCGTTTGTGTGAACATGGCCGTTCACGTAGGCTTCCGCATGGTCAATGACCTGATGGGTATAATCCTCATTGAGCCCTTCGTATGAGAGCAGGGCGTCCGTGTGGACCTCTGAGCCCTTGAGCACGTATTGGCGCACGTTGCCTTGCATTTCATGTTTCCGCCGATTCGCGGCCACTTTGAGAATCACGCGGGATGCACGCTTGGCTGTCTTGCGCTCTAAAAGCCCCTGTACGGGCGTCATGGCAACCGGGCCGGTGCCTTTCACCTGCCGCTTGCCCTTGTGCATGTTCCGGGCCTTTCCGCCGATGAACGTCTCATCGACTTCAACCGTCCCTCCCATCTTCACGATGGAACCGTTTTGGATGGCGAGCCGGACACGGTGCAACATGAACCACGCGGTTTTCTGAGTGACGCCAAGGCCACGGGCGATCTCATACGAGCTAATCCCGTTCTTTGCGTTCACGATCAGCCAAAAGGCGCACATCCATGTTCCAAGGCTAATAGGTGAATCTTCAAAAATCGTACCTACGCGGACGCTGTATTGCTTGGCGCATTTTTTGCATTTCCACATCTTGCGGGCCGGGAGTATGTATGACTCCTTGCATTCGCATTTAGGACATACTGCCACGCCACCCGGCCAGCGCATCGCACGGACAAACTGGAAGGCATTCTCGTCGTTGGAAAAATACTCGACCGTTTCTCTCAGGGTCTCGGGAAATTCGTTCTTCATGCGCCAAAAATAACCGAAATCTTTGTGCAGTCAAGTATATTTTTACCCTTAATAGCGCGTCTTGATTCAATTGATCCAAGGATAATGGAGAATATAAAAGCTGGTGGGCCGGGGGTTCATTTACAAGGCCAAAATTTGCAAGTATTTCAAGAACTAACGGCATTATCCCAGGAGCCCGAATCGGAACGATATTTTACCATGACTACCACGACCAACGGATATACGGAGTCATACGGTACTATAATGGGTGGTAGTTTCGATATAGATTTGAAATGGAATAGCGACTGGTATGATGAAGGAGCTACGCAGCCTTCACCAACTCCTGATACGGCAACTTCTCCGCATTGACCAATTTCGTGAGCGTATCCCTGAAAATACAGTTATTGCTCCGGTTGTTGAACCGAAACTCCAGTTCATCCAAATAGGCGTCCAAATGCTTCATGCTCACCTGATGATAGGCCCCGATGATCGACCGTTTGAGGAGGCTCCAGACGCTTTCGATGCCGTTCGTATGAACGTCTCCCCGTACCCATTCCTCTTTGCTGTGGCAAACGCTTTCATGCCGGGTATCGGCATCCGCGATGCCGTTGTAGGCGGGCAGTTCATCCGTATAGATCGCCTCCACATCCGGGGCCGTGTTCTCCGCGATGAACCGATGCAGCACTTCCTTGCTGGCGTTCCGAATGACTTGGAGGCGAATCTTGCCCTTCCGCTGCACGGCCCCGATTGCGATGGCCTTGTTCCCCTTGTAACCGTGGCCCATGCCCCGGACCTTTCCGCCGACGTAGGTTTCATCCACTTCCACGATGCCCCGCAAAAGCTCGCAGTTAATGTCCCTCATGGCCCCGCGAATGCGGTGGCAGAGATACCACGCGGTCTTGTAGGAGATCGCCAGCGTGCGTTTCATCTGGAGGGCAGAAATTCCCTTCTTACTCTCCGTCATGAGGTAGATCGCCATGAACCACTTCACCAAGGGCAAATGGCTGTCATGGAAGATCGTGCCGGACGTGGCCGAAAAACGGTAGCGGCAGGCGTTGCAATCGTATTGCTCACGCTCCGCAAGGGTGGAGATGCTTTGAGACTGGCAGCGCGGGCAGCTTACGCCAGTGGGCCAGCGAAGCTGAGAGAGGCGAGCGCGGCACTTTTCATCCGTGCCGAACTGCTCAATCAGTGCCATGATGTTCATGCGGTCTGAATCAGGAGATTTTTTCATATGAAATCAAAAAAGAAGGCTCACGAAATGACGGACAAGGAACTGCTCCACGACCTGTTCCCCAAGAAAGTCATCGCCCACCTTAAAAAAGTGGCCGTGAAGGCTCGGAAAAAGGGCAAGAAATAATCGAATCATGCCCCCACTTTACCGAAATCCTACCGTGCGTCAAGTAAATAATCCAGAAATGATTCCATTTAACGGAGTGATCGGGACGGCTGGCTCGACAAGGTCGGCCAGCAGTTGGTCACGAATCAATGCATAGCCGCTCACGCGATGGGCTCCGGCACCGCCGGTCAGGGGTGAATTGCGGTGTACGTGAGGTCGGGGTTTGTCGCGAGGTCGCCCTCGGCGATGAGATTGCCATTGGAATCGGAGATAATGAGCGAGGCGACGTCAAAGGGGTCGAAGCCTGGCGGCAGGGGTGAGTTTGTCCCTCCCAAGGTAGCGTTGGCATAGCCGACGGTGACCGGCGTCGGGTTCCACCACTCCTGAGGGTTGTACAGGTAAACATTACCGGTGCCCGTGATGGCAATGGTTCCCAAGATGAATGTACTGCTTGAGGACAATGAAGTCGTGCTCACTGTAAAGACGCCCTGAGGGGGGAATTCCAGGAGGATAAGTTGGAGGGATGCAGAAGTGGTCCCGCTCTTCTGGACGGCTGAGTATGTGACCAATGCAGCCGGCGAGGGCTCCGAGTCCGGGTTGGGTCCGGTATACGGCGTGCCAATGATAGTCCGCAAACTCAAGGACTTGGATTCCTTGAAGGGATGCCGGTCGGCGCGCGAGACGCAGGGAGTGGCAATCAATGCCGCCCAAGCGAGGATCAAAGGGATGCGGTGAGAGAGGAGACGGCTCATAACCGAAATGACGGCGCAATCCTATTGGGTCGAAATCGCCCAGTAGGCTCCATGTTCGTGCTGAGTCGGATGGTTGTCCACGATTTTCTTCCCGGCCAGCGGTTTGGAAGGGGTGGGATTCGAGCCCCTTCGGGAATCCGCGGACAAAGCTCAGAGGTAAATACGGATCATCTGGCGCCAGTAGCGGAAGCGGTGGACGTCGTCGCACCAGACTTTAAGGGAGTGCGGGATTTTTTTCGCGGCCAGCGCGGCGGTGAGTTCGACGTTATTCGGGTAAAATGGGTCCTCCTCGCCGATGACGAAGGTGAAATGGATGGAACGGAGTTGGCGCAGCGATTTTTTGTCTTTTAGATCGGGAATGAAATGGCTGGGCATGATCGATTTCAACTGGTCGCTGTAAAAACCGTGGAAGAGGGAGTGGAAATCGCCGGCTTGTAATGTGAGATCGTAGCGCCCGCTGAAGGCGAGGGCGCCGTGAAAGAGATGAGGATGGCGCGCGGCCATGCTGACTGCGTGGAAGCCGCCGAAGCTGCACCCGTGGCCGATGAGGGCGGTCCAATGTCTGGGATTATCGGTGAAGGGGATGACTTCTTCGACGATGTAACGCTCGTACTGAAGATGACGGCGGAGGCGCTCCTCGGGCGGGATTTCGAAGCAATAGAGGCTCTCGTCGTCAATGCTATCGACGCAGATGACCTGGATTTCGCCGGACTCGATGCGGTGGCGCAGGGCGTGGATCATGCCGTGGTCCTCGTATTCGAAGAAGCGTTGCTTGCGAGTGGGGAATACGAGGAGGCGCTGGCCGCCCTTGCCGAAGATGAGGAGTTCCATCTCGCGGTTGAGGGCGGGGCTGTGCCACTTGTGGTATTCGCGCTTCATGGTCACACGGATAGGCTGAGGCCCGCGAGCCACGGGTGAATGTGGCTGGCCCAGAGATTATAGCCATTCGCATTCATGTGCAGGCCATCGTCGGTGAAGAGGTCCGGCCGCGAGCCGCCCGCGGGGCTGAGCATGGAAGAGAAGACATCGATGTAGGTCACGCCGGGATATTGCGGCGCGGCATCGCGGATGAGTTCATTGGCGCGGCGGATATTCGAGATGTTCCAGAAACGGGCGGGGCTCGGCTTTACCGAAATGAAGGCGATGGGGAGCGATGGGAATGGCTCGCGGATGCGGTCGATGAATTGGCCGAAGAGCCAGTGCGCGTGCTCTGGAGAAGCGCCCTGGTCGAGGTCGTTGTCGGCGGCGTAGAGGATGAGCGCGGCGGGGCGCAGCGGCTGGATGACGCGCGGGATGAGGTGGATGCACTCGGCGAGAGTCGAGCCGCCGAAGCCGCGATTCACAACGGGATGGCCGGGGAAGAAATGGGCCAGATTATCCCAAAGGCGAATCGAGGAGGAGCCGTAGAATACTTCGGCGCCGGGGGGAGCGGGGGAGTGATCGAAGGCGCACAGCTCTGACTCGAATTGCGAAGTCATGCGCGGCGCGTCTGCACGGCGGTGATGAGATCGGCGATGACTTCGGCGCGAGGTTTGGCCCCGAGGTTGCCCTTGCCGTGGACGCGGACGCTGACGGCGCCGGCCTCGAGGTCGCGGCGGCCGAGGACGAGCATGGTGTGGACTTTTTGCTCCTCGGCGCGGAGGACTTTGCCGTTGATCTTATCGGTCGATGCGTCAATGGCGGCGCGGATGCCGGCGGCGCGCAACTCGGCGAGAATGGAGTGGGAGTAATCGAGGAGCGGCTGCTCGTCGCCGATGGGGAGGATGCGGACCTGCTGCGGGGCGAGCCAGAGGGGAAAATTGCCGGCGTAATGCTCGATGAGGAAGCCGATGAAACGCTCGTGCGTGCCGAGCGGGGCGCGGTGGATGCAGAGCGGGGTGGCCTCGGTGTTGTCGCGGGTTTTGTAAACGAGGCCGAAGCGGCGCGGGACGGCGAAATCGACCTGGTTGGTGGCGATGGTGAATTCGCGCCCGATGGCGCTCCAGACCTGGACGTCGATCTTGGGGCCGTAGAATGCGGCTTCGTTGGGGACCTCGACGAAATTGATGCCGGAGCGCTGGAGGACGCCGCGGACCATCTGCTCGGTTTTGAGCCAGAGTTCGGGTTCGTTGACGAATTTCTGGCCGAGGCGCGCGGGATCGTGTGTTGAGAAACGCATGAGATATTTGTCGATGCCGAAGATTTGGAAGTATTTGAGGTACATCTGGTTCACGGCGTTGAACTCGGCTTCGAATTGATCCTCGGTGCAGTAGATGTGGGCGTCGTTCATTTGCATCGAGCGGACGCGCATGAGGCCGAATAACTCGCCGGATTGCTCGTAGCGGTAACAGGTGCCGTACTCGGCGAGGCGTAATGGCAGATCGCGATAACTGCGCGGGACGGCGGCGAAGAGCTTGTGGTGATGAGGGCAGTTCATCGCCTTGAGGTAGTAGCGATCACCTAATTCATCCAATTTCTTCTCAACTTCTCTGAATTGACTGCGAACATTCCCAAACTCCGATTCTTCCATGGGTATAGCGTTGTTAAGCCTTTGTCTTAACGTTTGCTTTTCAACCCATAATTCAAGCTCCCGTCCTTTCTGAGATTCTTCGACGAGCTTCATGGGTGGAAACATCGAATCCTCATAATAAGGTAAGTGCCCACTCGTGATGTATAGATTGCGTCGCGCGAGATGCGGGGTGCGCACGCGGTCGTAGCCGGCGGCGAATTCGGTTTCTTTCGCTAGCTTTTCGAGTTCTTCGATGAGAACTGTGCCATTCGGAAGCCAGAGGGGGAGGCCAGGACCCACGTCGTCGTCGAAGGTGAATAACTCCAACTCCTTGCCTAGCTTGCGGTGGTCGCGCTTTTTCGCCTCTTCGAGCATCGTGAAGTAGGCGTCCATCTCGGTCTTGTTCTTGAACGCGGTGCCGTAGATGCGCTGGAGTTGCGGGTTCTTTTCGTCGCCTTTGTAATAGGCGCTGGCGACGTTTGTGAGTTTGAATGCGCCGATATTGCCGGTGCGCATGACGTGCGGACCGGCGCAGAGGTCGGTAAAATCGCCGTTCTTATAAATGGTGATTTGTTCGCCCTCGGGGATGCCCTGGATGATGTCGAGTTTGAATTTGGAGGGCTCGGGCCGGGGACCGAGTGCGCCGAGTGCGCCGCTTTCGGCCATTTTCAGAGCTTCGTCGCGCGAGAGGGCGACGCGCTCGAAAACGTGGTTGGCTTTGATCTCCTTTTTCATCTCGGCCTCGATTTTCTCGAAATCATCGGGGGAGATGCGATGGGGCAGATCGACGTCGTAATAGAAACCAGTCTCGACGGGCGGGCCGGCGGCGAACTGGGCCTCGGGCCAAATACGCAGGATGCCGGTGGCGAGGACGTGCGCGGCGGAATGGCGAAGGCGCTCCAGATCGGTCATCTGGTGGCGCTGCTCGAGGGTTTTGCGTTCGGTTTCGGACATGAGGAGGGAAAATTCGATCCCGCGGTCGCGGGACGAAAGGGATGAAAAGGCGGCTTACCGGAGGGTGGCTAGCTTTTTCAAGTCGATGTGACTGAGCCACGTTTCCAGCTGGGAGGGTGGCTGGCGCGTGGTCTCGACCTGGACGAAGAAACGTCCACCGACGACGACCCAGAGGGCGCCGGTTTGGGTGGCATTGGCGTAATGCTCGAAGCCGGGGAGGCCGGCGACGGTGATGGTCTTGTCGTAGCCGGCGGGGCTGCTGCCGACAGCGCTCCATAGGGCCTTGGTGGCGATCTGGAATTGCTGGTTGTTCGCGGAGTCGATGATGTGAATGGCGGCGGTGGGGGCGTCGTCGGCCTGGCCCTGGACGTAGGAGTTATCGACCGTGGTGATCTGGCCGTCGAAACTCTGGCTGGTCGAGCCCTCGGGCTTATCGGCGCTCCAGCCTGGAGGGGCCGGCGGGAGCAGGGCGATGAGCTGCGCGGCATCGACGACGGGAGCATTGCCGGCGGCGGTGCCGGAAGCAACCGCGCCGGTGTCCGGAGCCAACTGAGCGCGCAGGAGAGCCGGCGTGAACAGCAAGGCGAAAACAGGGGCAGCGATGGATTTCATGGCCAGACAGAAAAGTTTGGGGTGAGGGGAGGGGAAGTCAAGGAGGGAGGGAGGAGAATTGATAATTGCCAATCTGAAATTGCTAATTGAGAGAGCGGGTGGCGGTGATGAAGAACCGGCAGCCGCGCGATTGGAAGGCTGCGTAGGGAGATAAGGCGGGGGACTGGGCGGATACCGGGAATCAGGAAACAGAAAGTCCAAGTTCGTGTCCAAGTGTAAGTTCAAGTGACGGGAAGGGGCCGGCGATGTATAGGGGCGGGGATGACCGGACTTTCCATGCCCATGCCGCTGCGGGATGCGGAGAAGGCGCGAGGGCTGTTGTGCGCCCTGGAGGATTTCGTGAGGGACGCGGTGATCGAGGGGCGGCGGGACCAGGAGAACGCGCAACTGTCGAAGGTAGCGCGGGAATCGGTGGCGGATACGATTTACTCGATCGACACGATCAGCGAGGAGGCGATTGTGGCGTGGTTTCGGGAGCATTGGCCGGCGGAGTGGCCGGTGGAGTTGGTGGCGGAGGGATTTGACGACCCGGAGACGCGGGTCTTCCCGCGCGGGGCGCGGGAGACAAAATGGCGCTGCGTGATCGACCCGATAGACGGCACGCGCGGCATCATGCACGACAAGCGCCCGGCCTGGGTGCTGGCCGGGCTGGCGCCGGAGCGCGGCGGGGGGACGCGATTGTCCGATGTCTTCGTGGCGGCGATGACGGAAATCCCGACGCGCAAGCAATGGCGGGCGGACCAGGTGAGCGCGGTGCGCGGGAGGGGGCTGGTGGCGGAGGGCATCGACGTGCGGAGCGGGACGCGGGAAGCGATTGCGCTGCGGGCGTCCGAGGCGCGGGATTTCCGGCACGGGTTTGCGTCATTCGGGAAATTTTTCCCGGAGGGGAAGGCGGGGGTGGCGCGGCTGGAGGAGGAATTGTGGAGGGAATTGTACGGGGAGATGGAGTGGCCGGTGATCTTTGACGACCAATACATTTCCACCGGCGGGCAGTTTTATGAATTGCTGGCGGGGCATGACCGGATGAACGGGGATTTGCGTCCGCTGATCGTGCGGCGAGAGGGGGGCAATCCGCCGCTGATGTGTCATCCGTACGATGTGTGCACGGCGTTGCTGCTGGCTGAGGCGGGGATCGTATTCGAGGGGCCGGAGGGCGAGGCGGTCGATCCGCCGCTGGACCTGACCAGCCCGGTGGCGTGGGTGGGATACGCGAACGAGACGCTGGCGCAATCGGTGCGGCCCATCCTGAGCCGGCTTGTGAAGGGGCTGCGAGAGACGTGAAGGTCCGCGGCAATGAAAGGCGACTCGGGAAGCTGGCGGCGGCATTGATCCGGGTGATCGGATGCACGCTGCGGATCAGCGTGGAAGATCGCGCGCGGCTGCTGGATCGGGAATTCAAGCAGCCGATGATCTGGACCTTCTGGCACAACCGGATGTTCGTGCTGCCGTTGTTGCGCGATCGGTACACGCGGCATCGCACGGGCGCGGTGCTGACGAGCCCGAGCGGCGATGGCGAGATCATCGCCACCGTGATGGAATGCTTTGGGCTGAAATCGGTGCGCGGCTCCTCGTCGCGGCAGGGCGCGGCGGCGCTGCTGGCGCTGAGCGGGACGCTGGAGGCCGGCGAGGACGTGGCGGTGACGCCGGATGGGCCGCGCGGGCCGCGTTACAAGCTGGGGCAGGGGGTCGTTTACCTCGCGCAGCAGACGGGGGCGGCGATCCTCCCGATTCACATTGAATATTCCCGCGCGGTGCGGTTGAAGAGTTGGGACCGCTTCATGATTCCGCTGCCGTTTGCAAAAGTGCGGATCACGTGCGGAGATTTGATCTTCGTCGCGCGCGGTGCGGATATCGAAGCCGAACGGGCGAGGATCGAACAATTGATGCAGCCAAAGACCGAATGAAATTAATCGACGGAAAAGCCATCGCGGAAAAAGTACACGCCGAGTCGCGGGCGGGGGTGGAGGAATTGAAGGCGCGCGGCATCACGCCGGGGCTGGCGGTGGTGCTGGTGGGGGACGACCCGGCATCGCGCGCATACGTGCGGGCAAAGGCGAAGAAGTGCCTGGAACTGGGATTGTATTCGCTCAAGCACGAGATGCCGGCGGAGACGAGGCAGGAGGAACTGGTGGCGCTCGTGCGGAAATTGAACGCGGACCCGGCGATTCACGGTATCCTGGTGCAATCGCCGCCGCCGCCGCACATCGACGAGGCGGTGGTGGTGGAGACAATCGACCCGCGAAAGGACGTGGATGGATTTCACCCGATCAATGTTGCGAAGCTGGCAATGGGGGAGCCGGGCGGATTTGTGCCATGCACGCCGCTGGGGTGCCAGCGGCTGCTGATCGAGATGGGAATCGAGACGGCAGGGGCGCGCGTGGTGGTGCTGGGCCGCAGCATGATCGTGGGCAAGCCTATGGCGATGCTGATGATGAGGAAGGGAAAGGGAGGGGATGCGACGGTGACGGTGACGCATTCAAAGAGCAGGGGGCTGGAAGAAATTACGCATGAAGCGGATATATTGATCGCAGCGATTGGGCGCCAGGAGTTTGTGAAAGCGAAGCATGTGCGCAATGGAGCGGTCGTGATTGATGTCGGGATTAACCGGAAGGAGGATCCCTCAGTGGAGAAAGGCTACCGGCTGGTGGGGGATGTGGACTTCAAGGAGGTCGCGCCGAAGTGCTCCGCGATCACGCCCGTACCGGGCGGCGTGGGGCCGATGACCATCGCAATGCTGATCGCGAATACACTGGAGGCGTGCAGGAGGCTGCACCCGGAGGCGGGCTAGAGGTCGATGATCGGTTGCTCGTTGGGCTGGAGCGTCCCTGATGTAATTGTGCCCGGTGAAATTCCTTGGAATATGGGGATGGAGCTGCCGCTGAACACAGCAACATAGTGAGGGCCACCGGAAATCGGAGTTGGGTAGGCGATAATCGTGGTACTCGTGAGAAGCAGATTCCCGCCGGTGTTGATTGGTTGCGTTGCAACTACGGCACCGAGTGTGGCCACGGTAAGGCCACCGGAGTCAGAGCCTGGGTTGCCGATTGTGATAGTGGCGCCATCGTCACCATCGCCGGGATCGCCGGCGAATTGGCAGTAAAGCTGCAGGGTACCAGAGGAAAACGCGGCAGCGGTGCTGCTCAGAAGGAGCGGGCCGCCGTCCGTAAGCGAACCCGTTACGTCAAGTGTGCCCGCGGCGCTTCCGCCAGTCAGGGTTACATCAAAGGCCTGGTATGACTGAATGCCGCCGACGATGGTCACGGTTACGGTACCTGACAGAGCCAGCGTGTCGCCATTGGGAAGGCTTGTAATCAGGAGGTTGCTCCCACTGACTGTGGGGAGAGTGATGCCAGTGAGGCCACCGGGCGGGTTTGTCGGCGTGAAGGGAAGGCCAGGGGAGATTGTAAGCGAGCCGTAGGTGCCCAGCGTCAAGCTGCCAGTGGTGACGAGGGTCCCGCTGGTATCGGGCGGAGATCCTGTGAACGTCCCGCCGAGGACGCCGGAATTGATCGGGAGGTCGATGGTTATGGTGCCCGTCCCGGAGAGTATGGCACCCGGAGAATCGGAAATCGATCCGGAAATCACGAGAGCTGCACCTGAATAAGAGCCCGGGTTGGTGATTGTGAGAGTACCGCTGCCTTCTTCGTCGACGCCGCCGGACTGGGAGTTCGAGCCGGCGGGTGGGTCGAGGAGCATCCATCCAACGCTATTTTGACCGAGCAGCAGGCCGGCGCCGACGCCTTGGGCTTGAAATGCCACGCCGTAGAATGGTCCGCCGGTTCCGGAGGCCGAAAGCCGGCCCGAGTAGAGGCCGGTCCTGGCGTCGAGTTTCAACTTCGAAAGCTGCGTCGAAGTGGAGGAAAGCTCCTGCGAGGAGAGGGTGACCGAATCGGCTGTGATCGTGGCGCTGTTCTGGCCGAATATTAGGGCGCCGTTGTTTTGGGTTTGAGGGAATGGAAGGATGAGAGCGCCCTGCGTGGCGGAGACGTACAAAGAGCCGATGAGGGAGACTTGGCTGCTGGTGGCGCTGCTGGCGATGCTCCAGCCGAGAGGCCCGTCGCAGTCGCTAAATCCGGCGATGTTTTCGAAATTAACCGAGCCGTGGAGGCTGCCCGAGCCATTCGTCACTGTATAGAATGGAAACTCGCCGCTGCCGTCGACATAGGCGGAAGCGGAGAAGGGCGCGCCGGTCTCCGAGCGGCCATCGATGGTGACAAGGCCGGTCGGGCTGACTTGCATGGTGGCAAAGCCGTTGCCCTGACCGGATGGGCCGGATTGGGTGGGGGAGAGCAGGAGAGTGTATCGGCCGGCTTCGGGCGCGGGATCGGAACTGCTGTAAGGGGTGCGGGTCGCGGCGAAGGGGAAGCGGCCATCGAGGTCAAGAAGCTGGCCGGTGACGACCGCATTGGAGGAGTCGAGCGTGAGGACAATGGTCGGAGCGGTGAAGCCGGTGCCGAGCCTGAAGGCGGCGAAGTTGTTGAATAGGAAGGAGGTGCTGGCCCGGAAGGTTTGGCTGCCCAGATTGACTTTGGCGGTCAGAGCGCCCTTTTGTGAGATATCGAGCGTGATGGAACCGGAGTCCTGAAAGAGGGTATTGGTCGAGCCGATGAGGGCGTTGTAAATGCCCGTGGCGTTGGGGCTTACCGAACCGGCATGCGCGGGGGCTTGGAAGAATCCGAGCAAGCCGACGACACAAATATACGCCGCCCATCGGGTAAGGCTGCCTTGGGGAATGGCGTTTAGGCGGGACATGGGAATCAAGTGCCGCC
>JBEKOV010000036.1:0-28357 GCA_049521415.1 Chthoniobacteraceae bacterium
GAGCGGTGGGTCGCTGCACTTTGCATTCATGCAGAGCCATACGCCGGCGGTGGCGTGGAAACTGGCGAGCGTGCCGCTGGAGAAATTGCCAGCGGTGGACAATCGGCTGGATGAATATAACGATTTTGATTTGGACCCGCTGACTGGGGAGCAGATTTACGATCCGAAGACGGACCAGACAAAACAGAAGCAGACGGAACTGCTGGTGCGGGCTTTCAATTTGCCGGTGGTGACGACGGGGAGTTGCGCGGCGTCGAGCGACGTGACCGAGGATCAGCTTCGGGATGTTACGGCGGCGCTGCCGGCGGGGACGACGTTGCAAGGGCCTTATCTTATCGAGGCTTCTTCGACGCTGCCGGATAAGCGGATCGCGGGAGGGCGCGCGCTGGTTGTGTTCAGCAATTATATCCTCACGGAGAAACGGTCGGCGGCGAAAGTGTTCCTGCATGTGGCGGGGATGGCGGATGCGCTGCCGGTGGCGGGGGTGATAGTGCGGGCGGTGACGGATCAGAATATTGAACTTGCGCGGGCTGTGACGGATACGAACGGGATTGCGACGTTTTCGCAGGCGGAGCTTTTTCCGGCGAAGAAGCCGGGGGCGTATTTATTTATAGCGGATACGAAGGGCGGGCCGTCGCTGGCGTTCGCGGATGACTCGACCTATGCGTCGGGGGACAGCAGCACGCAGACGCATCCGACAAATCATTGCCTCGTCCTCACGGACCGGAATCTTTACCGGCCGGGCGAGGATTTGAAGATGAAGGGGCTGCTGCGGGATATCACGCCGGCGGGGCTGGCGATTCCGGCGACGGGGCAGGTGGATTGGCAGATTCACCAAGGCGATGGCGACAAGGTGGTGGCGGAAGGAAAGACGACGCTCTCGGATTACGGGACTTTCGAAGATACGTGGCACATCCCGGCGGACGCGGCGCTGGGGCAATGTACGATTGCGTGCTCGCTGGGAGGCGTCGATTACTCGGGGACGACGACCATTGATGTCGAGGAGTACCGGGTGCCGCTGTTTTTTGTGAATGTGGACGCGACGACCGAAACGGGGACGGCGGCGCATATGCGCGTGCTTTCGACATTTTTCCACGGAGGGGCGAACTCGGGGGCGCGCTTGCATTGGAAGGCGGAGTGGAATGCGAGCGCGGAAACGGGGAGCAATACGCTGCGATACAACCATTACGCGCAGATCGGGCCGGCGCTGGATCCGGACAACAACCTGTCGCAGACGATCGAGGGGGACGCGCGGCTGGATGGGAACGGGGAGGCGAGTATTGCGTGCGGCTGTCCATTTGCATCGAATCCGGCGGTGGGGCCGTCGCATGTCTCGTGGACAGCGGATGTGACATCGGTGGATGGGCAGACGATTACGGGCGGGACGTATGAGAATTTTGCGAGCGCGCCGGTTATCCTGGGTGTTTATGCGGAGGAGAAGGTGACCGATCCGCGCGGGATCGCGGTGACGCTGGAAGAGGCGGATGCGGACGGGAACTCCGTGGATGACGCGGCGACGAAGGTGACGGTCGATCTCTATCACGTCACCACGAGGACGGTGAAGGAGCGGGTGGCGCCGCTGGTGTACCGATATAATAATGTGGATGAGTTTGCGAAGGTGGATTCGCGCGACGCGACGGCGCCGGGATCGCTCTTTTTTTCGGCGACGGATACGGGGCGGTATGTGATCGCGGTGCGGGCGAAGGAGATTGCGACGCCGATGGTGGCGTGTGAAACGACGGTGACTGGCGAGGAGGAGGCGGAGATGCCGGTGGAGAATGATACGTCATTCAGCCTGACGACGCGGGGCGATCCGTGGGCGCCGGGGGACAAAGCGGTGTTTACGGTGCAGGCGCCGTATGCGGGGGTGGCGTGGGTCTGCGTGGAGACGGACGACATTCTCGATACGATGATTGTACCGCTCGGCGGGAACGCGGCGCGAATCGAGGTGCCGATCAAGGCGGAGTACGCGCCGAATGCGACGCTGGCGGTTTATTTGACGCGACCGGGAGGCGCGGAGGATTTACCGAGCGAGCGATTCGCGTTTTGCCCGTTCAACGTGAGCAGGCCGGACCGGGAGCTTTCGATCGCGCCGCACCTGGACCGGACGGAGGCGCGGCCGGGGCAGACGATCCACGGAGAAGTCGCGGTAACAAGCGAGGGGAAACCGGTGGCCGCGGCGGACCTGGCGGTGTTCGCGGTGGATGACGCGGTGCTGCAACTGGGGCAATGGACGCTGCCGGATCCGCTTTCCGAGTTTTATCCGAACAATCCGTTTGGGATCATGAGTTACCAATCGCTGGCGCGGTATATCGATAAGATCGACCAGAATGGGCCGTTCCAAAAGGGATTCATCATTGGTGACGGGGGTGAGGAGAACGGCGCCAATAACAACAGCACGCGGAAGGAATTCAAAACGCTGGCGTTTTGGGCGGGGAGTTTGAAGACCGATGGGGATGGGAAGGCGACGTTCGCGTTCGAAGCGCCGGATAACCTGACGACGTATCGCGTCGTGGCGATCGGGGATACGAAGGCGAACCAGTTCGGCGGGGACGCGACGAAGACGGTGAAGATTTCGAAGCCGCTGATGGTCGATCCGTCGCTGCCGCGATTTGTGCGGGACGGGGATGAGGTGGAGTTGCGCGCGGTGGTGCGGGAGAATTTTGCGGATTCGGCGGCAATCATGGCGCGATGCACGACGGGGTCGGGATGCACGCTGGAGGCGGAGCCGACGGTGAGTGGGACGGCCCTGCGGGATGTGCCATGGGTTTTGAGATTCAAGGCGAAGGTGACGGACCCGGACCTGAAGGCGATCACGGTCAAGTTCGAAGCGGCGGCGACGTCCAATCCGATGATGGCGGATGCGGTGGAGATCAGCGTACCGGTGAGCGCGCCGACCATTACGCGGCATGAGACTGTGTCAGGCGGATTTAATGGGCCGGGGTTCGCGCCGGCGGGATTCATGCCGAAGGATTGGACGCAAAGCCGCGGGCAGTATGCGACCACGCTTTCGACGACTTCATGGTTGCCTGCGATGGCGGGGATTCCGACGATTTTGGATTATCCGCACGGGTGCTTTGAGCAGATCAGCAGCAAGCTGCTGTGCTATGCGCTGCTGGGCGGGCTGATGGATTATCTGCCGGGGACCGAGGCGCGGCTGCCGGCTTACCGGGCGATTTTCCAGCAGGCGATCGGGCAGATCAGCGACTCGGTGCTCACGGATGGGCGGCTGCCGTTGTGGCCGGGCGGGACGGAGCCGCACGATTACGCGACGTGCCAGGTCTGCTGGGCGCTGAACGAGGCGGCGGCGGACGGGTTCGATATCCCGGACGGATTGACGGTAAAACTGGAGGGAGGCGTGAAGATCATCGCGACGAGCCAGGGGGACATCGATACGCGGGCGTTCGCGCTATTCGTGCTGGCGTCGATGAATGACGGCGGGGATTACTCGGCGACGGCGGAGGATATTTACCTGCACCGCGATGGGATGGGGATGGATGGGCGGGCGCTGCTGGCGATGGCGGTGCACAAGCTGAACATCATGCCCACAGAGAAGCTGCAATTGATGAATGAGATCGACAAGGTCATCGTGCCGACGGCGTTCAAGCCGGATTCGTTCGGGTCGCCGGACCGGACGGAGGGGATTTGCGCGATGGCGTTTGAGACGATCGCGCCGCCGAATTTTACGGCGGCGAAGAAAGACGAAATCCATAAGCGGCTGCTGCACATTTTGGATTCGGCGTCGGCGCTGGGGGCGGATAATACGAGCCAGTTCGTGGTCCGGTTCGGCGACGGGTATTCGATTACCCTGAGGGTGTTTTCGACGCAGGAGAATCTGTGGCTGCTGCTGGCATTCAAGGCGATGCTGGATGCGAACCCGCCGGGATCGCTGGGCACGCCGGTGCCGGCGCCGGCGGCGGTATCGAAGAACGGGGCTTCGGCGGCGTGGACGGCCCGGGCGCTGGGTGATGAGTTGGGAGTGACGGGGCTGAACAAAATGCCGCTGACATTTTTGATGCAGTCGGATTTTACGATGAAGCAACTGGATACGGCGCGGGTGGATCGCGGGATTCGCGTGGAGCGGGTGGTGAAGGACCTGACCAACGCGGCGCGGACGGGCGCGGCGGATGCGCCATATCATATAGGGGACCAGCTTTTGGTGACGTACCGCATCTTCAGCGAGAAGCAGCAGTATTACGTGGCGCTGGAGGATTCGCTGCCGGGGGCTTTCGAGACGGTGAATCCGAATATCGCGCAGATCGGGCAATTCTTTGAGCTGCCGCCGATGGACCCGAACGATTCGCTGCTGGAGCTTTCGCATTCCGAGATGCGGGACCGCTCGACGCTGCTTTATTTCGATTATGTGATGCCTGGATCGGCGGTTTATCCGGTGCTCGTGCGGGTGACGGCGGCGGGGACGTTCCGCTGGCCGGCGACGCAGGTGACACCGATGTACGACAGCCGTTTCTCCGGGCTTACGGCATCCAGCGTATGTTACGTCTCGGGCGAATAATCATTGGCTTCGCAGCGCTGCTCATTGTGGGAGTGGCGCTGTGGGCGTGGTCGGTGCCGGTCCCGGCGGCGCTGGACAAGGCGCTGGATGGGACATTGAATTTGCAGGATTTTCGCGGGCGCGACCTAGCGATTATTCCGAATTCGGATGCGCGGGCGCAGATTCCGGTATCGCTCGCGGAGATGGGGGAATATCTGCCGCGGATCACGGTGGCGCTGGAGGACAAGCGGTTTGAAACGCACTCGGGGATCGACATCGAAGCGCTGTGCGCGGCGGTGTGGCGGAATGTGCGGGTGGGGCGGATTGTCTCGGGAGGGTCGACGATTACCGAGCAGTTGGTGAAGATTGCGTCGGGGCGGGAGGGGCGGTCGTGGATGGGGAAATTGCGTGAGGCGGTCGCGGCGTGGAAGCTGGAGCGGCAATGGGACAAGGCGCGGATTCTGGCGGCATACCTGAATAGGGTGAGTTACGGGAATCGGCGGCTGGGGCCGGAGGCGGCGGCGCGGGCGTACTTTGGGAAATCGGCGGCGCACCTGACGCTGGCGGAAGCGATCTACCTGGCTGGGCTGCCGCAATCGCCGACGCGATTTAATCCGTGGACGCATCCGAAGGAAGCGGCGGCGCGGTATCGGAGGGTGCTGGTGCAATTGGCGGTGACGGGGATTATCACGCCGGCACAGCGCGATCTGCTGGCGAATCCGCCAGCGATCCTGCATGTGGAGCCGCCGCATCTGGCGCCGCATTTCGTGGATGCGGTGCTGCGGGAGAATCCGGGGCTGCGCGGGACGGTGCGGACGACGCTGGACCTGGATTTGCAACGGACGGCGGAATGGGCGGTGCGGGCGCACCTTGCGTCGCTGAATCGCGCGGACGTGACGCAGGCGGCGATGGTCATCGTGGAGAACTCGACCGGGGCGGTGCGCGCGCTGGTGGGATCGTCGGATTACGCGCTGTGCGAAGTGAATGGGGCGCTGCGGCCGAGGAGCTGCGGATCGACGTTGAAGCCGTTCATTTACCTTGAGGCGATTGACCGGCGGATCGTCACGGCGGCGACGCTGCTGCCGGATACGCCGGATGCGATCCGGGATGCGTACGCGGATTATGATCCGCAGGATTTTACGCGGCGATGCCTCGGGCCGGTGCGTATGCGGGAGGCGCTGGCGTGCTCGCTGAACGTGCCGGCGGTAGTGACGCTGAGCCGGATCGGGGCGCGCGAGGCATTTTTTTCGCTAAGGCAATGGGGATTCAATTTTGAGCGGACGTTCGATGATTATGGCGCGGGGTTTATTTTGGGGAATGCGGGGATCCGGCTGGTGGACCTTGCGGCGGCATACGCGGGGCTGGAGCGGGGCGGGCTGGCGCTGCCGGCGCGATATATCGAGGCGCGGATGGCGCCGGTGACGCGGATGTCATCGCCGGAGGCGGCTGGAATCATCACGGATATTCTTTGCGATAACGAGGCGCGGCGGAGGGCGTTTGGGCCGGCGTCGCCGCTGGCGTTGAAGCAACGTGTGGCGGCGAAGACGGGGACGAGCAGCGGATTCCGCGACGCATGGACGGTGGGGTTCGACAAGGAGCATACCGTCGCGGTATGGGCGGGAAATTTTGACGGGCATCCGCTGGGCGGGCTGCTGGCGATCCGCGCCGCGGCGCCGCTATGGGCGGCGACGATGAACCTGCTCTTGCGCACGGATCACGGGCTGCCGCCGGCGCCGGGGACGCTGGTGCGGCGGGATGTTTGCAGCCTGACGGGGCTGCTGCCGTGCGCGCATTCGCCGGGGACTGTGCCGGAGTTGTTCTTGAAGGGGACGGAACCGCTGGTGGATGCGTCGGGGTATTTTGCGACGGATGGGACGATGCTGTTGCCGCCCGAGTATGCGGCCTGGTGCGCGACGGCGGATAATACGATTGGTGCGCGGGTGAGGCCGGAGCCGCGGATTCTCTCGCCGTATCCAGGGGCGCATTATGTGATCGATGCGGTGCTGCCGAGGGATCAGCAGATGGTGGAATTGACGTCGACGCTGCCGGGTGGGGTGAGGTGGTTTGTGAATGGGAGGGAAGTGGAACCGCAGCGAGACGGGAGGGTGTTTTGGAAGTTGGAGGAGGGGAGCTTTTTGATTCGGGCGGTTTCGGCGATGGCGGATCTGTCGGAGGGGATCGCGGTAGAGTGAGGAGGGGGAATTGGGGTAAAGGACGGAAAGGATAGAAGGGACGGAAATGACTTGATCGGACGCGAAGGGAGCGACGCGGGCCGATGGACCAAAGTGTTGCCCTTCGTGTTGGAGGCCATCACTATGCCGCAGCATGACTTCGACGGAGGGATTTATTGCGCTGAATATGCTGCGGGGGGTGGGGTATGCGCGGGCGCGGAGGTTGATCGAGGTTTTTCGGACGCCGGAGCGGATTTTTATGGCGAAGGGGAGTGAGTTGCGGGCGGTGCAGGGGATTGGGAAGGAGGTGGCGGAGGCGATTACCAAATGGGAGGAGAATGTAGATTTGGCGTCGGAGCTGGCACGGGTTAAGGAATTTGGGGCGCGGGTGATTGCTTATGATTCGGAGGATTATCCGCCGCTGTTGAGGGAGATTACTTCGCCGCCGATTGTGCTGTATGTGTGGGGGGATCTGCAGGCGCGGGATTTTCAGGCGATCGGCATCGTAGGGTCGCGGAGTGCGAGCCATTACGGGCTCGAGTGCGCGAAGAAGCTGAGCTATCAGCTCGCGTATGCGGGGCTGACGGTGGTGAGCGGGCTGGCGCGGGGAATCGATACGGCGGCGCATCAAGGGGCGCTGGCGGCGCACGGGCGGACGGTGGCGGTGCTGGGGTCGGGGTTGATGAAGCTTTATCCGAGTGAGAGCAAGGGGCTGGCGGAGAAGATCGCGGAGTCGGGGGCGGTGGTTTCGGAATTCTCGATGGAGACGACGGCGGATACGCAGACGTTTCCGATGCGGAACCGGATTGTGGCGGGGTGGGGGTCGGGAGTGCTGATCGTTGAAGCGGGATTCGGGAGCGGGGCGTTGATCACGGCGACGCAGGCGATTGACCAGGGGCGGAATGTGTACGCGGTGCCGGGGCAGATTGACCGGCCGACGGCGGCGGGGTCGAATCGGTTGATCCAGCAGGGGGCGAAGCTGGTGGCATCGGCGGCGGATGTCCTGGATGATTTGAATATTCTGCTGCCGCAGAAGCCGCAGGAGCGGGCGGCGCCGCCGCCGCGGACGAGCAATTTGAAATCGGAGGAGAAGCTGGTGTATGAAGCGATCGGGGACGATGAGACGCCGATCGATACGATTATTTCGAAGACGAATCTGCCGTCGGGGCGCGTGTCATCGACGCTGCTGCTGCTGGAGATGAAGCACCTGGTGAAGCAACTGCCGGGGCAGCATTTTGTGAAATTGAGTTGATGTGGCGTCGTTATGAAAATCCTCATTACAGGGGGCAGCGGGTTTATCGGGAGTCATCTGGTGGAGTATTTCCAGAACAAGGCGGAGATTCGGGTGCTGGATAATTTGCGCTCGGGGTTCCGGGAGAATTTGGCGGGGTTGGAATGTGAATTTATTGCCGGGTCGATCCTGGATCGGGAGACGGTGCGCGGGGTGATGCGCGGGGTGGATTATGTGTTTCACCTTGCGGCGATGATTTCGGTGCCGGAATCGATGGAGAACCCGATCGGGTGCGCGGAGACGAACACGATGGGGACGTTGATTGTGCTGGAGGAGGCGGCGCGGGCGGGGGTGAAGGCGCTGAGCTTCAGCAGTTCCGCGGCGATCTATGGGAATAATCCGATGGCGCCGAAGCGGGAGGGTATGATCCCGGAGCCGGCGAGTCCGTATGCGATCAGCAAGCTGGACGGGGAATATTATTGCAAGATGTTCGCGGATACGGGGCGGCTGGCGACGGTGTCCCTGCGGTATTTCAATGTGTTCGGGCCGCGGCAGAACCCGGCGAGCGCATACGCGGCGGCGGTACCGATTTTCATCGACCGGGCGCTGCGGAACGAGCCGCTGACGATCCACGGGGACGGGGGGCAAACGCGGGATTTTGTCTCGGTGCGGGATGTGGCGCGGGCGAATGCGTTTTTTGCGACGGCGTCGCCGTTGGGCGGGGTATTCAATATCGGGCGCGGGGGGGCGATGACGATCAAGGAACTGGCGGAGCGGATCGTGAGGCTGACGGGGTCGAGGTCGGAGATCGTACACGGGCCGGCGCGAGCGGGGGATGTGCGGCACTCGACGGCGAGCGTGGCGAAGCTGTCGGCGGCGGGATTTGAGCCGAAGGAGGATTTTGACGCGGCGCTGGCGGAGACGATTGCGGCGTACAAGGCGGCCCGTGAACGGGCGGCGCGCGAATTGTAACGTTGGAGAAATTTATGAATACGCGACGGCTTGGGAACTCGGATTTGCACATTACGCCGATTGGATTTGGGGCGTGGGCTATTGGCGGGGACTGGCAATTTGGATGGGGGGAGCAGGATGACCGGGATTCGATCGGAGCGATCCATCGGGCGCTGGAACTGGGGATCAATTGGATCGATACGGCGGCGGCGTATGGGCTGGGGCACTCGGAGGAGGTGGTGGCGCGGGCGGTAGGGGAATGGACGGGGCGGAAGCCGTATATTTTTACGAAGTGCGGGATTGTGTGGGATGAGAAGGGGAAGGTGGATTACTCGCTGCGGGTGGAATCGGTGCGGCGGGAGTGCGAGAACAGTCTGCGGCGGCTGAAGGTGGAGGCGCTCGACCGGTACCAGATCCATTGGCCGGCGGACGATCTGGCGGAGACGGAGGAGGGATGGCGGGAATTGGCGAACTTGCAACGCGAGGGGAAGGTGCGGTGGATCGGGGTGAGCAATTTCAACCTTGAGGAGTTGCAGGCGGCGCAGCACATCGCGCCGGTGACGTCGCTGCAACCGCCTTACTCGCTGATCCGGCGGGAGGCGGAATTCGAGTTACTGCCGTATTGCCTGTCGCAGGGGATCGGGGTGATTGCGTATTCGCCGATGGGGTCGGGGTTGCTGACGGGGGCGATGACGCGGGAGCGGATTGCGAAGCTGCCGGCGAATGATTGGCGGACGAGGAATCCGGAATTCATGGAGCCGAAGCTGACGCGAAACCTGGAGATCGCGCGGATGCTGCGGGAAGCGGGGCACCATTACGCGCGGACGGCGGCGGAGATGGCGATCGCATGGGTGCTGCGGAATCCGGCGGTGACGGGGGCGATCGTGGGGGCGAGGAATGCGAAGCAGGTGGAGGGGATTGTGGGGGCGGCGGATCTGATTATGTCGGCGGTGGATGCGGAGAAGATACAGATGGTGTGAGCAGAATCGCTGGTTGAAAGAATTTGCGGCGCGGGATGGGACGCATGCGACTCATGAGGCTTATGCGAACGGAGGGGGCGTCCTACGAGCCGGCGGCTTCGATTTCGTCGATTTTGGCCAGGCGGCGGACGTGGCGCTCGGCGCCGGAGAAGGTGGCGGCGAGGAAGGCGTGGACCAACTCGCGGGCGAGCTCGACGCCGATGATGCGGGCGCCGAGGCAGAGGACGTTCATGTTGTCGTGCTCGACGCCTTGATGGGCGGAGTAGGTGTCGTGGCACATACAGGCGCGGACGCCGTGGATTTTATTCGCGGCGATGGCGGCGCCTACGCCGGAGCCACAGATGACGATGCCGCGATCTACCTGGCCCTGCTGGACGGCGTCGCCGACCTTGCGGGCGTAGTCGGGGTAGTCGTCGGGCTTTGTGCCGTCGTGGGTGCCGAAGTCGAGGATGGTGTGGCCGGCTTTTTCCAGGTCCTCGATAATGCGCTCGTTAAGCGGATAGCCGCCGTGGTCTGAGCCGATGGCGATTTTCACGGACGGAATGGAGCGGGCGGTTAGCCGCCGACTTCGGCGCGGGCCTCGGCGGCGAGGGGAGTGGAGAGGTAACGCTCGCCGGTGGAGCAGGCGATGGTGACGATGGTCTTGCCTTTGTTCTCGGGGCGTTTGGCGACCTCGATGGCGGCCCAGACGTTGGCGCCGGTGGAGATGCCGGCGAGGATGCCTTCTTCCTTCGCGAGGCGGCGGGCCATGGCGAAGGCGTCATCATCGGTGACCTGGATGCACTCGGTGATCTGCGGGCTGCCGTGCTCGTCCTTGAGATGGAGGTTGTTCGGGACGAAGCCTGCGCCGGTGCCCTGGATTTTGTGGCGGCCAGGTTTGACGGGCTGGCCGGCGAGCGTCTGGGAGATGACGGGGGATTCCTTGGGCTCGACGGCGATGGCCTGGAAGGAGGGTTTGCGGGGCTTGATGACCTCCACGCAGCCGGAGATGGTGCCGCCGGTGCCGACGGCGGAGATGAGGATATCGACGGCGCCGTCCGTGTCGGACCAGATTTCCTCGGCGGTGGTCTTGCGATGGATGGCGGGGTTGGCGGGGTTGTTGAATTGCTGGGGCATCCAGGCGTTGGGAGTGTTTTTCACGATCTCCTCGGCGCGGGCGATGGCGCCTTTCATGCCTTCGGCGCCGGGGGTGAGGACGAGCTTCGCGCCGAGCATGGCGAGGAGGGTGCGGCGCTCGAGGGACATCGTCTCCGGCATGGTGAGGATGAGCTTGTAGCCGCGTGCGGCACATACGAAGGCGAGTGCGATACCGGTATTGCCGCTGGTGGGCTCGACGATGACGGTGTCCTTCGTGATGAGGCCTTCCTTCTCGGCGGCGTCGATCATGGCCATGCCGATGCGGTCCTTGACGCTGCCGAGGGGGTTGAAGTATTCGCACTTGAGGAGGATCGTGGCGGGGACGTCCCCGACGACGCGGTTGAGTTTGACAAGGGGCGTGCGGCCCACGGTCTCGACGATGTCTTTGTAGATTTTGCCCATGGCTTGAATAGGAAGGAGTTGGATTGGACGGAGGTACGCTTCTACACAGGCGCAAGTTCCCACGCAAGGGCGATATCGGACGCGGCGGGGCGGCTGGATGGGGCGCGATTGCGAAAAATGAGGGGCGGCCTTTTTTTGAGAGTGCAACGGGCCGAGTTCCGATTTAATCAATGACGCGCACGACGCAAGAATTATGGCGGACCTACTCGAACCCAACGAAATCAAGCAGGAGATGAAGCGAATCCCGGAATGGGACCTTCTGAAGAACAAATCGATCGAGCGGATGTTCGAGTTCGACGACTTTTTGCAGGCAATGGATTTTGTGAACTCGGTGGCGGATATCTCGGAGGAGGAGGAGCATCACCCGGACATCGATATCCGGTACAACCGGGTGAGGCTGTTGCTCTCGACGCACAGCGAGGGCGGGCTGACGGAAACGGATTTTGACCTAGCGGAGAAGATCGATACCCTCTCCGAGTGACCCGGCGGCAAATGCTGGCTGCGGTGGCCGTGGTGATCTGGTGCATCTTGATCGCCTGGCTGATCAAGTGGCGCAGCGCGCCGCCGCCGCCGCCGGATATACGGATACCGGGAGCGGAGGCTTCGCCGGGGAAGTGACCGGGCTCCTGGCCCGGAAATTCGAAAATCGAAATTCGAAGGATTTGAGGGGAGACGGAGGGTTATTCCGGGAGGGCGGCGGCGATCGTAAGAAGAGCGACGAGGGAGAGGTGGGAGATGAGGCGGGCGAGGGAGCTGTCGAGATGGGCTTCAAGGGAGCCGCGGTTGCTGAGGATGTAGATGGCTGAATAGAGGATGAGCGGGATCAGGACGATGGAGCCGAGCTGGAGGCTGAGCGTTCGTTTGCCACGGAGCGCCAGAAGGAGGAGGGCCAAGGGGAAGACGAACCAGAGGATGCTCCAGTGATTCGTGGCGGATAATTCGAGAAGGAGATAACGGAGGATGACGGCGAAGCGCGCGGCGTGGCCGGTGACATTGCCGATGGTGAGAGGCATGAAATCGGGGTTCGAAAGGGCTCGAGTGGCGAATGTGACGACCTTCCAGACGACGATGACGATGAGGCCCGGAGCGGCGGAGAGGAAGATGGGGCGGAGTTTGCGATGGGCGAGCAATGTCAATCCGGCGACAAGCATGAGGCAGAGCCAGAGGAGGGCGCCCTCGTGTTTCATCCACGGGAGTGCGCTGGCGTAGATGCCGAAGAGGAGTGCGCGGGAATCGGCGGGATCGGAGGCGTATTTAATGAGACTGACGATGGCGGCGAGATAGAGCACGGCGAGGGGGAAATCGGCGTAGCCGGTGAAGAGATTGGTCTGGCCGAGGGTTAGAAATGGGATGAAGAAGACGAGCGCGGCGGCGATAAGGCCGGCCCAGCGGCGTCCGGTGACGGTGACGACGCCGGAGTAGAGGAGCGGGAGGGCGGCGAAGTAGAAGAAGGGGAAGATGACGCGGACGATGGATTGGCTGCATCGGCCGATCCAGAGATAGACCCATGTCTCGAGCATGGGGAGCATGAGGGGGTAAGCGGGATGGGAAAAGGAACGGGCGGGATCGGTGAAGTAATCGAGGGGAAGCGCGCCGCCGTTGGAGAAGGCGATGCGGGCTTTGATTTCCCACACCATGAGGCCGTCCCATGCGAGGGCGGTGGTCCATGCGTAGCGTAAGAGGAGCAGGCTCTCGATGAGGATGACGACACAAAGGGTCCACTCGGCCCAGCCGTGAGGGCGCGGGAGAGGATGGCTGGATTGCGGCGCGAACCTGCGGATGGCGGCGAGGCCGGGGATCGTGGCGATGATGCTGACGGCGGCCAGGAGGAAGGGGCCGGTGAAGATGATGCTGAAGAAGCCGAGCGCTACGGAAACAAGGATTGCACCGAGCAGCCATGCGTGGGCCGCGGTTTCGGAGAAGGATTTGTTATGGGGAAGTAATAGAGCGGCGACGCCCCAGCCGCCGAAGAGGATGAGGGTGAGCGACAATGTGACGAGCAGCGCGGTCATTGCCGGATGGGAACAATGGTGAGCAGGCCGACGCGGCGGCCGGCGGGGGCGGGGATATTGTAGAAGAGGGCGGCGGCGAAATGGTGATCGCGCAGGACGTCGATGGTTTTGGCTGAATCTTGCTCGCTGGTTTGGACCAATTGGATTTCGCGGGGCCAGGTGATGGAGCTGATGGTGGGCTGGAGGATGGGGCCGAAGACGTCGTCATTCGGAGCGATAACGGCGAGCGGCTCGAGAGGCGGGAGGTCTGAAGTGGCGGCGAGGATTTGCCGGGCGGCGCCGTGGACTTGCAAGGCCTGGAGGAGGAAGGCGTCGGTGCTTGAGAAATCGCCCTGGCCATCGGTTCTGCGGGAGTAGGACTTCCTGATGCCGCGAGCGCCGTAGTGGACGAATGCGACCACCATCACCACCGCGAGGAGTCGCGAGGAGTAGGAAATCACCGGGCGGGCGGCCATTTGCCGATAGTATGCAAGTCGGATTCCCTACACCGAGTTTTTTCAGAAGCGCTTGCGCGAGGCGGCCAATAACCGTTAACTAAGATGGAGATGACCAAACGGATTCTGCTCGTGCTTGCATTTTTTGCCGGCGTGCTGTGCGCGACGGCGAAGACCCATGATGATTCCGATTCTTCCGGGAGCGACTCTGACCGTCCGCCGACGACGCACGCGGCATCGGTGGTGGTGCTGGATGCGCGGACGGGGCAGGTGCTTTATGAGAAGAATGCGGACGAGCACCGGCAGGCGGCGAGCACGCAGAAGCTGCTGACAGCGCTGATCGTTTCGGAAGCGGGGAACCTGGACCAGCCGGTGACGGTGGACGAGAGCGATACCTGGGCGGAGCCGGTGAAGCTGAATATCCAGCCGGGGGAGACGTACCGGCGGGGCGATCTGCTGCGGGTGATGCTGGTACACAGCATGAACGACGTGGCGCGCTGCCTGGCGCGGGACAACGCGGGAAGCGTGGAGGCTTTTGCGGACAAGATGAACCGGCGGGCGCAGCAACTCGGGATGACGGAATCGCATTTCGTGAATCCGAACGGGCTGCCGAGCCCGGACCAGTATTCGACGGCGCGGGATATGTCGAAGCTGGCGTTCGCCGCGTACCATAACCCGCTGATCCGGTCGATCGTGTGCCAGAAGGAGACCTCTTTTCAATATGCCGACGGGCGTGTGCGCACGTTCGAGAACACGAACCATGTGCTGCTGGACGATCCGCTCTGCAACGGGATGAAGACCGGTTATACGGACGCGGCGGGGCATTGCCTTGTCTCGAGCGCGAGCAATGGGAGCCGGGAGATTATTTCCGTGGTGCTGGGGGATAACGGGTATGTGTGGAGGGACTCGACGGCGCTGCTGGAGTGGGGATTGGCGGGCGGCTCGGCGGCGCGCCTGGGGTCGGTGAACTAAACCACAATGCGCACGGTCGAGAGCCAGTTGGCGGACCTCCGGTCCCGCTCGCTGCTCCGTGCGCTACGCCAGATCGATACGCCGCAGCAGCCGGAGACGGTCATGGGCGGGAACCGGCTGGTGAATTTTTCGTCGAACGATTACCTGGGGCTGGCGGCGGACCCGATCTTGCGCGAAGCGGCGAAGGCGTGCATCGACCAATGGGGCGTGGGGGCGGGGTCCTCGCGACTGATTTGTGGGACGCAGGGGCCGCACGCGCAACTGGAGCAGGAGCTGGCGGCATTCAAACGGACGGATGCGGCGCTGACTTTTTCGAGCGGTTACGCGGCGGCGCTGGGTGCGTTGGGTGCGCTGGCGGGACCGGACGATGTGATCATCATGGACAAGCTGGCGCACGCATCACTGATTGACGGCGCGCGGCTGAGCCGGGCGACGATCCGCGTTTTCCCGCACAATCACCTGGGGAAGCTGGAGAGTCATTTGCGCTGGGCGCGCGAGACGGGGGAGGCGAACGGGCGGATCATCGTGGTGACGGAGTCGGTTTTCTCGATGGATGGCGACCGGGCGCCGATCGAGGAGATTGTGGCGATCAAGAATCGATACGGGGCGCTCCTGTTGCTGGACGAGGCGCACGCGATCGGGGTGATCGGCGAATGCGGGCGGGGGCTCGCGGACAAGCGGGGTGTGGCGCGGATGGTGGATATCCAGATGGGGACGCTGAGCAAGGCGCTGGGGTCGGCCGGCGGATATATCTGCGCGAGCCGGGCGATTATCGATCTGATGATCAATCGGGCGCGGTCGTTTATTTATTCGACGGCGCCGCTGCCGGCGGCGGCCGCGGCGGCGAGCGCGGCGCTGGCGTTTTTGCAGACGCCGGCGGGGCGCGCGCGGCAGGAGCTGCTGTGGCAGCGGATTGGGGATTTCACGCGGGAGGCGCCGGAGGGATTGGTGCCGGCGGGGCCGGTGCGGAGCGCGATTGTACCGCTGATTATTGGAGAGGAGGAGAGGACGCTGGCGGCGTCGCAGTGGTTAAGGGAGAAGGGGTTTTTGGCGCCGGCGATACGGTATCCGACGGTGAGCAAGGGGGCGGCGCGGCTGCGGGTGACGCTAAGCGCGGGGCATACGGAGGAGCAGGTTAGGGGGTTTTGCGGGGCATTGGCGAGGTTGGGGGAGTGAAGAAATTGCTAATTGCTAATCTGAAATTGCTGATTGAAAAATATTTGCCGCCTTCGGCGGTGGGATTGAAAATGGTCTTTTCCAGCGCCGCATGGAAGTTGCATGGGGGTTATCGTTCGCTTATACAACTGCGGTGTTCCGAACCCTGATCCCCATCGCCCTTTGTGTCGCCCCGCTCATTGCGGCGGCGGATCAGCAAATTCCTCAATTCCGCCTTGCGCCGATCGCCACCGGGCTCGACGAGCCTGTGGGTATTTATGATGACGGGAGCGGACGGCTGTTCGTCATCGAACAGAAAGGCCGGGCGGTCATTATCGAAAATGGGCGGGTCGATCCTGTGCCGTTTCTCGATATTCGCAACGAAGTGACGCATACTTACGATGAGAACGAGTGCGGGCTGATCGGGCTGGCGTTCGATCCGGATTTCAAGACGAACCACCGGTATTATGTCGATTATGACACGCGGAAGAATGGGAAGCTGCAGACGTGCATCGCGGCATTCACGGCGGATCCTAGTAATTCGAATACGGATCGCGCGACGGAGAAGGATTTGATGCTGTGGGACCAGCCGTTCACGAATCACAAGGGGGGCTGCATGATATTCGGGCCGGATCACATGCTGTATATCGGCGTGGGCGACGGGGGGAAGGGCGGCGATCCTTTTGACAATGGGCAGAACCTGGGGGTTTATCTTGCGAAGATTCTGCGCATCGACGTGGACCACGGCGATCCGTACACGATTCCGGCCGATAATCCGTTTGTGAATACGCCGGGGGCGAAGGGGGAAATATGGTGTTACGGGATGCGGAATCCGTGGCGGTTTTCATTTGACCGGACGACGGGGCAACTGTGGTGCGGGGACGTGGGGCAGGATTTGTGGGAGGAGATCGATATCATCGAGAAGGGGAAGGATTATGGGTGGCCGGTGCGCGAGGGGACGCATCCGTACGACAGGCCGTACGGCCCGGCGAAACCGAACGGCACGCTGGTCGATCCGATCAAGGATTACGGGCATGACGAGGGGAAATGCATCATCGGCGGATACGTGTACCGCGGGAGCGCGATCCCGGCGCTGCAAGGGATTTATGTGTACGGCGATTACAACCTGGGATGGATCGCGGGGCTGGGGTGGGACGGGCGGAAGATCACTTTTGATCATCACCTGATGCAGACGCCGCTGAATATCGCCTCGTTTGGCGAAGACAAGGATGGGGAGCTCTACCTCTGCGACCGGGAGCGGGGCGAGGTGTTCGAGCTTGCGCCGTAAATGGGCGCGCCGGGTACAGTCGCGGCGGCGGAGGAGCGGGTAAGCGATGATCCACGCGCGCTGACGCTGAAGGTGAACGAGGTGTACCTGTCGATCCAGGGAGAGAGCACGTGGGCGGGGCTGCGGTGCGCGTTTGTGCGGCTGACGGCGTGCGACCTGCGCTGCACGTATTGCGATACGGCGTATGCGTTCTACGAAGGGGCGAAGCGGACGCTGGGGGATGTGTTTGACGAGGTGATGGGGTTGGAGAGTCCGCTCATCGAAATCACCGGGGGCGAGCCGCTGCTGCAGAAGAATGTGCTGCCGCTGATGCGGATGTTTTGCGACGCGGGGCGGACGGTGCTGATCGAGACGAGCGGGGCGCATGATATCTCGGAGATCGATGCGCGGGTGCATCGGATCATGGATTTGAAGACGCCGTCCTCGGGGGAGTGCGGGAGAAACATGTTTTCGAACATTGCGCATTTGACGCGGCGGGATGAGGTAAAGTTTGTGATTGGTTCGCGGGAGGATTATGAATGGGCGCGTGAGCAGATGAGCACGCATGGGCTGGCGCGGAGGTGCGGGGCGGTGTTGTTTTCGCCAGTGTTTGGGAAGATTGAGCCGGTGAGGATCGTGGAGTGGATGCTGGAGGACAAGGTGGAGGCGAGGTTTCAGTTGCAGTTACATAAGTTTATTTGGGATCCGAGGGCAAAGGGGGTGTGAGGAAATTGCTGATTGCTAATCTGTGAATGCTAATTGACCGGCGCATGAATTTTGCGCTGGTGCGGGGGTGGATTGGAGGCGCTACATTGGCGGGATGCGTGCGCGGTTGACCAAGGATTTTGATTTTGAAGCGGCTCAGACGCTGCCGAATGTGCCGGCGGGGCACAAATGCCGGCGGATGCATGGGCATAGTTTCAAGGTGGAGATTTCGATCGAGGGGGAGGTGGACCCGGAAACGGGGTGGATTTATGACCATGCGGCGATCAGCAAGGCGATGGAGCCGCTGCTGGAGATGCTGGACCATGCGTACCTGAATGAGATCGAGGGGCTGGAGAATCCGACGATTGAGAATATGGCTGGGTGGTTGTGGCGCCGGCTCGCGGCGCATTGCCCGGGGCTGTGCGAGATTGTAGTGCATGAGACGCCTACGGCGCGGTGCGTATACCGGGGCGAATGAGAGATTGCATTTCGGGTGCGCGCCGGTAGCCTGTGCGGTCTCATGAAAATCTGGGCGGCGCTTGTATTGATCCCCATCCTGCTGTGCGTGACCGGGTGCGAGAAGCATCCGGTGAGTGACCTTCAGAAGATTGAGCCTGGGGCGCCAGCTACGCCGGGGCAATAGTGGACGGAAGGACGGCGTGAAGGACCTGTTTCCACTGCGCCACGGGCTTTGGCATCGGGGCAGTTTCGCGGAGCGCAAGGAGGAGTTGCGGCGCGAGGCGGAGCGAGACCCGGTGGCGGCGGGCCTGCGGCTCTACGAGGAGAAGCGCTATGAGGAGGCGGAGCCGATCCTGCGCTGGGCGGCGGAGCGGGAGCCGGATTCCTACGCGGTGTACTTTGCGCTGGCCCGCAGCCTCTGGCAGGTCAGCCGGTGGACGGAATCGGTGCCTTTCTTCGCCCGGGCCGCCGAGTTGAACCCGGATTCCGGCGAGGCGCATCTTCATTATGGAGAAGCGCTGCTGAAGGTCGGGAAATTTGCCGACGCGGAGCATGAATTCCGGCAGGTGATCAAGCGCCGGCCATTGATCGAGAAGGTCAAGGCGCGGCTCGCGGGCAAGACGAGCCACCCCGCGCTGCCGCCCGCGGTCAATCCCGCCGACGGCGACATCTACGCGAAACTGGCGTTTTGCATCGCCCGGCGGGAAACGGTGGCGAACGCCCGGCGAAAGATCACGGCCAAGGATAAGCCGAATACCGCTTGGAAACGGACCGAACGCGGGCGGAAGATGACGGTTCGCAACGTTCCGATCATCACGAGGTCGAGCCGGATATTCACGATGGGCAGTTGCTTTGCGCTCGAGATTCGCCATGAGCTGCGCCGGCGCGGTTTCGACGTTTACCCGAAGTACGACGACATCAAATTTGATGAGAGCAGCCAGATTCTTGATTCGCTGCCGGATCGGGACAACATCAACCACTACGACACATTCACCATCCGCCAGGAGATCGAGCTCGCGTTTGGGCAAAGCCATTACAAGCCCGAGGATTTCTGGGAAGTGCGGGACTTGGCCATCAACAAGGTCATGGGCCGGGAGGCGGTGTACCAGGATCCGTATCGCAAGAACATCTACGCCTCCGACCGCGCCGGCATCCTCGATGTCAGCAAAAAGCTGGGCGCCACCATCCGGGATGGGCTCATGCAGGCGGACGTTTACATCTTCACCCTGGGCCTCATCGAGTCGTGGTTGAACACGGTCAACGGGCTTTACGTCTGCTCTTACCCCGGCACCGGCGGCGGCGGCGGCGCGGAGCAGACGGTGCTGCACGTGGGCACCTTCCAGGAGAATTACGAGAACCTGAAGCGGGTCTGCGATCTCATCTTCTCGAGCTTCCCGCAAAAGCAGATCGTCCTGACTGTCTCACCCGTGGCGCTGGAGCGGACCTTTCGCGACATGGACGTGGTAGTCGCGAACATGGAGAGCAAGACGCTGCTGCGGGCGGCTGCCGGGCAGATTTGCAGGGAATATGCGAATGTCCATTACCTGCCGTCGTTCGAGCTATTCGTCTATCACGACCTGGCCCATGACAATGGCCGGCATGCCACCCGGGACGGGGTCGAGACAGTGCTGGACCTCTTCGGGAAGAGTTTTCTGGCTCCGGACCAGTAGTCCGCCTGTGACGGGGTGGAGAGGAAAAATTCGAAATTCGAAAGATTTGAGAGGGAGGAATTGCTGATTGGGAGAATCGTCGGGGTGCTGGCCGGATGGTCAGCCGGCGGTGAGGTGGTAGATTTGCAGGCCGGGGTGAAGGTAGATGCCGGTGCCGCGGGGGCGCTGCCATAGGGGCTGATAGTTTTTGAAGAGGGCGTCGTAGAAGGCGCGCTTGCGCTGGAATTCGGGGGAGAGATGGCCGGCGGCGCCTTTGCGGATGAAGACGCCGTAGTCGGCCTCGCAGATGACGATGTAGGTGATGCCTTGCTTCGCGAGCGCTTGCGGGGTGGGAGCGAGGTCGGCGGCGTATTTGGTCTCGATGACGCGCTGGGGGAGCAGGGGCTGTACTGCGAGGCGCTCCTCGCGGCGCGGGACGGGGAGATCGGCGCGGTCTTCGCCGGCGATGACGGCATCGGCGGGGACGTTGGCGCGAATCCATGCAAGCATTTCGGTGCGGTCGTCGTGGGCGAAGGTGGTGATGTAGGAGTAGAGGCCGGCGGGGAAAGTGAAGACGTTATTGAGCAGGGCCAGGGCGGCGAGCAACGTTGGGCTAAGGAGGGCGGCCCATTTCGCGGAGAGCAGTTGCGGGAGGTCGATGGCGCCGAGGGCGGCGAGGTAGTAGAAGCCGGCGGTGATGGGGAGGAAGTAGCGGTCGTTCGTCTTGGTGGAGCAGGAGAGAAGGAGGATGAAAGCGAATGGGAAGAGGGCCATGGTCCAATCGAAGGCGTCGCGGCGTTTCCGCATGGCGATCAGCTCCGCGATTACCAGGATCCAGACCATGGGGGTGGTGTTGACGACGAAGGTGCGGAGGTAATCGAAGATGGGAACCTGGCCGCCGGTGTAGCCGGGCTCGCCGCGGGCGACGAGGGTAGTCTCGCGACCGAAGGAGTGGGTGAAGATGTCGAGGTGGGTGAAGACGGGGAAATTGATGGCGGCGGCGACGGCGATGAAGGAGGCGAAGAACCAGAGCCATTGCGCGGCTCCGGTGCGGCGCCCGCGCTGGGCGGCGATGAGGATGACGGCGGCGGGGATGAGGATGACGGCGCCGAGGTATTTCGCGGCGAGGCAGAGACCGCACATTGCGCCGGCGAAGAGGGTGGACGCGGGGCCGGGCCTGGTGTGATGGACGTGGAGGGCGAGGAAGGCGAGGGACATCGCAAAGAAGAGGGCGGTGTCTTCCTTGAAATAATGGGCCAGTTCAAAGACCTGGTGTTGCGTCAGGAGCAGGAGGCCGATTATCCAGAAACCGGCCCAGCCGCGCACACGCCAGCCGAGCAACGCGAACGCGAGCACGCCGGCGGCGGCGAAGGAGGCGGAGCACCAACGGCCGAGGACGACGAGGGTTTGCTCGCGATCGGGGAGCCCGAGGATTTTTTTTGCAAGCTCAGCGGCGCCGAGCATGAGGAGCGGGTGATGGAAATTCCATTTGCCCGTGATGAGCTGGTCCACCTTGTCGGGCTCATCGGGATGATAGAAGAAGGGGAAACCGTTCCGGCGCGTATCGAGCCAGAGTGTGGCGGCGAAGAGGAGCACGGCGGCCGCGAGCAGCGGCCCGAGCCGGCGGGGTGGTACGGCGGCGGAGAGGCTCAAAGCTTCATGCGCTGGTCGATCAAATCCGCCAGCAGGCCGATGAACAGCATCTGGATGCCCGTGAGGGCGAGCGCGCCGGCGAGCAAGCCGATGTGATGCTGGGTCGCGTAGTCCTTGAGGCCCTTGAGGATGCCGACGGCGATGAGGAGCAGCGCGGGCGGGACGAAGACGTTCAGCGGCTTGAAGTAGGCGCAAATCCGGATGATGAGGATGGTGAAATTGGTGAAATCGCGGATGGGATGGATGGAGGATTTGCCGACGCGCTTGTGATAATTGATTGGGATGAATTTCACGCGGTAATGATTGGTCAGCATCGCGAGCGTGATGGTCGTGGTGAAGGAAAAGCCGTCGGGATAAAGAGTGAGGAAGCGGAGGGCGACGTCCTTGCGAAAGACGCGGAAGCCGGAGTTGAGATCGGGGATGGTCTGCTGGCTGAGGTACTCGGCCAGGCGGGTGATGATCCACTTGGCGGGACGGCGGACGAGCGGGACCTCGACGACCTCGCCGGTGCGCGCGCCGACCACCATGTCGTGGGTCTGGGCGTCGGCCATGAGTCTCGGGATGTCCTCGAGCGGATAGGTGCCGTCGGCGTCGGCGATGAGGATGTATTCGAACCGGGCGCGCTGGAGGCCGGTCTTGAGTGCGGCGCCGTAGCCGCGATTGACGCCGTGCTCGAGGAGCGTGACGGGGAGGGTGCGGGCGATCTCGCCGGTGCGGTCGCTGGAGCCGTCGTTAATGACGACGATTTCGAGTTCCTTGAAATACGGGGCCTGTTTCCGGATGGTCTCCACGGTCTCCGCGATGGCGCCTTCTTCATTGAAGGCGGGGATGAGGATGCTAACGGAAAGTTCGGAGACGGGGACGGGCATGGGGCAGTAGTTAAAGGGGCAAATTGATAATTGCTAATCTGAAATTGCTAATTGGGATCGCGGGTGGCGCGGACACGCAGCGGTTTTGTCGATTCGCGGGGGGATTGCTGATTGCTGATCTGAGATTGCTGATTTGGCAGCCGTTGCTCGGTGGGTGACGGTATTAGGGAATTTGGGAGGCTCGGACCAAGTGGCTAGGGAGTTGTGATTTCGCGGACGTAGAGGTTGATCTGGCCGTCGGCGCCGCGGCGGACGTCGGTGATCATGAAGGGACGGGTCTCGTCGCGGGAGAAGGCGGAGCCTTCAGTGGGAGGGAGGACGCCGGCGGGGTACTCGACGATGACGCGGGTGGCGCCGGGTTTGATAAGGCTGGCGAGGCCGGCGCTTTGCGGGCGAAGGACGGCGCGGTTTTCCTCGGAGGCGGTGACGACGAAATCGCCGCGCAGGTAGAGGCGCTCGCCGCCGAGGCCGGAATCGGCGAGCGGGGCGGCGTCGGAGGGATCGATGACGCGACCGACAGGCATCTGGCCGGGGGCGTACATGCGCCAGCTTGCGCCGTTATCCGCGAGGACTGGAGCGGGGGCCGATTGGAGGAATGGGGTGAGCGGGACGCCATTGGGGGATACAGGTGGTGTGGCGACCGGGACGGCCTGAGCCACGACGGGCTGATTGCCCATGGCCAGGACGGGCTGTTGCGCGGTGGGTTGGGGCTGGGCAGAGGCCGTTGCGATTGCTTCGCCGGGCGATGGGGAGGCGTGGCCCTTGCCGCGGCGGGCGTGCAAGGGGATGGAGATTTCCGGGGCGGGGTTTGCGTTTACGCGCACCAATTCGGAAGAGGTGTTCGGGGTGGCGGAGGGGGTGACCAAGGGTTGGTCGAGCGCGGATGAGACGGGGGTGTGCTGCTGCTGGTACTGGGCGTAGGCCAGGAGGTCCTGATCCATCTCCGCCCCGCGCAGGATGGGGAGGCCGGCGATGAGATTGACGCCGGGCGGAGGTTGCAGGGAGAAGGTGCCTTCGCTATCCCTTAACGCATAGCTGCCATAGAGGAGGGGGACGGCGGTGAATTGCAGGCTGCCGTTATCGAGGCGTTGGATGTGGATGATGGCGGCCAGGTCGAGCGTCCGGGCGAGCTTCACATCGAGACCGGTCTTGAGCATTGCCAAAAGCGCGGGGACGTCCTTTGAATCGGAAGTGTAGACGTGCTCCAGGAGGACTTGGGGAAAATCCGCGGAGGCGGCGACGGCGGCGACGCCCGAGGTGAAGAAATCGTTCGGGGTCAGTTGATGTGCATCGATGATCGTGAAGCGGCCGACGATGTAGGGGACGAGTTTTTTGTTGTTCTGATAATTGTCGATGTACATGCGCAGCAGCTCGTTATTCTCGGCCTGGAGGCGGAGGGGCGGGTAGCTGTTGTAACGCTCGTAAAGTTTTTGAGGGCTGAGGAATTCGCCCGGCGGGGCCTCGGTGATATCGAAGCGCTTGGGGGGATCGAGCTTGTGGAGTTTCAGCAGGATCTTGTAGCTGCGGATATCCTCCGGGTGGCCGAAGATGTAAAAGCTGCCGAGCCAGCAGGCCATGGCGAAGCCCGTGAGGAGCAGGATGAAAACCGTCCACAGGAAGAGATGATCCTTCCTGGGCGGAGAGGAGAGCGTATCGAAGTCGCGCGTGAAATAATCGCTCATCGTCCGGTGCCAGAATCCGCGGCGCGCGGATCAATGATGGGCGTGGGCGTCCGTTTGATCGGCCTGATCGGCGCCGGAGGCCTCGAAGGAGGTGCCGCAGCCGCAGCTACGAACGGCATTGGGGTTTTGAATGCGGAAACCGGCGCCTGAGAGGCCGTCGGTGAAATCGATGGTGGCGCCCGCGAGGTAGCCCGCGCTCTCGGAGTCCACGAGGACCTGGACGCCATCGCGCTCGACAATGGAGTCGCCATCCTTGCGTTCATCGAGGGTCATGCCGTATTGGAGACCGGCGCAACCACCATGCTCGACAAAAATGCGCAACCCCTTGCCGGCATTCCCGGGCTCGTCGGCCAGGATGGATTGAAGCTGTTTGACGGCGCTCTCCGTAATGTTGATCATCGGGTATTTACGCTATCGGAAGGGATGATCGAAGTCAAACGACGCCGGACAATGCCGCCGGGGCGGCGTTTTGAGGGGGGGCGGCGATGAGCCGGATCGCGCTTCTCTCCGAGGAAGTGGCCAGCCAGGTGGCGGCGGGCGAGGTGATCGAGCGTCCGGCGTCCGTGGTGAAGGAGCTGGTGGAGAATTCGCTGGATGCGGGGGCGAGGAAGATCGAGGTGATGATCCGGCGGGGCGGGAACTCAATGATTCGCGTGGCGGACGATGGGATTGGGATGGATCGGGACGATGCGCTGCTGTGCCTGGAGCGGCACGCAACGAGCAAGATCCGGACGGGGCAGGACCTTGCGGCGATCTCGACGCTGGGATTTCGCGGCGAGGCGCTGCCGAGCATCGCGAGCGTGTCGCGGTTTCGGCTCACGACGCGGGAGCATGGGGCGCTGGTGGGGACGGAGGTCGCGGTCAATGGCGGGAGAATCGAATATGTGCGCGACGGGGGCGAGGCGCCGGGGACGCAGATCGAAGCGAGGTCGCTATTCTATAATTTGCCGGCGCGGCGGAAATTTCTTCGCACGGAGAATACAGAGAGCAGCCATGTGGAGCATCAGTTGCACTTGCAGGCGATCGGGCATCCGGAGGTGGGATTTGTGCTGGTGAACGATGAGCGGGTGGTGCGGCAGCTTCCGCCGGCGGCGAATCTGCTGGAGAGGATTCGGGATTTGCGTAGCGGGGCGCTGGCGGCGGAACTGCTGGAGGTGCCGGACGAGGAGATCGGCGGGATTCGGCTGCGCGGGTTCATTGGGAAGCCGGGGGTGAGCCGGTCATCGCGGGCGCAGCAGCTTGTGTTCATCAACGGGCGGGCGGTGGAGAATGGGACGGTGAATTATGCGTTGCGCGAGGGGTACCACACGGCGCTGATGAAGGGGCAATACCCGGTGACGTTCCTGTTTCTCGATATGGACCCGGCGGCGGTGGATGTGAATGTGCATCCGGCGAAGCGGGAGGTGCGGTTTCGCGATCCGAGCGATGTGCGGGATTTGCTGGTGGAGAGGATTCGGCGGGCGATTGAAGGGGGTAGGCGGGAGTGGAGCGGGGCGTTGGGGGTGAAGAAGGAAGAGGAGGCGGTTGAGGCGCGAAGTTTGCCCGCGCATGGGGCGGTGGAACGTGAATTAAGGGAGCCGGTGGTCCAGAGCGAGAGGGAGCTTGTGCCGATCGAGGAGCAGGTGGTGCTGCGGAAGGATTGGGCGGAGATGCCGGTGCAACCGGTGGCGCCGCCGGCGGCTGCAGCGACAGCGCAGGTGAAGGCGAAGAAGGATTTTCGGATTTTGGGAGTGCTTGGGCGGCTTTATATTCTCATGGAGAATGCGGATGGGCTGGTGCTGGTGGATCAACACGCGGCGCACGAGCGGATTTTGTTCGAGGAATTGCGCAGACGGATGGAGGCGCAGGGTGTGCCGGCGCAACGGCTGCTGATGCCGGTGACGATGCAACTTGCGCCGAAGGATAGCGATTGGGTCGCGCAAAATCTGGATACGCTGCAAAAGATGGGGATTGGGATCGAGTCATTCGGGCCGGCGACGTGGAAGATCGACGCGCTGCCGCAATTCCTGAAAGGGAGCGATCCGGGGCCGCTATTTCGCGAGATCATCGACGAACTGCGGGAGACGAGCGCGGCGAGTTCGCGGATGCGGCTGGGCGAGGATGTGATCGCGACGACGGTGTGCCGGCACGCGGTGAAGGCGCACGACGTATTGCGTGAGCCGGAGATGGTGCGGCTGATCCAGGATTTGCTGGATTGTGAATTGCCCTACTGCTGCCCCCACGGCAGGCCGACGATGATTCAGATTTCGTATGGGGAGCTGGAGAAAAAGTTTGGGAGGAGGGCGTGAGGGGAGGAAAAATTCGAAAATCGAAATTCGAAGGGCTTGAGGAGAGGAAGCGGAAGCGAACAGAAGGGAGCAAAGGCTAGAAGTTCATGCTTACAATCCGGCGGGCGGCTTCTTCGGCGTTGGGGCGGCTGTTGAAGGCGGAGATGCGGAAGAAGCCTTCGCCGGCGGAGCCGAAGCCTGCGCCGGGGGTGATGACGATGTTCGCGTCCTCTAGCATGATGTCGAACATGTCCCAACTGCCGATGCCGGCGGGAGTGGCAACCCAAATGTAAGGAGCGTTCGTGCCGCCATAAACCTGGAGGCCGATGGCGGCGCAGGCCTGGCGGAGGATGCGGGCATTGCCCATGTAATGGGCAATTAGTTCGCGCACTTGTGCTTTGCCGGCTTCGCTGTAAATGGCCTCGGCTGCGCGCTGGACGGGGTAGCTGACGCCGTTGAACTTGGTGGTCATTCGGCGGGCCCAGAGCGGGTGAAGGGGGCGGCGTTCGCCGTTGCGCGCAACCGCGGTGAGGGATTTCGTCACGACGGTGAAGGCGCAGCGGAGACCGGTGAAGCCGCCGTTCTTTGAGAAGGAGCGGAACTCGATGGCGCAATTGCGGGCGCCGGGGATCTCGTAGATGGAATGGGGGATGGCGGGATCGGAAATGTAGGCCTCGTAGGCGGCGTCGTAGAGGATGACGGACTCGTGCCGGAGGGCGTAATCAACCCAGGCGGTCAACTGCGCACGCGTGGCGGTGGCGCCGGTGGGATTATTCGGGTAGCAGAGATAGACGATGTCGGCCTTGGCGTCGGGGATTTCCGGGACGAAGCCATTGGCGGGGGCGCAGGGGAGATAGAGCAGGCCTTCGAATGCGCCGAATTCATTGGCGGGCCCGGTGTGGCCGGCCAT
The DNA here is from genome assembly GCA_049521415.1 of Chthoniobacteraceae bacterium. GTDB lineage: Bacteria > Verrucomicrobiota > Verrucomicrobiia > Chthoniobacterales > Chthoniobacteraceae > DATAXI01. Next base: position 27,399 of record JBEKOV010000036.1, read on the forward strand.
GACGTTGGTATCGACGTACACGGGATAAACCGGGTCCATGACGGCGATCTGGTTCTCATTGCCGAAGATGTCGAGGATGTTGCCGCAATCGCATTTCGAGCCGTCGGAGACGAAGATTTCGTCGTCGGCGACGTCGAGGCCGCGGTCGCGGTAATCGGTTTGCGCGATGGCGCGGCGCAGGAAGTCGTAGCCCTGCTCCGGGCCGTAACCGTGGAAGGTCTCGCGGCGGGCCATTTCATCGACGGCCTTGTGGAGCGCCTCGATGCAGGCGGCGGGGAGGGGCTCGGTGACGTCGCCAATGCCGCAGCGGATGACGCGCTTCGCCTGGTCGGGGTGGGTCTCGCAAAAGGAATTCACGCGGCGGGCGATCTCCGGGAAGAGATAGCCGGCGCGGAGCTTGAGGTAATTATCGTTGAGGAAGGCCATGGCGGACTGGGACTTGGATAAGGCGTCCCGGGGCGGCAATCAATAGCGGGAAAAAAAGAAGAGGCGGGGGATGCCCGCCTCTTCGGATTCGTTGTGGAGTGAGAAGCGGATCAGGCGATCGCGAACTGTTTGGCGACCTCGTCCCAGTTGACGACGTTCCACCAGGCTTTGAGGTAATCGGGGCGGCGATTCTGGTAAGTGAGGTAGTAGGCATGCTCCCAGACGTCATTGCCGAAGACGGGCTTGGCGCCGTACTCGGCCATGACGGGGTTGTCCTGATTGGGCGTCGAGATGATCTCGAGGGCGCCGCTTTTCTTGACGAGCCAGACCCAGCCGCTACCGAAACGCTTGACGCCCGCTTCCTCGAATTTGGCCTTGAATTGGTCGAAGGAGCCGAATGCATGGTCGATGGCCTTGGCGAGGTCGCCGGTAGGGGCCTTGGAGCCGCCCGGGGTCATCTGGGTCCAGAAAAGGCTGTGATTGACGTGGCCGCCGGCGTTGTTGCGGACGGCGGTGCGAATGGCCTCGGGGAC
>JBEKOV010000037.1:0-27869 GCA_049521415.1 Chthoniobacteraceae bacterium
AGTCGCGGATGAATTCGGCGGGTCGTCCACGGGGAAGGCGACAGTGGTCAATTACGCGACCCTGGCGTCCACTTACTACGCGGTGCTGTTCGATCCCCTGGCGCAAACCACGGCGGATGGGTTCCTGCGTGTGACGCTGGGGGCGGCGGGGCAGTTCACCGCTTTGTTGAATCTCAATGGGGTGAATTATCCCTTCACGGGCGCGCTGAATTCAAGCGGCTCATCCTTGAAGATTGTAAAGTCCGCGACGCTCGGAAACGTGAACGTGTCGCTGAATATGGTGCAGGCCGGGAACGGATATGTATTGAACGCGGGCGTGGAAGGAAGCGTGCTGGGCCTGCTGGCGACCTTGCCGCCCGCGGCCGCGGGGCTGGGTGGCAGTTACACATTGGTCATGCCGCCGCCTCCCGGGGCTGGTTATCAAGGCTCCGGTTACGCGACGATCCATGTCGCGGCAAGCGGGCAGGCGGTGATTGCCGGGGCGCTGCCGGATGGCGCGGCGTTTTCGTGCCCATCGGTGGTGGATTCGGAGGGAGAAGCGGATGTCTATGCGCCGATGTATGCGCCGGCGAATCGCGGGGCGCTGGTGGGAACGCTCGCGATCAGCAGCACCGGCCAGGCATTGGTCAGCGGGATGCTGGTCTGGACAAAGCCGGAAGGCTCGGACGCGATCGTGGATCAGGGGCCGTTTTCAATTTCGCTCACAGGGAGCGGCGGACAATATATCGCGTCCGCTGCCGCGCCGGCGTTGCAATTCAACACGGTCGCGAATGTCGGCGAGGTGATGATATCGGGTGGGACGCTATTATCGCCCATCCAGCACGGCGTGGCGATCGCGGCGAATAACCAGGTTACCATTCTGGGCCCGGGTTATCAGGCGCTGGCGCTTACGATTCAACCGGCCACCGGATTATTTACCGGCCGGTTTCTCGATCCGGCGACCCATGTGAAGCAAAGCATCCATGGCGCGCTGCTGCAAGGATCGCAATCCGCGGGCGGATATTTCATGGGCGCCTCGTCGGGCGGCGGGGTGAATATGACTCCCTAGGTCGCGGCTATTTCAGCTTGCTCAGTTTGCCCCTTTGATAATCGCGCAGCGATACCAGCGCGAATAGGTGGCCGTTTTCATCGCGTGGCTGGGCGAGGATCTGGCATTCGCGGAATTTTTTGCGCAGGAGCTTTAGCGAATTGTCCGGCGCCAGCAGCCAGGGGACATCGTGGGGCAAATCCTTCACGCTGCCTGTAAAGAGAAGCTTGCCGTGCATATAGAAGATTTCCGGCTGGATTGAGGGATTGAAGATATAGATCGTGCCGCCCGCCGGCATCACGGCATTGACCTGGGCGGCAAAATCGCGCGCGGGGCCGCGGGCGGCGATGCGCGGCGCGAGAAAGGCGCCGTAAGCCAGCGCGCCCGTGGCGGCGATGCAACCGGCGATCAGCGGCCATCGCAAGACGGCTTCGCCTATGTGGGCCTTGAGTAGAAGAGCGAGCAACAGCGCGTACGGAATGACCAGCGGCAAGGTGTAGCGTGGAAGCATTCCCGGGATCAGCATGAGTCCGAAGGCGCAAATGACAATGGGCCAGCGCGCCGCCTGGACGATGAGACGCTCGCGGGGATCAAGCCGCTCCAGCGTCGCGCGCCGCCAGAAGAGAGGCAGACCCAATCCCCACGGCAGGAAATTTACAAAGCTGCGAATGAGATTGGCGAAGACGGTCGAAGGATTTCCTTCGCCGACCCGCTGCTCCATTTGTCTGGCCCATACGCCGCCGGCGCCGAGGGTCGAGGATTGCCGCATATATGGGACGCACCAGAGCGCGAATACCGCGAGCATGACGACCAATCCGCATAAGTGCGCCCACCTTGCCAATCCGGTATCCACTTTCGCCCCGGCTTCCTTCTTTCGCCAGCTCCACCATGCAATGAAGCCGGCGATGGCATAGAAAAACGCAAGATGAGGCGGACCTTTTGCGAGCAGCCCGAGGCCGAGCAGGAATCCCGTCAATGTCCACACCAGCCAGGGCGATCGCCGCGTCGCGACGCCCCCAAGCCAGCAGGAAAATGCCATCCCGAAGAACGCGATATAGATGGCTTCGATCTCTGCCAGCCTCCCTTTTTCCACAATGCCGGCGCTGGTGAGAGCGATGAGCGTGGCAGCAAGCGCGGCATTGGTCCCCAGCCACGGCGCGCACGCCGCGAGCATCACCAGCGCCATAGCGAGCATCGAGAGCGCGGATGGCAATCGGGCCGTCCATTCGTTACGCACGCCGAAAGCCTTGATCGAGAGCGCGATTGCCCAATTGACAAGCGGCGGCTTGCGCAGATAGGGCTCGCCGTTGAATTGCGGCACGATCCAGTTGCCGGTTTCGAGCATGGTTGCGCCGGGCATGATGCGGCGGATTTCCTCGCCCTTGATCTCGATGGACCCGAGCCCGGGTAGATAGATGGCCGCCCAGAGAAGGAGTATAATGGCGTATGCGGCGGCGCGGTTGAATGCGGGAAAGGATTTCAAAATCGGGCAAAGGAGACACTCATTAGATCGGGGTGGCCATCGTTGCACTCAAAAAAGGCCGCGGTGGGAGCGGCCTGGAACATCCGCTTCATAACGGGTCGCAATAACTTGAAGTGTTATCTTGAACACTTATCGGCCTGAGGCCGCCTTCTGGCGGTAAGTCGAGGCCTGGATGGCGATGCCTATCACTGCCAGAATGACGAATAGAATCGCCAGATGGCTCCGCATCGGCGGCAAGCCGCGAATGACCGGCAAACCTCGGATGATCAGATGCGAACCATACATCGAGGAAAGAATAATGAGGGCCCAGTTAAAGAAGGCGACCATCAGGATGGCGCCCAGGATGCCGCCAATCAGGAGACAGAGCCACATGCCCGGCGTCCTGATGACGGTCTCGCCAAACCTGCCGTATCCAAGCATGGGAGCGCATAGCTCGACCGCCAGATAGGCGCCCACGGAGAAGCCGGCCAGGGCAATGGCTATCTTCTGGACAAAGATGGCCAGGACGGCGCCCAGGATGCCGAGGACACCCGCGACCAACAGGATGAATAGCTCGCCCTGGTGGGGAAAGATCAGCGGGGCTATGGCCGCTCCCGCCATAAAGCCGGCGGCAGCCACGAATAGCCAGAAAAGCTGCCGTCCAAGAACCAGGAGAAGCAAACCAAGAATGAGCAGTATGAGTGGATAGTGAAGGTGGGAATGGAGCATGGTGTCGTGAATTATCGAAAGTAAGGGCGGTTTGTGGCCTGTGTTTGTAAAGAAATTATATGTTAAAGCTGTTTGACATTAGTGAATGGATAGCTTAACCGCCAGTAATGAATCAATCCCGCTCATTGTCGGATCTTTCAGTCACTGAACTAAGAAAGGTCCTGCACATCAAAGAACAAATCGCAGCGCTCGAAGCCGAATTGAAGGGGCTGGGCGCGTCAACGTCCGCTCCCGCTGCCGCCGGCAAACCCGGCCGGAAGCGCAGAGGCCCGCGGAAGCTTGGCGCGGAAGCCCGCGCCCGCATCGCCGCCGCGCAGCGCGCCCGCTGGGCCGCCGTGCGCAAGGGCAAGCCCGCCGCTGCCGCAAAGCCCGTGGCCAGGCGTGGCCGCCGGAAGCTTAGCGCGGAAGCCCGCGCCCGCATCGCCGCGGCGCAGCGCGCCCGTTGGGCCGCCGTGCGCAAGGGCAAGCCCGCCGCTGCCGCAAAGCCCGTGGCCAAGCGTGGCCGCCGGAAGCTTAGCGCGGAAGCCCGCGCCCGCATCGCCGCCGCACAACGCGCCCGCTGGGCCGCCGTGCGCGCGAAGGCAAAGTAATTCGGCATCGCTCGTTAACAATCAACCCAACCAAACGGGAGCCGGCCTCGAATATCTATTTGGGGCCGGTCGCGGCTGGCAGGTTTGTTGGTTATTGGTTATTGGTCCCCATCCTGGTCGGAGCTTCCGGCATCGAAGTCGGAATCATCCGAATCAGTACCCTGTTGCCGCGCGGAAAGATTGAATTGAATCCTCGCAAAAGCATCGGGTGAGAAGGATGCCTTGCCAAAATTAGGGCTCGATGCCGTGCAACTCTTCGAATCCCAATGGATGAGTTGCATCGTCACGCTGCCGCGGTCCGGAAAGTAAGCGCGCACATCGGTAGGTGATTGGGGCGCCTGCTCGGAGTGCGTGTCCGCAAGATCGATCTGCACGACGCGGTTAAGCGGAATATTCAACTCGGCATAGGCGGATGAAAACTTCGCCTTTCCATCCTGAATGGATTCCAACTGGCCGGATACCTTGTCTTGATTGGCGAGCTGGACGACGTCCTCGGTCGTCTTTTCCCCGGGGGACGATGTATCGTCAAACCTGCCGTCCCACTTCGAGACCTTGATATTTGAGATCTTCACGAAGGTCCCCGGCTGGCAGGCAAAGATGAGATTGCCGCCGCTGCCGTTGAAGTCGGCGGTATCCGACCACTCCTTGACCAGCTTGCCATCGATCAGGAGCCAGATGGTTTTCTTGTCCTTATCCGTGCGAAGCTCGATGCGCGATTTATCGTGGCGCACGAGATTTTGCAATTGGGTGTTGCCAAGGTCATTCGAGCCGCCGCCGCGCGTGTAGCGTTGCATCTCGGTGTAACCGTTGCTCAACTGAAGCATATAACAATTGCCAAAGCTATCCGCGCGGTCCGAATAGATCGCGATGGAAAACTGGCTGTTGCCGCGCAATACCACGTCGAACTGGATGTCTGACATATCCGGCAGATTCACGTCGCGGCCAATGGTGCCATAGGTGGCGCCGAAGAACGCGCCGTCGCGGAAGGACCAACTGGGTGCGCCGCCCATGCGGCTGACGGTCCAGTCATCGATTCCCGACGGGCCTTCGTAAATGACCGCGCCGGAATCCGAGAGCGGAGTAATGCCGCGCAGCATCGGACGCGGGATTTCGAGGCGGCCGGCATACCATGTATCCAGGACCAGTGTCTTGTCATCGAGCGAGATGATATTGCCTGGCAGCTCGTCGGTATTGGTAAGAGTGACGAGATCGGAGGCGGCATTGGCCCGCGCCTTGTGGGGATCGAGCGTGATCTCGAATACCTGGCCGATATTGAACAGGATCGGGTCGTGCGCCTCGGGGCTCTGCCAGCGCAACCCCGTGCCCTGGTCGATGCCGAGCAGGAAGCCGTGCAACTGATCCTTGTTGAGAAACGAAAGCGTGTCCTGCGCCGGCGGCGATTGGCTTGTTGTATCACCGTTCCCGCCGCCGGGAGCGGGCACGTGGATGCCGGTGTTCTCCGGAGCGGGTTGCGGCGCATTGTCATCGACGACGATGCGGGCCCATGCGGGCAGCCCGAGCAGGAGCAGGAATGCGAAGGCGCGTGTTTTCATCGGTTATCTTTCATAGATGGGAAGGAGGCGGTAATTAAGGGCGAGCGAGAGAAGCGACGCTGCGGTCGAGAAGGATGAGCCGGCTGTACCGGGCCAGCTTCCATCGTCGAGCTGGCTCGATGCCAGTGACTTTACATTCTGCGCGTTCCACCCGTCAAATGCCTGGGGCGATATGCGGAAGTAAGCCTGGGCGGCATAATAGAGATAGTATTGCGGATAGGAGCCCTGGTCGTTCGGATTTGCTTCCAGATACTCCGCCGCGGAGCGAAAGGCGGCGGACTTCTGCTGCTTTGCGAGCGAGAAGACCAGCACGCCGATCGCGGTGCGCGCGCCATCCGGCCCGCCCGCGCTTGTGTAACCCACGCCGCCGTCCGGCGTCTGGCATTCGGCAAAGAAACGGAGCGCCTTTCGAATCGCATTCTCCGGCACGCCGATGCCCGCATTGCGCGCGGCGAACAACGCCACCATCTGCGCGCCGCTTACCGTCGTATCCGCGTCGGGACTGTCCGGCGTGTAACGCCATGCGTCATTCGGATTGCGGCTCTGGGCGCTGAGAATAAGGTCCACGGCCTTTTGGAGCGCGGGTCCGATGCGGTCATCGTGGACATAGCCGTAAGCCTCCGCGAGCGCGAGCGTACTGAAGCCGTGATTGTACATCGACGTTCCTATGTATCCGGTATTTGGGTCCTGACTCTTCAATATATAATCGAGCGCGCGGTGGACCGTATCCTTGTAAGGTCCGTAATTCGGGTCCTCCCCGTGCGCGAGGATGCTCAGCGCGCACAGGCCGACCACCCCCGGCTCGTTGCCGTAGGGCGTGTCCCAGCAGCCCGCGTCGCTCTGCTGGCGGGCCAGATATTGCATCCCCTTGACATACATCCGGTCCACGTCCGGCGGGATGACATCCTCATCCCGCGAGAAAAGCGTTTGCGCGCCAAGTCGCGGCGAAGCGGCGGCGAGCGCGAGAAGAAGGATGAGCAGAATGCGTCTCATTGTGGCGGAGTTTGTTCGATGGCGCGGTCGTAGCCCTCGATCGCATCGCGGAATTCGCCGGGCAATTGCGAGTTATCCATGCCGCTCGCCTGGATGACCGTGTGCTGTTCCGGCGCCTCGCCTTCGCGCGAGCCCGGAATCTGCGCGTTTGGATTATCGGTCGTGCCGCGCGCGCCGCTCCCGTTTCCACCCGCGCCACCCATCCCGCCCATGCCCATCATTGCCATGAGCGCGCCGGCTTTCTGCCCGGCCTTTTGCGCCTGCTGCGCGATCGCGTCGTCCAGGAGATTGATGGCGTCCGTCTGCGCGTTGTAAGTGGGTTGTCCGGTCTCCGGCTTTGCAAGGAGGCCGGCGGCATCGCCCATCGCCTTTACGCCCGGATTCAATTCTCCCGGCGGCGCGGGAAAGGTGGGATCCTGGGCGAGGGACCCGAGTTGATCGTGCAGATTCGTCTGCTGGCGCGCGGCGTCCTGCGCGCCGGCGGCGTAATCGGCGCTGGTATCCTTTTGTTCATCGAGCACGGAGGTCTGCTCGCGCAATTGCTCCTGCTGCTGGCGCAGCCGCATCAGCTCCAGCAGTGCCTGCAATTGCGCGGGATCGGGCTGGCCCGTCCCGCTCCCGCCGCCGGCGGACCGCGAATTATCCTTTTGATCGAGCCGGTCGGCCCATTTCTGGAATTGATCGCTCCAGTGCCGCGCGGTCTCGATGGATTGCACGCCGATGTTTTTCCGTACGAGGCCGCCCAGCGCGGTGAGCGCGTCTCCCGTATTCATGCCCTGCATTTCGCCGGCCACGTCGCCGTAGCGCTTCAGCATCGTACGATCGAAGAGGCGCGAAATCTCGTCCTCCAGCCGCCCGGCCTCGCGCGTGACTTCGGCGTGCTGCGCGGTCATGGAAGCGACCTGCTGGCGCGGATCCTCCGGCAGTTGGTCCGCGGTCATCCCGATGGTGTCCGGCAGCATTTTCTGAAAGCTCGCGGCGATATCCTGCTCCGTGCCGGCGGCGCGGCGCAAGCGCGCTGCAAACGTGTGAGCCATCAGCGTTTCCAGGCTGTCGCTGGCCTGCCTTTGCATTTGCCGCATGGCGTCGAGAATCTGCTTCTCCTGCGCGAGCGCCTGATCCAGCTTCGGCCCGCGCTGCGCTGCATCGGCCTCCGATGAATCCAGCGATTGCGCGGCGGAGGGCATCGCGTTCGCGGCAATGCTGTTCATCTCCTCGGCGTTACCGGCCCATTCCTTGAGCGTATCCTGCGGTATTTCCGGATTGCGCAGGGCTTCGGCGAGGAGGTTTGCCGTCTGGATCGCCAGTTCGTGCAACTGCGCGGCGGTCTCTCTTTCATCGTGCGATTGCCCGCCGAGTCTTTGCGCGGAGTCATTGCTCGCAAGCGCCGGGGCTTTCTGCGCCCGCACGCCCTGGCCCGATTGCAGGATCTTCTCCTGGCGGCGCGTCAGGTCCTCGAGATGTTCGAGCAATTTCTCGAGCTCATCGTGGACCAGCCGCGCGTGCGCCTCGCGGCTGAGCACATGGATGAGGTACGTCGGTGTGCTCGAATCCTCGCGCTCCGGGTAATAATCGGTGGCCAGGCCGCGGACGAGGATGGTCGTATCGGGCTGGATTTGCAGCAGCGCCGGACAGAAATCGTAATGGCCGCCCAGGTTTTTGGCCTGCGGCTCGCCATCGGAGACCTTGATCTGGTGGACCGGGCCGGGCGGCACCAAAGGCGAATCGGAGCCTCTTTGCCAGCTGAGCGCCAATCGGCGCACCCCATAATCGTCGGTCGCCGCGAAATCCATCGGGATGGTCTCCTCGGGAAGGACGGCGGTGGCCGCGGTGAGGCCGCGCAATTCAACCTCCGGCGGGTCATCATCGCGCGGGATGAGATGGATCGCGATGGGCGCGGGGCCGTCCAGGCCCAGCGCGTCGCGCCATGCGAAAGTCACGTTGCGCTCCAGCTCGAGCAGCATGGGCGCGGTGCTGAACTGCGCCCCGCGAACCGCGAGCCGGCCCGGCTTCCCGCCTTGCAACGTCGCGGACGCGAGATCGCGCGTCGCATCACCGATGAACGTGGCGGTCGTGCCGGGCAGGAAGGCAAGGCTGCCGCCATCGATGGTTTGCTTGATCGTCGGATAATGCAGGTAAGAGGGAAGGTCGAGCCGCGCGCGGATTTGCCTGAGATCGGGGCGAATCTCCGGCGCGATGTGAATCGAGTGAGCGGCATCGCCGGCGGAAATCCATAGCACGCGCTCAAGCGTCTGCCCCGGAAAATGAAACACCGCGACGCCGCCTTGAATCGGCGCATCCATGGACGGCTGGCTCTCGAAATGCGCGCGCGCATTGCGCGGGCGCCAGTACGAATCCGGCGCGAGCGCCACGGCCAGATCGAACGGCTCGCCTTGCGCGACCACCATGCTATCCGGCAAAGCCTCAATCGTCGCGAAAGTGTAGCGGGGGATATTCGCCGCAGGCCACAGCCAGCGCAGCAGCGCGTTCCGGCTCGCCGCGGGCGCCGCGATTGCCAGCGCCGCCCCCACCGCAACCAGAGCCAGGAATCCGTACAAATGCCGCCGTGATTCGCGCCCGGCTGCCGCCTCCCCGAAATCGAAGGACGAAGCCTCGCCGGCCACTTGCGCGATCGCGGCGCGGCAGAGTTCCGGCGAATAATTCGACGGGCGCGCGTGCGGATCGGCCAGCTCGACGATGCCCAGCAGCCTGTCGCCAAGCCGCCGGTAGCGCTTCTGGACGATCACCGCCAGCGCGCCGATGGACGGCCGCCGCCAGATCCAGCGGCTCCCGTAGCGCCATGCGAAGTACGCGAGCCCGATCCATCCGCAAATGGCAAAGAGAATCCTCAGCCAGTGCGGCGTATCCCAGAGGCGGTCGGAGGCGAATACGAGCGTGTAGGAAAGCAGCAGCGAGCCGAGACCACCGCACGCCGCAACCAGCGCGTCCATGCGCCAGAGGCGCCGTTCGAGCAGACCGAACTGGCGATTCAGCGCGGCGGGCAGTGCGATGGCGGGAGACATAGGGGCTAAAATTCGAAATTCGAAATTCGAAATTCGAAGAGATGGAGTTGCGACTCGACCCAGACGCGCGCCTCGCGCGCCAAATGTTTCGATTTTCGATTTTCGATTTTCGATTTTCTCATCATGTCAGTCCGGAGAGCTTACGCGCAGTCCAGTAGGCCGCAAACAGCGCCAGCAGCGCCACAGCAGTATACCATTCGCTCCATAGATAGAGGCGTTGTTCAATGGGGCGCGGCTCGGGGAGCAGCGCGATCCTGCCCAGGATGGCGTCGAGATCCGCCGTGCCGCCTGCCGCGCCGTGCGTGAGGGCGGCAATGTCGCGCAGAATCGCGAGATTGGCGGGATCGCCGACAGTCTCGCGGCTTGACCGCGCGACGTTAAGATCGGTCTCGAGCTGCTGGCCGCCCGGCTCATTTCTCACGATAACGTGCAGCCGTCCGCTGGCGCGCGGCGTGTATTCGCCTTTGAAAACGCCCCAGCCGCCCGGCACGGGCGTCATGTCCAGGCGCTCGGTCGCCCCCGATGGCGTCACGACGCGCGCGGAGACTTCCCCTTGATTGATGGGGAAGCCGTCGGAATCGAAAACCGTCGCGAGGAGCGAAACGGTGTCGCCCGTCCGCGGCGCCTCCGGCGAAAAACTGAGCCGGATGCGCTCGCCCTGTGCGAGATGTCGCTGATGGGCCATCCACCGGATGACTTGGCCCCAGAACCGGTAATGATATTTGTCCTCGACGCCGAGCCGCCAGCGCCACGCGCCGTCGGTGCCCATGAACAGCACCTTCCCATTTCCAAAAGGCCGCGTCACCAGCAGCGGGATGCGGCCTTCGTCATTGCGCAAATCCGAGTGGACCGCGAGCACCTCCGCCCCCGGGCGCGTATCCGCCACCGCTGCGCACCAATAGAAGCCGGGCAGATTCCTCCAGATCTCGTCGTTCGTATCGGCGTCCGGCGCCAGCATCGTAAGCAGGTGGCCTCTGCCCTCCGAGGTCAGGATGATGTGCGACTCGCCCTGCGTGCCGAGTCCGCCGGGCGTCGCCGCGTCGAAATCGACCGGCAGCAGGTCATTGAGAGGCGATTGTTCGAGCGTGTTCTCGCGTCCGCGCGGACCGGGGAGAAAGACAAGGCCGCTTCCTTGCTGCTCCACCAGCGCGCGGATGCTCTCCGCATTTTCATTCGTCAATTCGCCGTCGCCCATTCCGACGTCGCCGAGGAACACAACGTCATATTGCGACAGCTCCTCCTTGCCCGTGGGAAACGATTGGATGTAATCGAGGCCCTCGCCCGGTTTCATGCCCGGATGGAGCAGCAGCGTGTTCACGTCGATTCCCGGGTCGCGCATCAACGCATTGCGCAGGTAGCGGTATTCCCATCGCGGGAGCGAGTCCACGATCAGCACCTTCAGCTTCTCCGCGCGCACGGCGATGCGGAATTGCTGGTCGTTATTGTCCGCGATCGCTTCGTCGGGCTCGACCGGCAGATGCAGGTCCAGGTCGTAATCGCCGGCATCCGATGGCGTCCAGACGAGCGAATCGGAAACGTCGCCGTAGGCGGGGATGGTCACCGGCTTGCGCGCCGCCTCGCCATCGGCATCGGTGAGGACGACCGAGGTGTGAACTTCACGCGCGAGGTGGCTCGTGATGTGGAAGGGAATCGTGATCTGGTCGCCCAGCAGGCCGTAGGCGGGCTCATCGGAATGATCGAGGATCAAGTCCGGCAGTGGAGTCTCGCTGCCGACTCCGACAGCGTAGATGGGAATCGCCTCCGCACTGTACCGGGTGGCGGCGACGACCGGCGATTGTCCCATGTTCCAATCCCCGTCGGAGAGTACGAGAACGGCTTTCAGATTTTCCGTGCGGACCAGCGCGCGCTCGAGCGCGCCATCCAGGTCCGTGCCATCCTCTGTATCCGAATTCGGCGGCGGCGGAGCGCCAAAGTCCTCGACGGCAAGCTGGCCCTTCGCCGCCAGCGGACGCCAGCGCGCCTGCGTGGCATTGGCGGCCATCCATTCCGCGCGCGATTCCACGGCGCCATCCGGCATGGCCACGTCGCGCGTTGCCATGCTGCCGGAGACATCGCGCAGCACGGCGACCTTCGGCTGCTCGGTGTGAGGAATTTCCTGGACGATTTCCGGCTTGAACAACGCCGCGCAGACCACGCTCACCGCGATCATGCGCAGTCCCTCGATTGCCGCCAGCCGCCAGCCGCCGCCGCGCCTGCGCCATTGCAAAACCGCCAGCCACGCGCACGCCGCCCAACCTGCGATTACCGCCGCCGCCACCGGAGCCGAGGCCGAGAATGTCCAGTGACTGGTCATAAGCCCGCGATCGCAAACGGCTTCGCCTGGCTGCGCTCCGCATGTCCCAGCCCGGGCTGCCGCGCCGGCGGCAGCGAAAGAAAACTCTCACCCAGCAGGAATATCAGCATCGCAAAGAGCAGCGCCCGCCAGATTTCCCCCTGCAAGGCCTCGCCGCCCGCGCCGTTTTCCGCGAAGGAATACGCGTTGAGCGGCGCAAAGAGCTGGCGCGCCTCCGCCTGCGTGATGCGGCCCGGGTCGTCCTCATCGGCGGGGCGGTTCACCGCGATGAGACGCGCGCCGTTTCGATAGACCCCGGCTTGCGAGCGGACATCGCGCGGCCCGGAAGGATCAAGGCTTGTCCAGCCGGCGGGATCGTCGACCAGCGAGGCGTCGCCCGCATCGAGGAATGAGCCGGCGTCGAAGCGCTTCGCTCCTTCCTGCAAAATGCGCTGGAGCATCGGCACCAGCACGCGCCCGTCGCCCAGCGTGGACCAATCGCTCCGCGGCAGCGTCGCGCAGAAATAGACGCGGCCCGTGCCTGCGACGCGCTCCGTGAGAAACGGTTCGTTGTCGCCAAAGACCGCGCGAATATCCCCGCCCGATGAGATGGCCCGCGCTTGCGCGACCTGCATCGCGGATAACGCCAGCGGCGCGCCCGACTCCGAATCAGCCACCGGCCCATCCTGCCTGTCCCAGTGCGTCACGTGAAACGCGCCCGCTTTCAGATCGCCCCACGACGCGGTGTCGAACGAATTGCCGTCCGCTCCCGCGCCCGGAAAAAAGATCAGCGCTCCGCCCGCCGCCGCGAATTGCTCCAGCTTCTTCGCGGTCTCGCCCGTCGGCAGCGGCGCGTCCCAGATGACGAGCGCGTATTTGTCCCAATCGATGTCCGCGTCCGGCTGGTCGAGCGCGTCGCGGGAGATATTGGGATCGCTCGGGAAAGGATCCGCGGCCGCGGCCAGACAGCGCCGGCTCGCATCGTCCGGACCTATCACGGCGATCCGCAACGCCGGGGGAGGGGAGTAAATGAAGTACGCGGCATTGTCGCGGTCGTTGCCATCGGGCGGAAGCTGGATGCTGCCATAGCCCGATTCGCGCGCCGGATCGAGCGGCAGCGAATGATGCACACGCGTCATCGGGCCATCGAGGTCGAGGTCGAGATCGAGATGCGAGCGCGTCCCATCCAGGAAAAATGTCACCGGCAGCGTCGCCGGCACGGTCTCGCTGCGCTGGATATCGAACACGAGATCGAGCGAAGGATCGGACGTGTGCGTCTGGCGCGTCGCGCTCACGAGCGTCACGGAGGTGTTCGGCGCGGTGCGCGTATCGAGCGCCAGCAGCCGTACGCGCACCGTCTCGGGCAATGCGGCGATCCGCGCCGAAATGGTTCGCCAGTGCGGGCTCGCCGGCTGCCAGTTGCTCTGCTGCAAATCGGAAGCGATCCAGATTTCCGCCAGCCCGGTGCGATTGTGTACCAGCCAGTTCGCGGCCGCGTCGAAGAGCGCCGGCATATCCGCCGCGGTATCGGTCGGTCCCACGCTGGGCAGTTGCGGCAGCAGCGCCGGCTGCGCGACCTCTTGCGGAGTGCGCAGGACATTTTCGAAAAGAACGCAGCGCGTATGGTCGCCGTATGCCGCGGCGGCTCTCGCAAGCGCCTCCAGCGCCTGCTGCCGGCGCGTCACGCCGGTCTGCGCATCGCGCGCCTCCATGCTTGCCGAGTGATCCATCAGGATCAGCACCACGTCCGGCGAACTCGACAGCATCCAGCCCGCCCATCCGCCCGCGAGCGGACGCGCCACCGCCAGCACCATCGCCGCCAGCGCGAGCACCCGGCACGCAAGCAGCAGGATCTGCCGCAACCGCGCGTGGCGCGTCGAAGCGCGATTGGCCGCGAACAGAAAACTCGTCGCCGCCCAATGCACGGTGCGAAACCGCATCCGGTTCAGCAGGTGAATGATGACAGGCAGCGCGGCGAACGGAAGCAGCCAGAGCAGATAAGGCTGAAGAAATGTCATAATGGACCGACGGAGTCGGAAATTTCAAATTTCGCGGCCTTATCGAGTCTCGCAGATCGTTGCATAATCATTCCCGGCTCCCAGCCCTACTTCGCCGCGTCCCTTGCCGCCTTCATGGCGTCGTCGTATTTCTGCCTGTCGTCCGGCGTCCAGATTCCGATCTGCCAGCGCCAGCGCTCGAGGATTTGCGGGTCCGTCTGGCCGGCAATCCCGGCCCGGTAACACCAGATGCGCAACGGCATCTGGAGCGGAATCGCGCCGCGGATATCCAGCGTGTCGTCGAGCTTGCTCCAGAGGGTGACGGCGGCGTCGGTCAGCGGGCTCGGTTGATAATTATACGGCTCGTCCGGCGGTTGATAGGGCGCTGTGTCGAAGCCGGGAAGCGTGCCTGGCGTATCCGCCTCGTCGCCCGTCACGCGATCCATGAAAATCCCTTGCAGCTTGGTCACGAAACTCCGATTGCGCCCGATGCGCACCACGTAACTCGCCGGCCCGCACAAGAGAAATTGCTTGTAAACGCCCCCCCAAAAATCAGTCACGCGCGTGCGCGCCAACGGTCTTTCGGCCTGGGTCTTTGCGTCGTCGCCGGTATCTGCGAGTACCTGCACGTCGTAATCGCGGTATTTATTATTGATCCCGCTATGCGCGTCATTGTTCAGGAAATAAAGGCTCAGACAATGAACGCCGTCCGGAACCGTCGCCCTCACCCACAGGCCGGGGCCGTCATACGATTCCGGGTAATTAACCGTGTCGTAACTGTAATCATTGTCTTCCGCGTCGCGCCGATGCCCGAGCGTGGGATCATAGGGGCTGCGCAAGTCATCGCTCGATTCATTATCATGATACCGGACCGGATTGACGTCGGCCGCGTCGTGATGCGGACCGAGTTGGAGGCTGATATCATAATCCGACTGAAGGAAATATTCCTGGTCCGCGTTATCCCCCATCCCGCAAAGGTTGACATACGAGCTCCCGTATCGCCCGACCCAGTCGCCCTCCGTGCGCCAATCGTCGGCGAGATAGTACGCCTCGCCTGGCTGCAATTTTTCAGTCATCTTCGCGAGCACCGCCGTCAGCGGCTTCGCATCGTCCGGCGCCGGCACGGCGGCGGCCGCGGGAAGGTTTGGAATCGCGGCGCCGGAGCCGCTCGCCACGGGCTTGAATGGCGGCGCATTATCCAGCGTCAGCAGGCCGCCGGACTTATTATCGTAACCGGCAAAGAGCGGCGGCTCATCCGGCAGCGCAAGAATCGCCCGGATCATAAGATGTCCCGCCGTGGGTCCTTCCACATCGGCGCGAATCTTTACGGCGTTGAGACTAAGCAAACCCACTAACTCTACGCCCAACTTTCGATAACCCATCCAAACATCTCCTACGATGATAGTTGAAGTTGTAATCCAATCTTCAACCCGTAATTCGGGATTCCCCATTCTTTGAAGAGCGCCCGGGGTGTGATCCTTCCAGTCCTTGCCGCGGGTAAACTCCCAACGGGTCCCATCGTCGCTCTCGGCCATTCCGAAGGGCGTGAGCGCAAGCATCGGGTCAGCGGTAAGGCCGTCCTTGATCGCCGGGAATCCGGTGAGAGGCATCATCCCATTAATCAGATTGCTTGGCAGACCGTCGCCAATGGGCGTGGGCGCAATCGTCGGAAGCGCGGTTACGCAATGCCATTTCGCATAATCGTCATCCGCGTCCGCAAAGGCGATGCCATCGCATTGTGTACCGGCATAAATACGTCCGTTCTTATCAAAGGCGATGCATTGAATTTGATCCGACGGCAACCCCGAGGCCCGCGTGTAGTAATCCCAATCCGCGCGCTTTTCCGAATAACGCGCCAGGCCCATATCCGAAGCAATCCACACGTCGCCATCCTTCGGGCAGACAGCGATCGCAAATACCCGGTCGCCCAGCGGACCATCCACCAGCCCATAGTTACTCCACTTATCACCATTATAGACGCTGACTCCGTGATTAAGATGGCCGGCCCAGACGCATCCTTGTTGATCCACCGCAAGCGCGTACACGCAATTGTCTCCAAGCCCATCCTTCGTCGTGAATTGCGTCCACATCTTCTTGACCGGATCGTATTTCCAGACGCCGTTTCCTTCCGTACCCACCCACACATTGCCCGCCGCGTCCGAGGCGAGCGATACGGGAAATCCTCCCTGCCGCGCCACGTCCCAGCCCAGCGCGGGGACAAGCTTCGCCGTCGCTGTCTCCGACGCATGGCAAACCGGTGCGAGCAATAAAAGAAGGATAAGCAGCCCGTAATTTCGCGTCTTGGCCATATCCATATTTACTTCTTCCGCGACCTTTCCGCGAGGAAGCGCGAGACGACTTGCTCGTAGTCCTCATCAGTGACGACGCGCCGGTATTCGGTCTTGAATTCGGCGCAACCCAATTTCAGTTCGTCGAGATACTTATTCAACGCCTCGAAATAACGGGCGCGCATAATCTCCGGCTCGGCCAGCAATGCGGATTGCGTCTCGAGATCGACAAATCGCGTCGGATGCGTAAAATCGAACTTCAACTCCGCGCGGTCGAGCAGATGAAAAACCGCAAGGTCATGCTTTCGGAAACGCAAATGCTGGAAACAAGGCAGCAACCTGTCGATGGGCGTGAAGAAATCCGAAAATACGAGAACCAGCGCCCGTTGCGGAATCCTCTCGGCCAGCGTGTGCAACGCCGGGACCAGCGCGGTTTCGCCCTTTGGTTTCAGCCCGCTCAGCCCTTCGAAGATATTCCCCAGGTGCGCCGCGTTGCGCCGCGCCGGAATATCCAGGAACGTCTCCTCTGCGAAACAGGTCAACCCGACCGCGTCGCCCTGCCGCACCAGCATATACGCCAGCGTCGCCGCCAGCCGGCGCGCATAATTGAGCTTCGTCATCCCATGGCTCGCGTAACCCATCGATGCGCTGCAATCGACCACGAACCATGCGCGCAAATTCGTATCCGCCTCAAACTCCTTGAGATAGAACCGATCGGTCCGCGCATAAACCCGCCAATCCACCAGCCGCACGTCGTCGCCCGGCACATACTTGCGGTACTCCGCGAACTCGACGCTCGACCCCTTGTGCGGGCTCTTGTGCTGGCCCGACATGTTCCCGGACATCGGCACGCGCGTGTGAAGCTGCGCGCGCATCAGCCGCGCGACCGCTTTCGGATCGACCAGGTCGGAGCTTTTCACACCCGCGCGTCCGTTCGCGCTTCCTCGAGCAGCCGCTGGATGATCTCCCGGCTGGTGATGCCCTCCGACTCGGCATGAAAACTGGTCAGGATGCGATGGAGCAGCACCGGCTCGGCCAGCGCTTCGATGTCCTCGATTCTCACGAGATAACTCCCGTGCAGCGCCGCGCGCGCCTTCGCCCCGAGGATCAAATACTGCACCGCGCGCGGCCCCGCGCCCCATGTAACCAGATCGCGAATCCACTCCGGCGCCGTCTCGCTGCGCGGACGCGACCGGCGCACCAGGCCCACCACGAAATCGTAAATGTGATCCGGCACCGGCACGCGGCGCACCACTTCCTGGAATGCCATCAGTTGTTCGCCATCGATCGTTTTCTCGATGGCCGCGGTCGCCCCGCCGGTGGTCTCGCGCGCGATTCGGCCCTCCTCCGCGGCGGAGGGATAATCGACGCGGATCAGGAACATGAACCGGTCCAGTTGCGCCTCGGGCAGCGGATAAGTCCCCTCCTGCTCCACGGGGTTCTGCGTGGCCAGCACGAAGAATGGCGCCGGCAAATGGTGGAGATGCCCTGCCGCCGTGACGCGATGCTCCTGCATCGCCTCCAGCAGCGCGGATTGCGTCTTGGGCGGCGCGCGATTGATTTCATCCGCCAGCACCACATTGGCGAAAATCGGGCCTTTGACGTATTCGAACCGCCGCCGTCCCGCCTCGCCGGTCTCCTGCAATATCTCCGTGCCGGTAATGTCCGACGGCATCAAATCCGGTGTGAACTGGATGCGGCTAAATTCGAGCGACATCGCATCGGCCAGCGAGCGCACCAGGAGCGTCTTCGCCAGCCCCGGCACGCCCACCAGCAGCGCATGCCCGCGGCCAAAAATCGAAATCAGCAACCGCTCGACCACTTCCTCCTGGCCGATGATGACACGCGCCAGTTGCTCCCGCATTCGCTGCGAGACAGCCCCCAGTTTATCGATTGCCGCAACGTCGCTGGGCGCCTGGTTGGGTGCCTCGGGGGGAGCAGTCTGATTCACCATACAGGTATGCGCCAGCACGGTAGCGGGATCAAGGCAGGTTTCAACCCCGCAGCCACATCTGCCCGGCCAGCGCGGCCAGCAGCACGATCAGCCAGGCAGGGACCCGCCACGCCAGCAGCAGCGCAAATGCCGCCAGGGCCAGCGCCAGTTCCCGCGCCGAGTGGATCGACGTCGCCCATAGCGGGTCGTACACCGCCGCCAGCAGGATGCCCGTCACCGCCGCATTCATGCCCCTGAGCGCCGCTTGCGCGGAGCGGGTGCGCCGCAGCGTCTCCCATAGCGGGATCGCGCCCGCCATCAGCAGCAGCGGTGAAAGGTAAATGCCCAGCAGGCAGATGATCGCGCCCTGCCAGCCGTTCGGCTCCTGTTTCGCCGCCGCGCCCAGATATGCCGCAAAGGAAAACAGCGGCCCCGGCAGCGCCTGCGCCAGTCCGTAACCGGCGACAAATCTCCCATCGTCCACCCAGCCGCGTTTGACCACCTGCGATTGCAGCAGCGGCAGCACCACATGTCCGCCGCCGAATACCAGCGCGCCCACGCGGTAGAACGCGCTGAAGTACTCCAGCCCCCGCAGATGCGTCCTGCCGGCGGCAAATGGCAGCGCGCCCAGCAGCACGAAGAATAGCAGCAGCGCCGCCGCGCCGCGCGCGTGGCTGAGCGCGAAGGGCAGGGGAGCGGGCGTCGTCGGGACCTTGATCCGGCGGTAGCGCGCCCAGCCCAGCAGGCCGCCCGTTGCGATCACCAGCAGCGGCGTTCCCCCGGCGGGCAGGAGCAGCATCGCCACGGTCGCGGAGAGGGCGATCGTCACTCGTGACCGGTCCGGGCAGAGCTGCGCGCCCATGGCCCAGACAGCGTTTGCCACCACGGCCACGGCGGCGATCTTGAGCCCCGCCAGCCATCCCGCGTGCGGGATCGCGCCCATCGAGGCCGCGCCGCGGCCGCACACCGTCATGATGATCGCCGAGGGAAGCGTGAAGCCGAGCCAGCAGGCCAGGCCGCCTGGCAATCCGCGGCAGGCGAGGCCGATCCCGAAGATGGTCTGGCTGCTCGCCGGCCCCGGCAACGACTGGCAGAGGGCGACCAGGTCCGCGTAGGCGGGATCGTCGATCCAGCGCCGGCGCGAAACATATTCTTCGCGGAAATATCCCAAATGCGCCACCAGTCCGCCAAAGGAGGTAAGGCCGAGCCGGAGCGCGGATAGGAATAACCTGGAGATCGTCGGAGGGCGCGACTCGTGCACTGGCGCTAATTAACCGGTCCGGTGCGGGATTGCGATGTGGGAAATATGTTGGAGAAGAAATCAATTTCCAGAACGGGCCGGTCAATGCGAAAGGAGAATCGTCGCGGCCTCCGTGCGGACTTACTTCAGGAAATAGCCCCGCTGCTTCTCGCTGATCGGCAATCCTACCCGCTCCATCACGAGTAACATATCCTCCCACACCTTCCGTTTCTCGGTAAGTGATTGGTTCCTCAGCAAATAAGCGGGGTGATAAGTCGCCATGAGCGGAATTCCCTGGAATTCGTGCCATCTCCCGCGCAGGCGCGCCATCGGCTCGACGGCGCCGAGCAATCCTTCCATCGCGACCGAGCCCAGTGCCACGAGGACCGCGGGCTGGATGATCTCAATTTGCGCGCGCAGGTAGGGAAGGCAGGTCCGCATCTCGGTGGTGGTGGGGCGGCGATTGCCGGTCGAGCCGGGCGGCATGTCGGGCCGGCACTTGAGCACATTCGCGATGAAGACGTCGGATCGCTTGACTCCCATCGTCTCGATGATGCGCGTGAGCAATTGCCCCGCCTTGCCGACGAACGGCTCGCCTTGCTGGTCTTCGTCCGCTCCCGGCGCCTCGCCCACGAACATGATCCGCGCGTCAATATCACCGACGCCGAATACCGTCTGCGTCCGGGTCCGGGCGAGGCTCGGGCATTTCGCGCACGGGGCGACGGCGGCGCGCAATTGCTCGATGCGCTCGCCCTTGTTCGCGCCCGTGGTGGGAAAAACGTCGGGCGGGATCGCGTCGGCGATCGGAGCCTCCGGGCTCGCGCCGGGCTGCACCGGTTTTGGGGCTGGCGCGGGCTTCGGGCGCGCGGAGGCTAGGCGGTGCAGGGACTCGCGCGAGCCGCGCGGGTTCGAGCCGGTCTCGTGCAGCTTCCGCAATGATTCGGTTGTGAAATCGAGGGCTTCTTGGAATTCGTTCATCTGTTCATCCATTCATAGATGGGCGGCGGCGGGAAGGCGCACCCCCGCCAATATGAAATCCTCGGGCAACGGGGAACAAAAATGCATCGCCTTGCCCGTGCGCGGATGGGTAAAGCCGAGTTTCCACGCGTGCAGCATCTGTCGCGCATAATGCCGCGCCTGACGCGGCGCGTAAAGCGCGTCGCCGAGCAGCGGATGGCCCAGGTGTTTCAAATGCACGCGAATCTGGTGGGTCCGCCCCGTGTGCAGGGTGCATTCCACCAGCGTTCCCACCCCGGGCAGCTCCTGCAGGATGCGCCACGACGTTCGCGACGCCCGCCCGCCCCGCGTCAGCACGGCCATTTTCTTCCGGTCCACCGGATGCCGCCCGATGGCGTTCTCAATGGTCCCGCTGCGCGCCCCGGCAAAATGTCCCTGCGCCAGCGCCAGGTAAATCTTCGTCACCGCGCGCCCCGCGAATTGCCGCGAGAGATCCCCATGCGCGGCGTCCGTTTTCGCCGCCACCAGGCACCCGCTGGTGTCCTTGTCCAGCCGGTGGACGATCCCGGGCCGCTGCTCGCCGCCGATTCCCGAAAGCGATTCGCAATGCGCCAGCAGCGCGTGGACCAGCGTATGCCGCGCATGTCCCGCCGCCGGATGCACCACCAGGCCGGGCGGCTTATTGAGCACCAGCAGGTCGGCATCCTCGAAAAGGATATCCAGCGGGATCGCCTCCGGTTCCAGCAGCGAGGGTTCCGCGGGCGGCTCCGTCAGCGTGACCAATGCGCCGCGCTTCAGCTTGTCGCCCGGCCTGGCCGGTCCGCCCTCGAGCGTAACATGGCCCTGTTTGATAAGGGCTTGCAGCCGGGTCCGCGACAGATGGGGCAATTTCGCGGCCAGAAACCGGTCCAGCCGGCCGCCCGCGGCGCGTGGATCGACTTGGAACTCTGGCATCTAAGTGGAATCAAAGGTGGAAATATAGCCGGAGCCAATGGTAATCTAACCCATTGGAAGTACCCATGGGCTCAGAACCTGACGAAATCCCCCCGGATGAATCGGCTCAATCGCCGGCCGAAGAGGAGGTTTATTCAACCGGAGGGGAGCAGGCCGCGCCGGAAGAGGAAACCGCGCCCGGGCAGCAACCGGAGCACGTCGAAGAACCGCTGCTCGAGCCGTGTGTCAATTGCGCCACGCTGCTGGACGTGGGCGACCTGGAGCCGTTTGCGAAAGTTCACTGCCCCATCTGCGGCACCGCCATGCGGGCGCGCACGCGATTAAAGAATTTCACGCTCGTCGAGGTGCTCGGCGCGGGCGGAATGGGCGCGGTCTACAAAGCGCTCGATACCAACCTGGACCGCATGGTCGCGCTGAAGGTGGTGCGCAAGGAATTCTCCGCCGATGCCGAGTACCTGGCCAAATTCGTGCGCGAGGCGCGGATCACCGCCTCGGTCAATCATCCGCACGTGGTCAAGGTCTATTCGTTCGGTTCCGACCACGGCCTCTTCTATATCGCGATGGAATTGGTGGACAAAGGCTCCTTGGACGACCTGACCAATTTGCAAGGCCGCGTGGCGGAGATCCAGGCGCTGGGCGTCGGCATCCAGGTGGCGCAGGGCCTTCAGGCCGCCCATCAAAAAGGCCTCATCCATCGCGACGTGAAACCGGGCAATATCCTCTTCGCAGACGCGCAGACGGCCAAGATCGTGGACTTCGGCCTCGCCCTGCTCGCGGAGCACGAGGCCGAGGAGCGCGGCGAGGTCTGGGGCACCCCTTATTACGTCGCTCCCGAGAAGCTGGATCATCAGCCGGAGGATTTTCGCAGCGACATGTACTCGCTCGGCGGCACGCTCTTCCACGCCATCGCCGGGCGCCCGCCGTTCGAGGCCGACACCGCCTCCATGGTCGCGCTCAAGCACCTCAAGAGCAAAGTGGTCAGTCTCCAGGCATTCGCGCCGGATGTCTCCAGCGCCACGGCTTACGTCATCAATCGCACCCTCAACAAGGACCCCGATCAGCGCTACCAGAGCTACGCGGAGATGATCGAGCACCTGGAATACGCCAGGGCCCAACTCTCCGCGGCCGCCGCCGGCCCGCGCCGTCCCAAGCAGCGCGTCGTCGTCGAGAGCGCCCTCCAGAAAAATGCCTCCGCCATCATCAGCCTCGTGCTCATCCTTCTCCTCATCGCCGCCGGCGCCGCTATTTATATCTACCGCGACCAGATATTCCCCCAGCCAAAGACCACGCTCGCTGAATCCGGCGAGGACTCGGACGTGGCCGCCAGGCGGATGCACGATCAATTCGACGCGGCCCGCAAGCAGATCGTCGCCGGGGATTACGACGGCGCCGCTGATGCCCTCAAGAGACTCAACGACGAAAACGATCTCCCGCAGCCCTTTCAAAACTGGGTTACCGTCAACCAGGGCCTCATCTCGCTGCTCCAGGAGAACACGCAGGACGCGGGTGATTGGTTCAAGGTGGTCAAGGAGCGGAGCCATTTCTCGAACGATCCCTCCGACACCGAGATGGTGGATTTCTTCTCGAAAGTGAGCGATGCGATGTCCGGCGGCGACTCCATCAGCGCCGCTCAGGGCGCGGGTTACGCGCTCGATTCCGCCGAGGCGCTCGCGCCGATGCTCTTCGGGCTCAAGGATTGGTCGCTCGGCAAATTCTCCGATGCCGGTGCGCTGTTCGCACTCTATCTCAACTCGACTCCCAAGGATCCGTTCCAATGGGTGGGCGATTACAAGCCGCTCATCCAGAAATACGCCGGCGAAGAAGCCGCTTACGAAAAAGTTGCCGCCGCCGCCGCCGCCGCCAATACGCCGGACCAGCGCGCGGACGCCCTGAAGCAGGTCGATGCCCTCAAGGCGCAAGTGACTGGAAAACTCGCCGCCCGGTTGGATGCGATCGAGCGCGACCTAAAGGCGAAGAGCGCCGCGCTGGACGCCCCGTACTATGAGCACATCGCGGAAGTGGGCCGGCAGGATCAGGCGGTCCTGCTCGATGCGAAACAGAAGTACGACGCCGATTGCGCCGATATGCGCTTCGACGACGCATGGAAGGCCGTCAACGCCGCCGTCGTCAGCGGCACGCAGGGTATTTTGGAAAGGCAGGCCCTGCTCAAGAAGGCCGGCTGGCTGCGCGAATTCAAGGCGCAACTAATAATCGATATCAACCAATACGGCTACGCCGCCCCCATCATAAACCGCTCCGGCGGCCGCCTGCCGGACGGACAGAAAAAGGCCGGGGACGCCGGCCTGATCATCCAGACCCCATTTGGCGTCGTCCCCACCGAATGGAAAATGATCCCCGTCGGCACCATCCTTGCGATCGCAAATCAGTACATGCAAAAAATGGCCGCCACCGCGCCGCAACAAGCCGCCGATCGCGAATGGCTCAGCGGCGTCTTCGCCTGCGAGGAAGGCATGCCACGCGACGGCCACAACCTATTGGTCCAGGCCTCCCAGGCGAAGAGCGAGTACAAGGACGAGCTGGGATTATTTTTGGAGAGTGAGTGACGGGAAATTGCCGATGAGCGACCTTACTCCGTGATCACTGCGCGGAGATCCTTAAGAAGCAGCGCAAGCTTTAATGATTCGTCGGGAAAGGATTCGAAACGGAACCGCTCGTAAAATGCTTTTGCCTTTTCGTCCTTCGCGTGGACAACCACCGCTCGCAACCCGGCAATATCCGCTGCCTGCAAAGTTCTTAACAAGGCGTCGCGGAGCAGTTGCTTTCCCAATCCCTGTCCCTGGAACTCGCTCGCGACAGCCAGCCGTGCGAGCACCATTACCGGCACGTCGTGCCGGGGAAGCCCCTTGCGCGTACGTTCGGGCGCCATCTCGTACTTTACCGCGCCATAGGCCAGCGAATAGTAACCTGCCACTTTTCCATCCGTCGATATCGAGACGTAAGTCCGGGCGCCCTGGCTTTGCTGGCTCTGGAACGCATGGTTTATAAGGAAACGGTTCAGCGCTTCCGCGCCGCAATCGAACCGTGCCACGGGATCGGCTCTTTCCAGCGGCCTGGGGTCGATGAACGCCACGATTACCTTCTTACAAAGATACTTTTTGCACGCATCAACCGGCGCAATTCCGGCAGATCCTTGGATGGCTCATCGAGTTTGGCGCAAAACTGCTCCCAGTCCTTCTTCGACAAACGGATTGTACGTTCTTCAGAGACGATTTTTTCCGCCTCCGGGAGAACCCTCTCAAGAATGAATTGCGTCACATTGACCCCTAGAATCTCAGCGGCGCGGCTAATGAGGTTTTTCTTCTGCTGGTCTACCCGGATATCGATTCTGGTCGGCGCAAATGCATTCATGGTTTCTGATTTTCCCGTACGGTACCATTTGTACACACATTGTCCACACAAAAATCTCTCGTGATGGGCTCATTGGGCAATGCGGCTCCAATTTGCGGGAGCGTATATGTCTCAACTTAGGAAGTCTGAGCCGCCGCTGCCGGAGCGGCGCCAGGTTGGGAGGATCCGGTCTCCTTCGGAGTGACGTTTCTCAGAGACTTGTTGGCGCACCGGGCAATCTTACGCCTGGCCTCCTCGGCCTTATCACCTTCCATGACGTCACGCTTTATAACCTCGCTAACAAGCACAGCCTTAATATCGTCAGTCTCGATTCGGACTTCCGGAGACACCCGACGCAATTCCCGGCGAATCACCTCCAAGACTGGGTCCGTGAGTAGCATCGTCCCAAGAAAGAACCGGCTAAGCGCCTGCTTCTGTGCCTGGTATTCGCCCAAGACCGAACGCACCCAACCTTCCTTGCACCATAGGTAAAGCGCATCCGTCGATGCGCGCGCCTTTGGATTTAGCGAGAGGAAATCTATATCAATCACCAACTCCTGATCAATCGGTTTCGCGAAAATGACATGGTAGATTCGCCAGGACACGCCATTGGTGAGCAGAACCCATTCTACGCCTTGATTCGCCGCATAATCCACGGCCTGTTTGACGTGTGTGTCCTTGAGTTCCAGGCCGATTGCCTTTACTTCGACCAGGGTTTCGATCGTTCCATCCAGTTTTATAGCCAGATCACAGCAGGTGCTTTTGATGCAATGTTCGGAGGTGACCTCCGAGTATTTGTCATAGCCAAAGATCACCGCAAGCATGTCCTTGACGACGGTCACGGTATCGGCTTCGCCGGCGTCGCGTGCCTTCGTCGCCAAAAGAATCGGTTGGAACTGTTTCACGCCAGCCGCGAGACGGTCTGACACTTTGGTGGGAACTGATGCCATATTGAATTTTCCTTAGCAGCAGACTACACCGATGGCTTTCGGTTCGACAAGCTCAGATTCTGCGGGAGATTGCCGGGATGGCCCGGGGTTCGTAAAGCTTTAGCCCGAAGCCGGTTTTGTTTACCCGGATGGAATGGCGGCTCACTCCGAAGGAAACTAGGGGTCAGGAGAGAATGGCACTAAGTTAAGCACTCCTGGGGGAGGGCCAAAGGCCCGAAATATTTTAGCCCAGGGTGAAGCGAGGAACGAGCGTAGCCCTGAGTAAGCGATCCGATATGGGCCAAGCCCTGAAAGGGCGACAAAAACCCTTCGCAGACCCGGAAAATCATCCCAAATCATGCTTAACTTAGTGCCATTCGGGTCATGCGGCATTTTTTGATAGAATGATCCAGAAAATAGGGGCTCACAACATCAAGCCTCCGGCTTTGCCCGAGGTATTTAACTGGTTTCGACCGAATACTTATATCCCGCTCGAGTGGAAAATATAATGCATTCGCCGTCGCTCATATCGAGTTTGACTGGCACAGGTTCGCCCTCGCCAATTTCATGGACGATCACCTGCCTCCCCGGCCAGGGATTCATCAACTGGCATTCGTTGTCTCGCCGAGTCTGAATTTCAACATGATAGACCCCGTCGGCATTCTTGCAGGCAGAAACCAAAAAACCTCCCCGCGCTTGAAAATTGCGGAAGGCTATTCCATCCGCCTTTGGCGCTGCCGGGAACAGATGAATCCGTCCGCTCCGGCTGTTGAGCAATATTTCGGCATCGTCAACTCTCCGTCTTCTATGGATTGTCGGGTCTGCCGGGGCCGTTGTATCCTGGCGCGCTCCCAGGAGGAGCGCCGTTGCCCCGCTGGTTCCCGCTGTTCGCAACGTCTGCACCGTGCGCAGCATCATCTCCTTTTGCTCTTGCGGAGAATCCAGATTCACTTCATCCGCCAGAAGTGTCGGATACATGGCCGGCTCTCCAAAATGATCGCCGCGCATGCGCGTCGGTTCCAGGTTGGGTTGTCCGGCGAACTCAAACCCATCGGGCGTTTTCCAGGTTGGATAAGGCGCGATATGCCTGGCCACTTTGCGCCAGCGTTCGCGCGGGCCGGCATCCACTCCCAGCAACTCCGCCGCGTCGGCCGCCTTTGTCAATCCCCAGCGGAACATGCACAATGAACTGGTCACATCCTTGTTGCGGGCGAATTCTGGATAAAACCCCCAGCGTTCCTCTTCCATCGACGGTATGATATGATAGTAACCATCAGTTCCCGGCTTTGCATAGGCCTCATAGAAGAGCGCCATTTCCCGCATCAAAGGATAGCATTCCTTGCGCAGAACGTGAATGTCGCCGCCGTAATCCCATTCATCCCAGGCGGGTTTGATGATCTGAGCCATGGTGCCCAGACAAAACTCAAGAGTAATGGTGGTATGGATATATCTGTCCGGCTTGACTGGCGGTAAGTAGCCATGCGTGATGAGCATGCCGGGCATGTTGAACTCATCCCGCGCATTTTCCTTCGCGCCCGGCATCCAGTGCCAGGCCAGTTGTTTCCACATGTCCTCGCTGTCGGCCCAGTTGCGGACAAAACGGGACGTGGTGAAGATTTCATTATAACATGGCGCACTGGTCCAGAGTTGAATGTCCCTTTCCGGCATCGCATAGGAAGCGCTGCATTCAAGCTGCCGCATGTCGGTCTTTGTCCCGCCGCCATGGCTGTCGGTATAGCTCCGGTAGATGGCGCGAATGTCATCGCTGCAATCCTGCCCGGCGAGGCCATGGAAAACGCGTCCGTTTTCCCGCTGCTCATAGAAATCGTTCCACCACCGGCTGTTTTCCCGTGCAATCTCATCGAAGCCGTTTACTTCCGCCAGGCGCTTCCTCGCCAGGGCCGCAAGATCGGAACCGTCCATCGTCGTTACCACGGTGACAAAAGCTTCCAGCTTTCCGTCGGCTTCCGGTGTGAAGGTTGCCGTTGCGGCGGCGCCGGATGCCGTGGCAATTTCGGTGTCCGGTGGCGGCGTGCCTAATCCGGCTTTATCCTCCACTGTCTCCAGTTTTACTTTTCCAGGCGTGGCAATGACGCCCATGAGCACGTATTCAAAACCGTGGGGGAAGGTCTTTTCCGCCGGCATCTTTTGTCGAATCCAAAAGTAACGGCCATCCTCCCCGCTGGTCGGAGGGTCGATAGGGCCATTGAAAGCCTTGTCAGGTTCCGTCTCAGGTTTGGTGTATGTTTTGCCGTCGGCGCTCATGTAACCCATGTGCGCGGTGTCGCGGTGGCGATAAAGCCGCAACCAGATGGGGGCGTTCATTCCCGTGAAGTTACCCCGAATCGCATAGATATTATTTGTCATCCCAAGGATATACTCCAGGCTCGCCTTCGAGTTCCCCTTGGCCACCTGCAATTTCACGATGCCGCTCGCGCAGCTCTGGGTCACTCGTGGCGCCGTCGCTTCGGCCAGCGCATCCATTCCAAGGATGATCTGTCCGACCGGCTTCATGCAGGGAAATGGATATTCGTAGGGCTGGCGATAGGGATC
>JBEKOV010000038.1:0-27046 GCA_049521415.1 Chthoniobacteraceae bacterium
TCCAGAAGTTTCCACGCATCGTCGGTTAAATCATGGCGTCGATGGGCTGGCTTCTCCAGAGAGTATTGCATGGTTTTTCCCTTTTTACCATGCCTGTCAATCTCGTGACGACACTATCTAGCCGCGCTATCGGCTATTTTGCTCCAGCCAGTTGCGCCGCCGCAGCCTCCAGGCTCGGCAAATCCGAAACCGAAAGCACCGGAAAATCCTTCCGGATCCGCCCCACCAGCCCCGCCAGCACCTTCCCCGGCCCCAGTTCCAAAAACAGCTCCACCTTCTCGTGTTCGATCAGGTGCTCGATGCACTCCATCCATCGCACCGTCCCCGTCACCTGCTCCCGCAGCGTCTCGCGGATCCGCGCCGCATCCGTCACCGGCAGCGCGTCGATATTGCAAACAACGGGAAACCGCGGAATCCCGATCGTCGTCTCCTCCAGCAGCGCCGCAAGCTTCTCGTACGCCGATTTCATCAACCTCGAATGATACGCCCCCGCCACGTTCAGCATCGTCGCGCGCCGCACCCCCGCCTCCCGCGCCAGCGAGACCGCCAGCGCCACCTTGCTCGCCTCGCCCGAAATCACCACCTGCCCCGGGCAATTCAGGTTCGCCACGTCCGCGTCCGTCTGCGCCGCAAGGTCACGCACCGCATTCTCCTCCGCCCCGATCATCGCCGCCATCGCCCCGTTGGTGTTCTCGCACGCCTCCTGCATGAATTGCGCCCGCCGCGCCACCAACTCCAGCCCCGTGTCGAAATCGAACGTCCCAGCCGCCGCATGCGCCGTGAATTCCCCCAGCGACAACCCCGCCGCTGCCACAATCGGCAACTCCCCCGCCTCATCCGTCAGCGCCCGCAGGCACGCCAGCCCGTGTACATAAAGCGCCGGCTGGCAATGAATCGTCTTCGTCAAAATCTCCTCCGGCCCCTCGAACGTAATGTCGCTGATCGAATACTCCAGCACCTCATCCGCCCTCGCGTACAGGTCCGCCACCGCGGGATAACTCAACACAAGATCCTTGCCCATGCCCACCGTCTGGGCGCCCTGGCCGGCGAATAACAACGCGATCTTTTTCATTGGAAACGGGTCCGCCAGCATTCGCCACCCGCGCCCCCGCCACAAGCGTTTTCGGACAGCCTCACCCTACGGTCGGGCCGCAATGCCAGCCTGCTGGCTCACCGCCGCCGCCCTTGCCCCCGGCCCCGCTTCCGCGATCCCCGGCCCGCCCTCAATCGAAGGAATCCCCGTCGCCTGCGCGATCGTCTCCACCGTGATATCCACCTTCGTCCCCACTCCCACGACGTCAAAAAGCTGGATCACATCCGACGACCGCATCCGGATGCACCCGAAACTCGCCGGCGTCCCGATGTACCGCTCCGCCGCCGTCCCATGAATATAAATATACCGCCGGTAAGCATTCCGGTTGCACGCCTCCATCCCCTTCAGCCACAGAATCCGCGACACAATCGGATCCCGCCCCGGCGCATCCGGACGCAAAACCTCCCCGGTTTCGTGCTGATCCTTGAACACCGCCCCCGCCGGCGCGCCCGCGCCGATTTTCTTCGCAATCTCCAGTTCCCCCAGCGGCGTCCCGCAACTCCCGCACCGGTCGCTTTCACAGAATCTCGAAGTCGAAACCTCGTACTGCGCAATCGGACGCCCACCCTCCAGCACCACCATCCGCTGCTCCGGAATGCTGATTACGATCCGATGCTTCGTATCCTGCTCCGCGCAACCGGCGAGCATCAACAATAGCATTAGGCAGGCGAGCGGGCGTCGGGCCATGGAATCGCGGAACCTAGCCGCGAATCAAAATTCCGCAAATTACTCTTTGCGGATATTTCCGCGAAAAAGTCAGATTGCAATTCTGAAAGTCTCCCCCGTTTCCGTCGCCGCAATCCGCTCCGGCGTCCCGTTCAGCGCCGCGCGAAATCGCGTAAGTGGCTCATCCATAGGCTCTGCGCTCAGTTGGAACGTCGAGTGATGAATCGGCAGCAACAGCCGCGCCCGCGCCTCCCCCGCCATTTCCACCGCCTCCTCCGGATTGCAATGCGCCCTCACCCACGGATTATACGCCCCAATCGGCACCGCCAGCAGATCGATGTCGCTCCCATTCGCCCAATGGCTGAAGCTCGTCCGCGCGGTATCCCCCGCGAAACCGATCTTCCGATTGTTCCGCTCGATCACAAATCCGCAGTACCCGCGCCAGTCATCCGTTCGCATCCGCGCGCCCCAATGCGCCACCTCGCGCGCCGTCACCTTGATCGAACCATGCCGCGTTTCGATGGTCACGGATTGATCCCACGCCAGTTCCGTGACGCCGGAAACGGGCATGCCCGCGAGCAGATCCCGCAAACCCGGCGCAGTCACCACCCGCGGACGTCCCCGCAGCCGCCGCAACGTCCAGAGGTCGAGGTGGTCCATGTGCGCGTGAGTGAGCAGCAGCAGATCGATCTCCGGCAATTCGCGCACGCCCAGCGCCGGCTGGATTCGCCGCCGCGGCCCGATGGTAAAAGGCCCAAGCCGCAATCCGCACCGCTCCGCCAGCACAGGATCGGTAAGCACCCGGACGCCGAAGAAATTGATCAGCACAGTCGAATGCCCCAGCCACGCCCCCGTCACATCCGCATCGGACCACGCGAGCGGATCGGGACGATGCGGCGCAGGCGCGATGGGCCGCAGCCCCTCGATCAAAAATCGCACCAGCAAACGGATGACGCGCATCGGAGACATACCTGAGAATCGGCGGTCCCCTTCCTGATGTTCCTAAGCTGGCAACTCCAGCCCGAAGTAGTCGCGCGCGTTGCGGAAACAGATATCCCGCACCAACCCGCCGATCATTTCGAGGTCACGCGGAATCAATCCCTGCTCCATATCCGTCCCCAGCATATTGCAAAGTACGCGCCGGAAATACTCGTGGCGCGGGTAGGAAAGAAAGCAGCGCGAATCGGTCAGCATTCCCACGAACCGGCTCAGGATGCCGAGGTTCGAAAGCGCGTTGATCTGCCATTCCATCGCCTCCTTTTGATCGAGGAACCACCAGCCGCTGCCGAACTGGAGTTTGCCGGGAATCGAGCCGTCCTGGAAATCTCCCAGCAGGGAGCAGAGCGCGTAATTGTCCGCGGGATTCAGGTTGTAGATGATCAGCTTCGGCAGCGCCCCGGCGGCGTCCAGCCGGTCGAGGTAATGCGACATCGGCACCACCTGCCGCCAGTCGCCGATCGAATCGAATCCGGTATCGGGCCCCAATTTACTTAGCATCCGCGTATTGGCGCCGCGCAACGCGCCGAGGTGAATCTGTTTGGTCCACGATTTCTCCGCGTCGAGTTGACCGAAGTAGAGCATCATCCGCGTGCGAAATTTTTCCGCGCCGGCCGGCGATGCGGCATGCCCCGTGCGCGCGGCGTCAAAGATGCGCGCAGCCTCGGCGTCCGAGCACTCGGCATCGGGCATCACATTGAGGCCGTGATCCGAGATGCGCCCGCCGAGCGCGTGAAAATCATCATGGCGCTTGCGCAGCGCATCCAGAAAGCCGGAGAACGTGCCGCAATCCACCCCGGACGCCGCCTCGAGGCGCCCCAGCCATGTATGATAGGACTTCGGTTGGTCCACGTGGAGCGATTTGTCCGGGCGGAACGTCGGATAGATGCGCGCCCCCAGCGTGGTATCGCCGCGCATCGCGCGGTGGCAGTCGAGCGGCTCCGCGGGATCGTCCGTGGTGCAGACCGCTTTGACCCGGCTGAATCGCAGGATGCCACGCGTGGTCATTTCCGGCTGCGCCAGACGGGCGTTCGCCTGCTCCCATACCGCCGGCGCGGTCTCCTCATTGAGCAATGTGCCGATGCCGAAGTAATTCTTCAATTCGAGATGAGTCCAGTGATACAGCGGGTTGCGGATCAGCCGAGGCACTGTCCGCGCAAACGCGAGAAATTTCTCATACGGCGCCGCGTCTCCCGTGCAAAAGCGCTCGGCTACGCCATTGGCCCGCATCGCGCGCCATTTGTAATGGTCGCCTGCCAGCCAGATCTCGGCGAGGTCGGCGAAGCGATGGTTCGACGCGATTTGCGCCGGGGGCAGATGGCAATGGTAATCGAGGATCGGCTCTGGGGCCGCATAGGTATGGTAAAGGATGCGCGCCGCGTCCGTTTGGAGGAGGAAATCCGGGGAAAAAATGGACATTCCAATGTGAACTTACAACCCCTGAATCTGTCCGCCACCCATGCTTGTGTCCTGGCTGCTCGGAAGGTAGCGATAAAAGACCTCAAGCATCAGGCAGCACAGGGTCGTGCGATAGACGGGGCCGTTGCCGGACGTATTCGTCGCATAGTCGCTGCCGGTTTCGCCGCCGCCGGTGGGAGGCCAGCTACCGTCGGAGGATTGGGTGTCGGTAAGTTGTTTCTGGAACCGCGCATTCCACCAATCCCAAGCGCCCCCCTGCGCCTGGAAGCAGGCCTGCGTGTCGTAATACCATGTATAAAGGTTGCAATCCGGCCCGGAGTAGCTGAGGTCCTTCGACTGGATGTTCTTCAGTCCTTCGTGGACCGTGTGATCCGCCCGGCCCAGCCAGAGGAGCTTCGAGAGCACCCCGACCCCCGTCAGCGAAGTGCGGTCGCCCGCCTTCCGGTAGCCGAATGAGCCGTCCTTCTCGCTATAAACCTGGTCCAGGAATTGCATCGCCTTGTCGAGCGCCGGATGCACCTTCTCCTCCATCCCGGGCAGGCCCGTAAGGTGCGCAGCCTTCAGCGCCTGGATTTGCCAGCCGGTTACCGAAGTGTCGCTCTTCGGGCCGAATTGGGTGTCACCGCCGGTGGTATCGTATCGATAGGCCCAACTGCCGTCCGGGCGCTGACC
The DNA here is from genome assembly GCA_049521415.1 of Chthoniobacteraceae bacterium. Lineage (GTDB taxonomy): Bacteria > Verrucomicrobiota > Verrucomicrobiia > Chthoniobacterales > Chthoniobacteraceae > DATAXI01. Next base: position 4,847 of record JBEKOV010000038.1, read on the forward strand.
TTGAATGATGTAATTCACCGCCTGCCGGACGAGCGGCGCCAGCTTCGGATCCTTCGTCATCGTATAGGCCTCGCACAGGGCGTAGGTGCAGATGCCGTGCTCGTAGGGCGATTTCTCGTCGTCAAAACCGTCGCCAAAGCTCAACCGGCCCTGGTGCTGGTTCCCCTCGAGGAGAATCGCGTTGATGGCATTGTTCACCACGAGCCCAAACTCGCGCGAAGTCTGCGGCGTCTCTCCATGACCGAGGTAACATAGAAGCGCCAGCCCGGTGAACCCGCCCCTGTCTCTTTCGACACCCCATGTTCCGTCGGTATTCTGTTTCGTCTGCAGCCACTGCAGTGCGCGCATCACGGCCTGCTCGGACTCCGGCTTCTGCCCAAATCGCTCCGCAGTTTCCTCCCGCTGCCCGCTGCCGCGTCCGGACATCGCCACGGGAAGGGCGGGCCCCACACCCGTGCCGAATGATTGCTGTACCTGGCTGCTGATTTGATTACTGAGCGCCGGCGGCGCCATGACCGGTACCGGCATCGAGAATGCGCTGGACGTCGGACTGAAAGAGGTCAGCGCCACCATTGAGGCAACCGCGGGAGGAGGCGGCGCGCTCACGGTTGGCGGCGCGGGCAGGCTGGCATCCGGGGGTGGCGGAGGCGGCGCGGACTCGGATTCCGTCGAGACCGTGTCGCCCGCGGATTGGAAATCGGGAGGCTCGACGTATTTGTTAAAGAGGACCCTCCCGCCGAAGAGCAAAATCAGCAGCAGGTGGATCAGTGCGGAGATCGTCAGGAACCGGGACGCCAGGAGCGGTCGCAGGAACCGATCAAAATGGGACTGGGGCTGGTCAGGCATCTATCGGGGCTGGGGAAAATATGTCCGCCGTGCGGCGTCTGTTGGAATATAGGAGAACATTTCCATTGAGTCGAGTGGAAGTGATAGTCCGCCTCCGTCTATTACGAGCCTACAGGCGCAAACAGTACGCACACCGGGGCGGGCACCTTTGCCACCTGGCCGTTTGGGGTCAGTTTCCCGGTATCCTTTGCAATGCCGAAGACGGCAATCCGACCGTCATTCTGCCCGGCGGCAATCAGCCAGCGCCCCGAGGGATCAATGCCGAAGCCGCGAGGAAATTTGACCACCGACGGCACGTCCTGCACGAACGTCAATTTCCCATCCGCCCCGATGGCGAATACCGCGAGGATGTCATCGCCACGGCTCGACACATACAGCCATTTTCCCGAGGGATGGCAGATCGTTTCCGCCGTGGTAATTGTTTTGGAGGACGCGCCGCCGGGCACCAGCGGCAGGGTCTGGATCGGCGTCAGCGAGCCCATGGTTTTGTCGTGCTTGAAGACCATCACGTTCCGGCCCATTTCGCCATTCACGTAGGCGAAGTTCTCTCCCGGCCCAAATGCCAGATGCCGAGCGCCGCTGCCCGGCGGAACTTTTCCCTGGAGGCCGGTGGGCTCGCCTATTCTCCCCGTCGAAGCGTCAAAATGATAACTCCACACATGATCGGTGCCGAGGTCGCATGCATAGACAAACTTTCCCGTATCGTCCGTGGCGATGAAATGGCCGTGCGGCCCATTCTGCCGGTCCGGGTTCGGTCCCGATCCCGCGAATTTGACCAGGGAAACAAGGCCCGCGATGCTCCCGTCATCCTTCAAGTGAAAGCTGGTGACGCTGCCGCCGTTATAATTCGCGGCGAAGACATTCCTGCCGGAGGGATCGACAGAGACATAACAATTCCCCGAAGAACCCGCGGAGACATTATCAAGGAATGTGAGCATCCCATCATTCCCGACGCTGAACGCGGATACCGACCCACCCTCGTCCGACGATACCGCGTATAAGCGGCTCGCGTCCGGCGAAAGCGCCAGATAACTAGGGTTATCCGTCTTCGCTGCAACGGTAATCGGGCCAAGCCGCCCGGTATCCGAATCCAAAAGACCCGTGTATATCCCCTCGCCTTTGCCTGGGTCAGTATATACGCCCAGATAGTAGCGCTCCCGCGCCGCGCAGGCGACCATCGGCAGCAGAAGCAGGGGGAGAACGATCTTGAATTTCAAGTTGGTTGGGGGGGGTGGAGTCCACGAGCAAGCAACTGCTAAGTTACTTGCGGAAGAAGTAACTTCAGCAAATCGTGAATCGCGATGCGCTCCTGTTTCATGCTGTCGCGGTGGCGCAGCGTGACAGTGTCCCTCAATGCATCCCCTCTTTCACCCAACGTGTCGAAGTCAACCGTGATGCCGAAGGGTGTGCCGACCTCATCCTGCCGCCGGTAGCGGCGGCCAATCGCCCCACCTTCGTCATAAAAGGTCATCATGTGCGGACGCAGCATTTCGGTGATCTGGCGCGCCTTCGCGACCAATTGCTCATTGTTTTTCAGCAACGGGAAAATGCCGACCTTTATCGGTGCGATGCGGGGATGAAAATGCAATACGATGCGCGTTTCGCTCTTTCCCTTCTCGTCGGTGACAACTTCCTCGTCATAGGCCGAACAAATCAGCGCCAGGGCGGTGCGGTCCACGCCCGCCGACGGCTCGACCACGTGCGGCACGAACCGCTGTTTCGTCTCTTCGTCAAAGTAATCGAGCGGCTTGCCGCTCATCTTGATATGCTGCGTTAGATCGTAATCCGTCCGGTAAGCCACGCCCTCGAGTTCCTGGATGCCGAATGGAAACTCAAATTCTATGTCGTAAGTCCCCTGCGAGTAAAAAGCGCGCTCCTCCGCCGGTATTTCGTGCACGTGCAGTTTCTCCCGCGGCAGCCCGATGTTCTCGTAGAACTTCAGCCGCTCCCGCAACCAATACTCGAGCAACTGCCGCCCCTGATCCGGCGCGCAGAAGTACTCCAATTCCATCTGCTCGAACTCCCGCGAGCGGAAGGTGAAGTTACGCGGATTGATCTCGTTGCGAAATGCCTTCCCGATTTGCGCGATGCCGAATGGCAGCTTCTTCCGCGACACCTCGAGCACGTTCTTGAATTGGACGAAGATCGCCTGGGCGGTCTCCGGACGCAGATAGGTCTTGGACGATTCATCCTGCGTGGCGCCCACATAAGTCATGAACATCAAATTGAAGGCGCGCGCCTCCGTCAGGTCCCGGCTGCCGCAATTCGGGCAATAGGGGACGCCGTCCTTTTGCGGAAGCTGATCGGCGCGCAGCCGAGCCTTGCATTGGCGGCAATCGACCATGGGGTCGGTAAACGTCTCCTCGTGGCCGCTCGCCTTCCAGACCATGCGGTTCATGAGGATCGAGCCGTCCATGCCCACCACGTCATCCCGCTCCCGGACCATGACGCGCCACCAATAATCCTTGAGGTTCCGTTTCAACTCGACGCCCAGCGGGCCGTAATCCCAGCAGCCGTTGAGGCCGCCGTATATCTCGCTCGATTGAAAGACGAAGCCGCGCCTCTTGCAAAGGCTGACGATTTTCTCCATCCGCTCGGGATTGGTTTTGGGCTGCTGCGGCTGCGACATAGGGAGGGTCAAGTCACCATCGCAGACGCCTAATGGCAATGCAAAAGGCAATGCAAAATCGTTCCCTCACCCGCGCGGCGCATCCTTGAAGTCCCGCATCCGCAGGAAGAACTGCTCCCGCTCATACCGCACGATCGTGTCCAGCACGAACCCGCACACCAGCGCCAGAGCCGCCAGCACATCGAGCCCCGTGGCCAGGACGGCGAGCGGCACGTGCAGCACATACCGGATGCGAATATAATCCATGATCGGAAACGCCCCCGCCACGATTGAGCATAGGAAGAAGAAGAGCGCGATCTGCGAGAAAAAGAGCATCGGCTTGAAATCCTTCACCACCGTCACCAGCACCCGCATGACGCGGAATCCATCCGTAACCGTATTCAACTTCGAAAACGATCCCTCCGGCCTGCTCCGGAACGCGATGTCCACGTCCCGCTGCACGAAGCCCTTGTCGATGGTCTGGATGGCCAGTTCCGTCTCGACCTCGAAGCCTTTCGACAGCATCGGCACGTTCCGGTAAAACGCGCGTGTAAACAGGCGGTATCCCGAGAAGAGATCGCCACATCTCGCGTTGAACAGCAGCTCGATCAACCGGCACAACGCCATGTTCGCCCATGTGTGCGCCGCCTTGAACGCCGCCTGTTCGTCGCTGGTCCGCCGTCCCACCGCCGTATCCCCTCCCTCGCGCTCGATCGCCGCGATCAGCTTCGACGCCTCCTCCGCCGGGTAGGTATCGTCGCCGTCCACCATGATGAGGTAATCCGATTCCGTGAGGCAAAAGAGCCGCTGCACGGCGTAGCCCTTTCCCTTGCGCGGCTCGCTCACCACCTCCGCGCCGTGGGCGCGGGCGATCTCCGAGGTGTTATCCGTGCTCGCATTATCGATGACCAGGATGCGCGCCTCCGGGAAGACGGCGCGGAAATCGGCAATCACCTTCCCAATGGTGATCGACTCATTGTAGCAGGGGATGCCGATGGTGAGGGTCTTGGTCATGACTGGGCGGGCTGCATGGGGCGCCCTCCGCGCGCGAGGTTAGCCAGCCCGGCAATGCCGCTCCAGAGAAAATCCAGCAGAAGGAAGACGTAAAAAATCGCGAATACCTCGTAAAGAAACCGGTACCGCGGCTGAATGACGCCCGTGATCATCACGGCGAACCAAACCCCCAGGAATACCGTCACCCACGGCCAATGGAAGCGCCACAGCCGGTCCCGCGGGAACAGCGAAACCAGCATCCCCGCGGCCGCCACCAGGAAATAGGCGGGCCATCCCGGGATAAATCGCTTGTCCGCCCCGTGCGAGTGCAATTGATAGCCCAGCGTGAGCCGGCTCCATTCCGCCTGCAGCGGCCCGAACCAGTCGGGCGCCAGCGGCTTGTACTCCTGGTGGAGGAATGCCTCGATCTCCGGATCACTCGCCAGGCTCCGCCCGGTCAGCCCCTTCATGAGCGGCTTCATAGCTTTGCGCCTGAGCAGGGCCTCGCCCTGCTTTTGGTAAATCCAGAGCGGCGTATAGCTCCCGCTCGTATCGGTATAATCGCCGCCCGGGTTCACCCGGCAGGGGATCAGAAACTTGCTCGCCGCAAGGTATGGCAACACCTGCGGCCTGCACCGGATTGCCTCGAACGCCAGCTTCTGCGCCAGCGCTCCCACATGCTTGTCGTCGCTCGGCTTGCCGATCGATTTGAGATAGGCATGAATGGCGCCGTTCGCCCGCCTTTCGACGGTATTATACTTCATGCGCGCCGTCTGCTCCTCGGACAATCCGGCCGCTCGCAACGACTTGACGTACGGCTCGATTCCCGGTGCAACCGTCGAGAGAGCGGGCGCCAATTGTACCACCGTTGCATACAACAGCAGCCCCGCTTGCGTGCTGCGGCTGGACATCCAAATGCCAGCGGAACAGAGCAACATCACCCCCATCCTGCGCGCCCAAAGCTTCCAATCCCCCAGGTAAACCAGCGCCACCAGCCCGAGCCCGAATGCCACGAACAACTTCCCCTCCGGGCGCGACCCCGCGGTAAGGAACAGCACGACGATCAACCATACAAACCGCCGCAGCGTGGCCCGCCGCGCGAGCATGGTCCCTACCAGCGCCAGCGCCGTCACGCAAAACAGGTAATGGCTCTCCGCGAGCAGCGCGTGCTCGTACCAGAGCAATGCCGGATTGAGCGTGTAGAGTGTTGTCACTGGCACGACAAACCACCGCCAATACCGAAACCAGAACCTGACAATCCCTCCCGCCAGCACCGTTGCAGCCAATCCCGCCAGGTGCTGCACGATGGGGATTACGATCAGCGCGGGAATGTGCAGCAAAAAGGGAATCGTAAAGCAGATCGGCGCAAGGAACGCCTTCTTCCCGTGAATGACCAGCGCGTGATGTCTCAGAAGCCGCTCCGCCGTAACCAGGAAATCCGCCGTATCCTCCTGAAAATACCCATACGGAAAGTGCAGCGTCAGCGCCGCGCGCGCAAGTGCCCCGAGGATCAGCGCCGGCAAACACCACGCCACCAACTCCCGAAACGCTCCCGACCTGATTATCTCCCGAAACAGAGCCCACTCCCGGCCAATTACGCGGAGGAGCTTGTTCAGAACGGACATTGAGCGACACAAGCTGCCATCCCGCTCTGAGCCGACGCCAGCTTTTTTGTCCCCATTTGCGCCCGCAAAACCATCGGGGCGCGTCACCCAATGGTAACGCGCCCCGGTTTGGATTAGCCGCCAGCCCTTAAAACGTCCTTAGCTGGCGCTGTGGACAAAATCCGGAGAAGGCTTCTCCTTCTTCTGCAAGGCGCGGCGCAGCTTCATCAGCGCGATGTTCTGCAACTGGCGAATCCGCTCGCGAGTGACGCCGAACTTGCGGCCCACTTCCTCGAGCGTCTTCGGCTTGCCGCCGTCCAGGCCGAACCGCGAGAAGATGATCTTCTTCTCACGCTCGTCCAGCACGGAGATCAACTCCGACACCTCGTCGCGCAGGTTCCGGTCGCGGAGCTGCTCGAAGGGCGTCAGCGCCTCCTCGTCTCCGACGATCTCGCCGAACTCCGTGGTGTCGTCATCGCTGATGGGGGCGTCGAGCGAGGCCGGACGGATCGAGACCGTCTTGAGTTGCGAGACCTTCGCCGAGGCCATGCCGACTTCCTCGGCCAGTTCCTCGTCGGTCGGCTCGCGACCCAGCTCCTCGCTCATTTGCAGCGCCACCCGGCGCATCTTGGAAATTTTGTCCACCAGGTGTACCGGCAGGCGGATGGTTTTGCTCTGGTTGGCAAGGGCGCGCTTGATGGACTGCTTGATCCACCACGCGGCGTAGGTCGAGAGCTTGCCGCCCTTGGCGGGGTCGAATCGCTCGACAGCCTTCATGAGCCCGATGTTGCCTTCGGAGATGAGGTCCAGCAGCGGCAGTCCGAGATTGTTGTAGTCGTGCGCAATCTTGACCACCAGCCGCAGATTCGCGCGGATCATAATCGCGCGCGCTTCCTTGTCGCCCTTCTTGATGCGGGCGGCCAGCGCGATCTCCTCCTGCGGAGTCAACAGGGCGATTTGCCCGATCTCCCGCAGGTAGATTTTGATGCCTGATTCTGTGTCGTCAACGGCCATATTGGTTGCACGCAAGGCGTGCTCCTGTTAATGTTTGCGGATTCTATTGGATTTCGTTTGGCGGTGGCCGTTCGCTCGCCTCATTATGGACAGCGGGGAATTGGTTAATGCCATTAAGCTTTCGATTCTTTCGACAGGATCGGTTGGATTTTGTTCAAAGTATTTACCGTGTAACTACGGAGCGGGTTCCATGCCCGGTCCAGCACCCAATATCGACGGCTCTCCTACAGAGAAAATTCACCCGTTTTTACCATAAACCCCTATCCGGGCAAAATGTTTCGACCGATAATATTTTGAGTGCGAGGAGTAATGGCACCTAGGGATTTACCCCTAAAGCCCCTCCGGCAACCTAGAGCCGCCCGGACATCGGTGGCGCCGGCTTCGCCCCGTCGGGATTCACCTTGGATAGAAGCTCCTGCTGGAACGACTGCATTTGAGACACAATGTCAGGGCAGCGGGTCAGGACGGCCTGGGTCAATTTCTCGTAATGGGTCGGATTCCGCTGGGCCAGCTCGGACAAAGCCATGAAGACCGCGATGGTGTTGTTGACCGAGTGCTTCATCTCCCGAAAACGCTCGTGGAGGGCCAGGACCTCGCTGCTCGGTACGGATGAATTTTCCATGGTGGTCAGGTGGTAGAGCGCTATTCGTGCCAGACGGGAAGGAACTTACGCACGGTTCTCCGTGCTCGCAACCCCGCCCGGCCCGTGTTTAAGTAGCAGGTTTCACGGTATCGAGAAAAATGCCAGCAGGTGTCATCAAAATCGTTGGCGCGCGCCAGCACAACCTCAAGAATCTCACGGTTGAAATCCCGCGTGAGAAACTGGTGGTGGTGACGGGCCTGAGCGGCTCGGGCAAGTCTTCGCTGGCCTTCGATACCCTCTATGCCGAAGGGCAGCGCAAATATGTCGAGAGCCTCTCGGCATATGCGCGGCAGTTCCTCGACCAGATGCAGAAGCCGGAGGTTGATTTCATCGAGGGTCTCTCCCCCGCCATCGCCATCGAGCAGAGGGGCTCCGCCTCGAATCCACGCTCGACGATCGCCACCACGACGGAAATCTACGATTACCTCCGACTCCTCTATTCCTCGGCCGGCCAGCCGCACGACCCCGCCACCGGCGCGCCCATCTTCAAGCTGACCACCCAGCAGATCGCCGACCGCATCGAGGCCTACCCGCAGGACTCGAAGATCATTGTCCTGGCCCCCATCGTCCGCTCGCAGGCGGGGGAATTCCGCGACGTCTTCGAGCGGATCCGGCGCGAGGGCTTTGTCCGCGCCCGTATCGATGGCCAGATCGTCGAGGTCGGCTCGGAGCCGATCAAGCTCGACAAGGCGAGGCCGCATTCCATCGAGATCGTCGTCGATCGCCTGGTCATCCGCGAGGGCGTCCGCGCGCGCCTGGCCGATTCCATCGACACCGCGCTCAAATGGGGCGGCTCACGCCTTGTGGTCCTGCGCCAGACCCCCGACCGGCCCGATACATGGCAGGAACTCAAGTATTCGACCGATTTTTGCAATCCGGAGACCGAGTTCACCATGCCGCAGCTCACGCCGAAGCATTTCTCCTTCAACAGCCACCTCGGGGCCTGCCCCGCATGCCACGGCCTCGGCACGGAGTCGTTCTTCGATTGCGAACTAATGATCGCCGACCCGCAGAGATCGCTCGCCGACGGCGCCGTCGCCCCGTGGCGGCGCACCGGCAAGCGGATGCAGCATTTCTACGCCGGCATTTTGCGCGCGCTCGCGGCGCGCTACAATGCGCCGCTCGATGTCCCCTACGCGGAACTGCCGTCCGCGTTCAAGGATGCGCTTTGCAACGGCACCGGCGACGAGCCCATCGAGATCGCCTGGGGTCAGGGCGCGAAGGAGACGCGCGTCGAGCGGCCCTTCGAGGGTCTGGTCGCGCAAATGCAGCGTCTCTTCGAGGAGACCGAGAGCGAACTCACTCGCAACCGCCTGCGTCAATACATGAGCCGCCGCGAATGCTCCGTCTGCCACGGCGCGCGGCTGCGCCCGGAAATCCTCGCGGTCACAGTTCGCGGCATGTTCTCCCGCGATGGAGCCCCGCCGGCTCCCGCGGAGTTGAGCATCCGCCGGCTATGCGGCCTCACCGTTGCCGATGCCCGCGCTTTCATCGAAAACCTGGACCTCACCCCGCAGCAGCAACTCATCGTCGCCGAGGTCACGCGCGAAATTCTCGCCCGCCTCCGTTTCCTGGTCGAGGTCGGTCTTGGCTATCTCAATCTCGACCGCGAGAGTGGCACGCTCTCCGGCGGCGAAGCCCAGCGCATCCGCCTCGCCACGCAGATCGGCTCGGGCCTCGCCGGCGTCCTCTACGTGCTGGATGAGCCGAGCATCGGACTCCACCAGCGCGATAATGACCGGCTCATCGCCACGCTGCGCCGGCTGCGCGACCTCGGCAATTCGGTCATCGTCGTGGAGCATGACGAGGATACCATTCGCGCCGCCGATTTCGTCCTCGATCTCGGGCCGGGCGCCGGCGTCCGCGGCGGCGAGATCATCGCCCAGGGATCCGTTGAGCAGCTTCTGGCCAATCCGGCGTCGCTCACCGCGCAATACCTCACCCGCCAACTGCGCATCCCCATCCCGAAGCGCCGCGTCGCCCCCTCGCAATGGCTCACCGTCCGCGGCGCCAGCGAAAATAACCTCGCGTGCGTCGATGCCTCATTCCCGCTCGGCTGTCTGACCTGCGTCACCGGCGTCTCGGGCAGCGGCAAGTCCACCCTTGTCGACGACATCCTCCGCCGCGCACTCTTCCGCCATTTCTACCGCGCCAAGGATCGCCCCGGCGCTCACAAGGCCATCCATGGTCTGGAATCCATCGACAAGGCCATCATCATCGACCAGAGCCCAATCGGGCGGACTCCGCGCTCGAATCCCGTCACCTACACCGGCGCGTTCGGGCCGATGCGCCAGCTCTTCGCCAATCTCCCCGCCTCGCGCGTGCGCGGCTACGAGTCCGGGCGATTCTCTTTCAATGTAAAGGGCGGGCGTTGCGAGCATTGCCAGGGCGAGGGTATGATCCGCATCGAGATGCACTTCCTGGCCGATGTCTTCGTCGAGTGCGAGGTCTGCCACGGGCGCCGTTACAACCGCGAAACGCTCGAGATTACCTACAAGGGGCGCAATATCGCGGATATCCTGGACATGACGGTCGATGAGGCAGAGCGCTTCTTCCGCAATATCCCCACCATCTCCGATCGCCTCCTGGCTCTCGATCACGTCGGCTTGGGCTACGTCCGTCTCGGCCAGAGCGGCTCGACCCTCTCCGGCGGCGAGGCCCAGCGTGTAAAGCTCGCCGCGGAGCTTGCCAAAAAGGCCACCGGGCGCACTGTTTATATCCTCGATGAACCCACCACCGGCCTGCATTTCGCCGATATCCACAAGCTGCTCGAGGTCCTGATGAAGCTTCGCGACTCCGGCAATACCCTCATTATCATCGAGCACAATCTCGAGGTGATTAAGTGCGCCGATTGGATCATCGATCTGGGCCCCGATGGTGGTTCCCACGGCGGACGCATCGTCGCCGCCGGCACGCCGGAAAAACTCGCCACCATCGAGGCCAGCCACACGGGGCGCTACCTGAAGCGCTACCTCGAGACACGATGAAAAATTCGAAATTTGAGGTTCTTTCTTTCCTCTGTCTGACCGCGCTCCTCGCGCCCTGCGGGCTGCATGCCCAATCCCCTTCCCCGCTCGCAGATGCCGAGGCCGCCCTCGACTCACATCTCCCCGAGGTCGCAATCGTAAAGCTCCACTCCTTCCTCGCCTCCAGTGCCGCATCCGATGACGCGCTCCGCGAGCAGGCTGAGTCAGACCTGACACGCGCCCTGCTCGATTCCGGCGACGCCGACGGCGCGCTTGCCCGCCTCGAATTTCCCGCCAGCGAGCGCGAGGAATTCTGGAAGGCTGAGGCTCTCTCCGCACTTGGCCGCTGGGACGATGCCGAGCCGCTCTATGAAGAACTGGCGAATGACGGACCATCCGATCTCCTCGAAGCCGCCACCATCGGCCAGGCCGAGGCTCTTCATGCCATGGGCCGCACCCGGGAAGCCGAGTCAGCCCTGGCCGCCCTCGAAGAGCGGTCGCCTTCCGCCATGGCCGGTCTCCGGCTCGCGGAGCTTTACTTGGAGACGCAGCAACTCCAGAAAGCGCGCGAGTTACTCGACCGCTCCCCTGCCGCAAATCTCGTCGAAGCCCGCTGGCGCCAATACGTCGAGGGCCGCATCTTTCTTGCCGAGGATCAGGCTGCTCCGGCGCTCCAGGATTTCGAGGAATTGCTCAAAGACCCCGCCGGCCTTACTCCCGCGTTGCACGCCGGCGCCACCATTGGCCTGACCGAGGCGCGCATCGTCCTCAACGGCCTCGAAGTCGCCGATAACGTCATCGAGGATTACATCTGGCATAACCCCGACAGCCCTTACCTCGAGGAAATGTTCCGCCGCCTCGACCGCATTTACGCGGCCGAGGAGAACCCTTCCGATTCCGAGATCGAGCATTGGACTGCACAGCCCCCGGCGCGCCGCGCGGCGCTCGCCCGTTACTACCAGGCCCGGTCCCTCCAGCGCCAGGGCCGGCAGGAAAAAGCCGTCCGTGCCTACACCGAATTCGTCCAGCAATATCCCCATCATCAGTTTGCCTTCGACGCATGGATGCAGCTCGGGCTCCTCTATCTTGATACGGGGCGCATTCCCATTGCCGTCTCCGCATTCGAGGGCGCCATGCGCACGAGTACCGATCCGGGCCAGCGCGCCCGCGCGGAGATCGCCACCGGCAACGCCGATTTCGCCCAGCGCGAATTCCTTCACGCCGCCGAGAATTTCGACGACGCCGCCTCCCGCTCTTCGGATTATTGGCTCGAGGCCACTTACGACTCCGCCCTCGCCTGGCTCAATCTCCAGAATTACAATCGCTTCCTCGCCGACTACAATTCCATCAGCGACCGCTACCCGGGTGACGATCGGCAGCAACAACTCCTGCTCGAGGAAGGTCTCTTCCAGGCTCGCAGCGGCGACCCGCGCGCTGCCGCCTCGCTCCAATCTTTCATTCGCGACTTCCCGGATAATCACCGCATCGCAGAGGCCCGCCTCGCTCTCGCCGAACTGGTCTTCGCCGATGGCGATGCGAGCGCCGCCGGCGATCTCCTCCATGCCGCCTATGTCTCCGAGCCGTCGAACGATTCGCGCGAGCACGCCGATTATCTCGCCATTTTCGTCGCCGATTCCGCTCCGGACCGCGAGGACGACAAGATCCTGAGTCTCGGTCTTCAGTTCCTCGATAGATATCCGGCCTCCCCGCTCCGCCCGCAGGTCCGCATGAAGCTCGGCCAGGTCTATTTCCGCCGCGAGGATTATGCCGACGCCCAGACCCAATTCGAAACGCTGGCGGACGAAAACCCCTCCGATCCTCTCACCGACAAGGCGCTCATCCTCGCCGGCCAGTCCGCCGTTCGCACCATGAATCCCGAAGGCGCCACGCACGCCCTCGAGCTCTTCGACCGTGTCGCGAACGGCTCCGGCCCCCTCAAGCTCTACGCCCGCCAGGAGGAGGCGCTGCTCTACGCGCACATGGGCCGCGACAATGATGCCGTCATCGTTTACGACGAGATTCTGCGCTCGAATCCCGACACGGAGTTGCGCCTCGCCGCTCTCTGCGGCAAAGCCGATTGCCTCGTCGCCTCCATCAACGACGCCGCCTCTCCCGCTCCCTCTCCGGCACCCGTAACTTCCTCGACAAACTCCTACGCCGCCGCAATCGCTCTCTACGACCAGATCGCCACCGATCCGGACGCCACCCCTCCGTGGCGCGACCAGGCCCTCTACAAAAAAGGCCGCTGCCTCAACAAACAAGGTCTCACCGACGATGCCCTCGCCGCCTACTACGACGTCCTCAAGGCCCACTCCGCCGCGGCGAAGCAACAGCAGCCCGACTTCTTCTGGTTCGAGAAAGCCGGCTACGCCGCCGCCCAGGCCCTCGAAGACAAGTCCCAATGGCCCGGCGCAATATCGATCCTCGAAAAAATCGCCCAAGCCGGCGGCCCCCGTAGCGACGAAGCCCGCAAACGCGCCGACGAACTGCGGCTGCAGCATTTCATTTGGGATTAGCCGGACGGGCGCGGTAACCGGCTTGACCTGAAGGTATGGATTTACCGCGCGCCAAACCAGCCCCAATCTCGAATCCGGGAATCAGGCTCCGGCCGCAACCCGCCGCCCCGTGCTTGCGCCCATCGAATCCGCCGCGCCACCGAGCATCAGCGCCAGGCCGAGGGCGAGCAGTCCAGCGTAGCACCCCGCGGCGTCTTGCGCCCATCGGGCCGGGGCCGGGCGAGTCGAGATGACAGGTGCGGAAAATGCCGTCCAGTCAAATCCCGGCCACTGGGTGGCGTCGATGCCGAAGAGGGTAGTCCTGGGGCTCAAGTTAATCGAGATCGTCTCCCATTGAAGTCCGGGACTCACCACCGGCGGCACGATTTCGCGATACATGTGGCCTTCCTTGACCTTGAGTTCGAAGCTGCGCGAATTTGGGCTGCCTGCGAGTTGCATTTCCACCTGCCTGGTTCCCTTTGGCACGGCAAACCAGAGTGCGATGCCGCGTTTGGTTAGTAACTTGTCTTTGTCATAGGAGCCGTACACAGGCATCCCTAAGTCTGGCAAGCCGGCGGGATAACCATCTGGCGCGAAACCACCGCCGGAGTTATCCTCCTGGACCGGCTGCAATGGGGGATTGGGATAGAAGACGCCGGGGGGGAGTATTTTGCGGATGGTGGCAGAGTTAAGTAACTTAACGAGTGAGTCGCGTCGCTGAGAGGGAATCTCGCCGTTGAGATAGGCGGCATCTCCTGTGCGAAGATATCCGCGCACATTATATTCCATGGTCAAACGACGTGCATGTTCGCCCATTATTTCGTGAGGCAGGAGATTAAACACATTGTTCAGAACGCCGCCCGCGATGACGAAACTCCAGAGCATGACCAACGCAAGAAACAGGACGCGCTGTCTGCCCTTGCTTTTGCCAAGAAAATAGAGGCAAGCCGCAAGCGTAATCGATAGCATGGTCCAGGAATCGCGATACCTCGAATTGTCCCACACCAAAAACCGCCGCGCCGCCGTTGCAACGGCCTGGATCCAGAAGGCGGCGCCGATCAGCACTGCGAACCATCGGCCATCCGAGAGCGGAGCGCCTTGGATCAGCAAAAGCAGCGCCAGAAGGATCAATGGAGCTTGAACGATGCACCAAGCCCCATGGAACGTGCATGGCCATGAAAGGACATTGGCCAAGGCATTCAGAAACTCGAAAAAATTCGGCTGGGGCATATCCAGTTTTCCCGCCGTGGCCATTGGCATCGCCAATCCGCAGGCGACAATTGCCGAGAGGATGGCGATACCCACAATAGCCCGCCATTGACGGCGGACGGATTCTCTCACCAGCCCCAGAATGAGAAAACATACGGTGGCCGCCGTGAAGAAAACCCCTGAGGCCATTGTAAATAGATTTGCAAAGGCGAGCAGCGCCCCCAGCCACCAGCGCGGGCTCAGCGCCTCGTATCGCCAGCAGAGCCAGGTCACCAATAATCCAAACAGCGGAAATAAGTAAAAATGGATCTCGCATCCCATTAGCGCGTTCTGCCATCCGAAGGGGATAATTCCAAGGGCCGCAGCGAACCCCGCAAGGGCGGCCCGACCATGAACGCTCATTAATTTTCCCATCTTGGAGACCAGAAGAGTGATTCCCAATGCGTTGAAGGGCGCCTGGACTACCATGAATAGGACAGGGTCCCATTGTTTGTTGGCGCAAAACAACACCAGCAGAAAGACGCGCGAAAAAACGATGTGATGCTCATTTAGGTTCTGGAAGAACAGACCGATACTAAGCTGATCCTCAAGATATGCTTTGAATAACTTGCCCTCGACAATCCATTCGTCGAAATAAGGCATGGATACCCCAAAGTTATGGATCAGCCATAGCCTTGCGCCACAGATCACGAAGAACAACCCCGCGAGCAGGCACCACCAGGAAATTTGCGTGGGCCGAACGCCGGGTTCGCGTAGGCCGGTGGCTATTATTCGGGACTTCCCAGATGGATCGTTGTTCATAGGCCGGAGAGGCCGGACGTGACTAATTTCTCGGCGCGGGATTGCTGGTCAAGCGCAGTCGGGCGTGTTTGATCCGTGCTCCCGTCGTCCACTACCACAATCTCGTGCGGCACCGCCCGCAGCTTCAATTCCACATTCAGATGCGATACCGTCGAGGCGATGCATCCCTCCTCGTCCTGTGCCGGAATGACAACCGACAGCAACTTCAGCGGCGCCGGCATTCTCTCGTCAGCCATGGTTGGGATTGGGCATCACCCGCCTATTTCGTCCAAATCGCCCGGAAAAAGCAATTCGTCCCTTCCGCGTTTCCTCCCGGCCCTTGCACTTCCTCCCGATCCGATTATCTCAAGGAAACGCTGGCTTTCCACCCAATCCGCACTCGCCATGATCTCTCCCGCGCTCCTCATCGAGGGTTACCTCGAAGGCGTCTTCCCCATGGGAATGGAAGACGGCGAGATCGGCTGGTTCTCGCCGGATCCCCGCGCCATCATCCCGCTGGACGAAAGCTTCCACGTTCCCCACGGCCTCAAAGGCGTCCTCCGCCGCGCCCACTTCGAGCTGCGCATTGACCATTCCTTCGCCGAGGTCATCCGCGCCTGCGCCCGCCGCGAGGAGACCTGGATCACCGGGGAGATCATCGAGAGCTACTGCGAGCTTCACCGGCGCGGCTTTGCGCATTCTGTCGAGGCGTGGCGCCAGGGCCGGCTCGCCGGCGGCCTCTACGGCGTCGCGGTCGGCGGCGCGTTTTTCGGCGAATCGATGTTCCATCGCGAGACGGATGCCTCAAAAGTCGCCTTGCACGGTCTGGTCGAGCGCCTGCGCGAGCGCGGCTTCGCCCTCCTCGATACCCAATGGATCACCCCTCACCTCAAGCGCTTCGGCGCCATTGAAATCCCGCGCAGGCAATACCTCCGTCTCCTCAATGACGCCACAAGCCTGAAATGCGTCTTCACCTGATCCCACAGCCATAGCGTGTAAATTCATCCCCGGTAAATCTCCTCAATTGGCACTTCCCCCCATGTCTTTCCGCACCCTCCGCGTCATCCTCCGGACTCGCGGCGTCATCATGCGGGCGGAACTGGCTGCCGTCAGAAAAAAATCGCGCCTCATGCTCACCGTCCTTGGCGGCTTCTGCCTGGGCTATCTCGCCGTCGGCTACTATCTCTTTTACACGGGCCTGGTCTTTCTCCATGCCTTCCCGCTCGTCGGCAGCCTCCTCGCCCAGCGCATCCTCTATCTCATCTTCGCCTTCTTTTTTGCCATGCTGGTCTTCTCAAACGCCATCATCGGTTATGCCGGCCTTTTCAAGAATCGCGAGACCGATTTCCTCCTCTCTCTCCCCATCCGCGCACGCGACGTCTATCTCTGGAAGCTCCTCGAATCCCTCGCCCTCGCCAGTTGGGCTCTCCTCTTCCTCGCCGCGCCCATGATGGTCGCCTGGGGCCGCGCCACCGATGCCCGCAGCCCCTTTTATATCGAGGTCCTCTTCGCCTTCCTTCCCTTCGTCATTATTCCCGCCGTTATCGGCTCGTGGGGCATACTTTTCCTCGTTCGCGCCCTCTCCATGCGCTGGGCCAAGCGCCTGCTCTTCGCCGCGGGCGCCGCCGGGGTCCTCTGGATTGCCCTCGCCGTCAGTCCGGTCACCGATACCCAGGCTGTCCAGGCCGACCAGGTTCTTTCCTTCGATTCACTCCTGCGCCACACGCGTTTCAGTCTCAATCCCTTCCTCCCCAGCGCATGGATGACGCAATCCGTCCTCGCCTGGGGCGAAGGCCTTGTCCGCAAGGGCAGCTTCTTCTTCCTCGTCCTCACCAGCACCGCCCTCATGGGCCTCCTGCTCAGTTATGAGGTGGCCGGCCAGGCATTCCTCGGCAGTTGGTCCGCCTCCATCGGCTCCCGCGCGGCGCGCATCCACCGCCGCACCCAGCGCGTTCGGCGGAAAACCGGCTGCCGCCCATTCGTCGAGGTCCTCCTCCAGTTCCTCCCCATCTCCCGACCGATGAAGGCGCTCGCGCTCAAGGACGCCCGCCTCTTCTCGCGCGACCCCACCCAGTGGACCCAATTCCTCATCTTCTTCGGCCTCCTCTGCATTTACGTCCTCAATCTCCGCAACGTCTCCCTCGATTACCAGAGCCCCTTTTGGGAGACCCTCATCTCCCACCTGAATCTCGCCGCTTCCACGCTCACCCTCTCGACGCTCACCACCCGGTTCGTCTTTCCCCAGTTCTCGCTGGAGGGCCGGCGCCTTTGGATCATCGGCCTTTCCCCCATCGGCATGCGGCGTGTCCTCATGCAAAAATTTGTCTTCAGTTGCCTCGGCGCGATGCTCGTCACCGTCAGCCTCATGACCGCATCGAGCCTCATGCTCCGCCTCCCATGGAGCCGCGTCCTCTTCTTCGATCTCACCATAGCGCTGCCCGCCGCGGCGCTTTGCGGGCTCGCAGTGGGCCTCGGCGCGCTCTTCCCGAATCTTAACGAAGACAATCCCTCGAAGATCGTCTCCGGCTTCGGCGGCACGCTCTGCCTCGTCATCAGTTTCGTCTATATCGTCGTTTACGTCAGCCTCGTCGCGGTGCCCGGTCTGCGGCAGGTCACGCACGTTTCCTTCGTCATTTCCGATTCCGCCGCGCTCATCGCCGCGTTCATTGTCAGCCTCGTTCTTCTCGTCGTTCCGCTTTTTCTCGCCATGCGCCGCGTGAAAAATCTGGAGTTTTAGCGCGCGTGGTTTCACTATCCGCCACAAGCCACGTTCGCAACACCAATGCCAATGCCTGAACGCATCCGCGAAACCGATCCTCTTTTAAATCTGGAGGAAGAGGAATCCATCGAGCATCTGGACGATCAGGTGCAGAAAGCGCAGGAGCAGCTCATCCAGCTCAAGCGCCAGCAGGAGCAGATCGAAAAACAAAAGCGCGAACTCGAGGAACTGAGCCGCCGCCAGGAGCAATTCCAGCAGGGCAGGACGGAGATGGTCGAGCACTTCACCCGCGCGCTCGTCGTGCTCGAGCGTCAGATTTACGATGCCCAGAAGCGGGTCGAGCAGCTCCGCTCGATCAACGAATCCTTCATCCAGCACCTCTCTGCCATCGAGGCCATCAATCCCAAAGCCTGGGAAAACACCGATATCAACAAGGAACTCAACCGCGCCCTCAGCACCGTCGACGACGCCCGCACCGAGTACACCCGCTCACGCGCCGTCATCAGCGCCGAGGTCAACGAAGACGTCCTCGCCGCCACCAGCGCCGGCGCCACGGATTCCGCCTACGAAGCCCCGCGCGATTTCGCTTACTGGCTCAAGAGCGGCTTCGCATTCACCCTCCCCCTCCTCGTCACCCTTCTCATCGTCGGCGTCGCCATTGCCGTCGCCCTCTCCGCTCACTTTGACAAATAGAATGGCCTCACGTCGTCGTCCCGGCAAATCCAGCGGCCCCCTGGATGAGCGCCAGCAGAAACTTCTCGCCGAGCAGGAAAAACTCCAGCAGCGCGTCGAGCAATTGAACCGCGTCATCGCCGAGGCGCCGCGCATCAAGGCCGAGCGCGAGCGCGCCCAGCGCGAGTCGCTCCTGGCGGAGCGCGGCAGCCGCGGCCAGCATCGCCTCAATTCGAACACCTTCTCCGATACCCGCTACGATCAGCCCTCTGGCGCCACGCGTTCCCGCCGCCCCCTCAAGGCCGAGCGCCGCCAGACCCTTCTCATTTTCCTGGGCCTCCTCGTCGCCCTTTCCATTCTCGTCCTGTGGCTCCTGAGCGTCTGGCGCGGCCAGTGGGGAATCTGAGCCCTCGGCTCGTCCGAAATTGCCAGTTGACCGCCGCCGCCCCGGCGAGTCAGCGTTTCTCTCCGATCAGCCATTCCACAGCGCCAGCATTCCACCCACTCACCCCATGCCAATCCTCGACGTCCGCTACGTAGCACAGCTCGCCCGCATCAATCTGTCGGAAGAGGAAATCTCCACCTTCCAGTCCCAACTCGGCCATGTCATCGAGTACGTCGAGAAACTCAAGCAGGTTGATGTCTCCGGCGTCGAGCCCACCGCCCATGCCAGCCCCGTCTTCAACGTCTTCCGCCCCGACGTCCCGCGCGATTGGTTCGACGCCCCCACCGCACTCTCGAACGCCCCACGCCAGTCCAACGGCCTCTTCTCCGTTACGAAGGTCGTCGAGTAGCAATTCTCCGCCATGGACCTCGCCTCCCTCACCGTCACAGAGCTTCGCGAGCAACTCCGCACCCGCGCCGCGTCTCCCGTAGAAGCCCTCGACGCGCTTGACGCCCGCATCGCTGCCGTCGATCCGCTCATCCGCGCCTACATCCATCGCGATATCGAGCAGGCGCGCGCCCTCGCCGCCTCCGCCGATATCTCCCTTCCCCTCGGCGGCGTACCAATCGCCATCAAAGACGTCCTGAATGTCCGGGGCCAGCCCTGCACCTGCGCCTCAAAGATCCTGCGCGGCTACACCGCCCCCTACGACGCCACCGCCATCTCCCGCCTGCGCGCCGCCGGCGCCATCCCCTTCGGCCGCACCAACATGGACGAGTTCGCCATGGGCTCCTCGACGGAAAACTCGAGCCTTCACCCCACCTCAAATCCCTGGGACCTCACCCGCATCCCCGGCGGTTCCAGCGGCGGCTCCGCTGCCGTCGTCGCCGCCGGCGAGGCCTTTGCCGCTCTCGGCTCCGATACCGGCGGTTCCATCCGCCAGCCCGCCGCCCTTTGCGGCTGCATCGGCCTCAAGCCCACCTATGGCCGCGTCTCCCGATTCGGCCTCGTCGCCTTCGCCTCCTCCCTCGACCAGATCGGCCCTTTCTCCCGCACCATCCGCGACTCCGCCCTTCTCCTCAACGCCATCTCCGGCCAGGACCCGCAGGACTCCACCAGCGTCGCCGAGCCCGTCCCCGATTTCACCGCCGCCCTCGATCACGGCGTAAAAGGCCTCCGCCTCGGCATGCCCCGCGAGTATTTCATCGACGGCATCGATCCCCAGGTCGATTCTGCCGTCCGCGCCGCCATCAAGCATTACGAATCCCTCGGCGCCGAGATCGTCGAAGTCTCCCTCCCTCACACCGAGTACGCCGTCGCCGTCTATTACATCGTCGCCACCGCCGAGGCCTCCGCCAATCTGGCCCGCTTCGACGGCGTCCGCTACGGCTACCGCGCAGAGAACCCCGCCAACCTCCTCGATCATTACGGGCGCACCCGCGAGGAAGGCTTCGGCCCCGAGGTCAAGCGCCGCATCATCCTCGGCACCTACGTCCTCAGCAGCGGTTACTACGACGCCTACTACCTCCGCGCGCAGAAAGTCCGCACCCTCATCCGGGACGACTTCGCCCGCGCCTTCGAGAAAGTCGATGCCATCATCTGCCCCACCAGCCCCGAGCCCGCATTCAAGATCGGCGAGCGCACCGGCGACCCGTTGAAAATGTATCTCGCCGACATCTTCACCATCGCCACCAACCTCTCCGGCAATCCCGGCATCTCCCTCCCCTGCGGCTTCGCCTCCATCGACGGCTCCAATCTCCCCATCGGCCTCCAGCTCATCGGCAAACCATTCGATGAATCCACCCTCCTCCGCATCGCGAACGCCTACGAACAATCCACCGACTGGCACAAGCGCCGCCCTCCGCTCCCGAAGTCATAGACCACCGATTGCGGTCGCACCCATGCATGTCCTCCGAATCCAACGCAGGCAGAACCTGACCACTGTTTCGAGTTTGTATTCTGAACTCGAAAAATGCGCTCCGCGTTGCGCCGTACAGGTCCCAAGCGATCTCGACGAGTATCGTCTTTGTGGTAAAGGCGATTTTCTTCAGTTTCTCCTAACGTGGGCCGAGTGGTGTCCGGACGCTCCCATTATCACTCACATTGCGGCACATGCGCCAAACAGTTCAATCGTTGCTCAACTGAAAAAGCTCTTCGGCGAGGAGCATGGCTTTCTACTCGGTCTCATCACTCGACGTTTTGGTTTGGTAGCTCAGCGTCGTTTCCTGAACGCGAAGCAGGAGGAGCTGCCGGCGAGTCTCGTCGAAGAAGCCTTCGCCACCTGTGAACTTCTCCGCTCCGGCGTTCCACTATTAAAGCGAACGCGAGGATTTCTTGCGCTCGACGATCAAATAAATGACGACGACCGTATTTTGAACGCGTACACAAACGTGTATCGTCGGCGCAATCCCGATTATTGCCCAATGAAAGAAGGATTTAGCGAACTTCTCTTTGAACTCTTCAAACGGGCACCGAGTAAAGCCCTCCACCGTGATGTGCGGAATTGGAATTCCTTGCAAAGATTTATCGAGCAAGTCGTTCTGTTCACCTACGAGGTCTTCGAGAATGCAGATCGATGGGGACCGCGCCCCTACGAAAAATCGATTCGGGGAATATTGGTGCACCTACATTTCCGGGAGTCACGAGGCGAAAGACCGTTCCGAACGCAAGTCGGCGACGACAACGGTCCGTTAGGGAAATATCTAAATCGCTTCTCCGGGCCGGACGGCTTCGAGCGTACATCGTTTCTAGAGCTCACGGTTTTCGACAATGGCCCGACCTTAGCGACACATTTTCTTGGAAGAGAACCGAAATCTCTGCTGGGCAACAATATATTTCGCACAACATACGAGAGGCGGCATAAAAGTTTCGCCAGTAAAATTCAGCCGTCCTTTTTCGCCTTCCGCTTTTTTAGATTCGCCGCCTGAAATTTGGCTAAATCCGCATCGGATTGCTTCTTTGAATTGGACAGGATCGCTTTCACGGCCTGCTTAAAGACAGCCGGTGGCGCGAGAGGGGTATCATCACTTTGTTGATGCTTTTGCATTTGGAATCTTTCTTTTTAACACCGCCGCCACAGCGCCATAAAATTCCCCCTCTATGGATGCCAGCGTGTTGTGTTCAATATCCTCCCAATCCCCGAGTTTGCTAGAGCATTTTCTATTTAATCTGAAGCATATTGGGCATGATGAAGGAAGTGGAGGCATTCGGAGGCTGAGAAGCAGTTGAGGGCGTGGGCGATTGCCTTGACGAGGTCATCGAAGGTT
>JBEKOV010000039.1:0-26903 GCA_049521415.1 Chthoniobacteraceae bacterium
CCGCAGGCTCAAGGGCTTCCGCAGGATATTCTCACGCTTCGAGAAGCTCGACGTCATGTTCATCGCCTTTCTTCACGTCGCCCTGATCTTTACTGCACTCCTTTTACCTTAACAGGCCCTAGATCCTCCCGTTAAACCGCCCCCAACTGCTGCGTCTTATTCTTCGGGTTCAACTCCGGCGGAATCGACCCCACAATCCTTGCCTCCAGCCCCAATTTCCGAAAGATCCCCCGAATCTCATGGATCGTAAACGTCGGCTCATCGAACTCCAGGTACACGATGTCGTGATTTGGGTCCACCTTGTACCGCAGTCCCGGCAGCGCCTCCAGCTCGTGATCCAACTCGAGGACCCTTTCCAAATTCCGGACTCCGGGTGCGTAAATTTCGAGTTCGATCATAGTGCGTGATTGCACCCCAATAACAGCCGGATTTGCCCCCGGAGCAAACAAAATTTGCGCCCGAGGTTTCTCCGATGCTGGAGGTTGCTCGAAATTGGGGTGTGGGTCTCGTTGGGCGGAATTTGGTGCTGGCCTGGGGGCGAGCGCGGCGCCAATACCCGCAGCGGTCTTGGCCCGTGCGAGCAACACAGGCCGGCGCCAAAATCCGCCCAACTCGGACGTGGCAAGCCTCATTCGATTTGCGCGTGACCCCGCCCTGCTTTTCAGTAGCCTCCCGCTCCACACCTTTTTCAGATGCCCCGCGACTCCTCCCTTCACAAAATCCTCCTCATCGGTTCCGGCCCCATCGTCATCGGCCAGGGCTGCGAGTTCGATTACTCCGGCGTCCAGGCCTGCAAAGCCCTCGCTGAGGAAGGCTACGAGGTCATCCTCGTCAACTCGAACCCGGCCACCATCATGACCGATCCCGAGTTCGCCTCACGCACCTACATCGAGCCCATCACCCCCGAAGTCGTCGAAAAAATCATCGCCCGCGAGAAACCCGACGCCCTCCTCCCCACACTCGGCGGCCAGACCGCCCTCAATTGCGCCATGGACCTCGTCAAGAGCGGCGCCCTCGATCGCTACAACGTCCGCCTCATCGGCGCCAACGCCGCCGCCATCGCCAAAGGCGAAGATCGCCTCCTCTTCAAGGAGGCCATGATCAAGATCGGCCTCGACGTCCCCCGCTCCGGCGTCGTCCACACCAAGGAGGAAGCCCTCCAGGTCGCCCGCGATATCGGCGCCTTCCCCCTCATCATCCGCCCCGCCTATACCCTCGGCGGCACCGGCGGCGGCATCGCCTACAACCGCGAGGAATACGACAGCATCGTCGCCCGCGGCCTCGATCTCTCCCCCGTCAACGAAGTCCTTGTCGAGGAATCCCTCCTCGGCTGGAAGGAATTCGAGATGGAAGTGATGCGCGACCGCAACGACAACTGCGTCATCATCTGTTCGATCGAGAACGTCGATCCCATGGGCGTCCACACAGGCGATTCCATCACCGTCGCTCCCGCGCAAACCCTCACCGACCGTGAGTTCCAGGTCATGCGCGACGCCTCCTTCGCCGTCATTCGCGAGATCGGCGTCGAGACCGGCGGCTCGAACATCCAGTTCGCCGTCAATCCCGAGAACGGCCGCATGACCGTCATCGAGATGAATCCCCGCGTCTCCCGCTCCTCCGCCCTCGCCTCAAAGGCCACCGGCTTCCCCATCGCGAAAATCGCCGCCAAACTCGCCGTCGGCTACACCCTCGACGAAGTCCGCAACGACATCACCCGCGAGACCCCCGCCTGCTTCGAGCCCACCATCGATTACGTGGTGACAAAAGTCCCCCGCTTCACCTTCGAAAAATTCCCCCAGGCCGATCCCACCCTCACCACGCAAATGAAAAGCGTCGGCGAAGCCATGGCCATCGGTCGCACCTTCAAGGAGAGCCTCCAAAAAGCCTTGCGCTCCCTCGA
The DNA here is from genome assembly GCA_049521415.1 of Chthoniobacteraceae bacterium. Classification (GTDB taxonomy): domain Bacteria; phylum Verrucomicrobiota; class Verrucomicrobiia; order Chthoniobacterales; family Chthoniobacteraceae; genus DATAXI01. The sequence continues at coordinate 1,901 of JBEKOV010000039.1, forward strand.
GGTCAAGCGCTTCGGCCTCCTCGCCGACGGCGCTGGCAAACCCGCTTCCGCCGCCGAACTCCGCGGCAAACTCCGCGTCCCCAATGCCGAGCGCATCTTCTACCTCGGCCAGGCCTTCGCGGACGGCATGTCCGTCGACGAAGCTTTTGAGCTAACGAAAATCGATCCCTGGTTCCTCCACAACATTCGCCAGATCGCCCTCGAATCCGCCCACCTCGGCGGCGACGGCGCATCGCTTTCGCGCGAGCACATGCTGCGGCTCAAAAAATTCGGCTTCTCCGATCGCCAGCTCGCCGTCGCCGCGAAACTCCCCGAGACCGAAATCCGCAAGCGGCGCAAGGATGCCGGCGTCATCCCCACCTATCGCCTCGTCGATACCTGCGCCGCCGAATTCGAAGCCTACACTCCCTACTACTACTCCACCTACGGCGACGAAAACGAAGGCCGCGACACCGGCAAGCGCAAGGTCATCATCCTCGGCGGCGGCCCGAATCGGATAGGGCAGGGGATCGAGTTCGATTACTGCTGCGTCCACGCTGCCTTCGCCCTCAAGCAACTCGGCTTCGAGACCATCATGGTCAATTCGAATCCCGAGACCGTCTCCACTGATTACGACACCAGCGACAAACTTTACTTCGAGCCCCTCACACTCGAAGACGTCCTCAATATATGCGACCAGGAAAAACCCTGGGGCGTCATCGTCCAGTTCGGCGGCCAGACCCCGCTCAATCTCGCCAAGGGCCTCGAGCAGGCCGGCGTTCCCATCATCGGCACCTCCCCGCGCTCCATCGAGATCGCCGAGGATCGCAAACTCTTCTCCGGGTTGCTCGACAAACTCGGCCTTCTCCAAACTCCCAACGGCGCCGCCACCAACGAAACCGAAGCCCTCGCCGTTGCCGATCGCATTGGCTATCCCGTCCTCGTCCGCCCCAGCTTCGTCCTCGGCGGGCGCGCCATGGAGATCGTCTACAACGAGGACGACCTCCGCCGCTACATTCGCAACGCCGTCGAGGCCAGCCCAGAGCATCCCATCCTCGTCGACCGCTTCCTCGAGGACGCCGCCGAGGTCGATGTCGATTGCATCGCCGACGGCGAGACCGCCGTCATCGGCGCCATCATGGAGCACATCGAGCAGGCCGGCATCCATTCCGGCGATAGCGCCTGCGTCATCCCCGCCTTTTCGCTCAGCGAAAACGTGAAGGCCGAGATCACCCGCGCCACGAAGGCCATGGCCATGGAACTCAACGTCCGCGGCCTCATGAACGTCCAGTTCGCCGTCAAGGACGAAAAAGTTTACGTCCTCGAGGTCAATCCCCGCGCCTCCCGCACCGTCCCATTCGTCAGCAAAGCCATCGGCATCCCCCTCGCCAAATACGCCGCCCGCATCATGGCCGGCGAGAAACTGTCTCATATCGGATATATCCGCGAAAAAATCGTTTCACATTTCTCCGTCAAGGAAGCCGTTTTCCCCTTCATCAAGTTCCCCGGCGTCGATATCGCCCTCGGCCCGGAGATGAAAAGCACCGGCGAAGTCATGGGCATCGACGCTGACCTCGGCATCGCCTACGCCAAGGCGCAAATGGCTGCCCAGCCGCCACTTCCGCTCGGAGGCAACATCTTCATCTCCGTCAAGGACACCCAAAAACCAGACGTCGCACTCCTAGCCCGCGACTTCTCCGCCCTCGGCTTCAAGATCTACGCCACCGCCGGCACCGCCGCCGCCATCAAAGCCGCCGGCACCCCCGTCGAGAAGCTCTTCAAGCTCTCCGAGGGCCGTCCTAACGTCCTCGACATGATCAAGAACGGTGAAATCAGCTTCATCATCAACACCCCCGCCGGCAAGACCCCGCGCGAAGACGAAGTCAAGATCCGCAGCGCCGCCGTCGCCCAGCGCATCCCCATCATGACCACCATGCGCGCCGCAAAGGCCAGCCTCCGCGGCATCCGTTCCCTGCTGCAACAAGGCTTCGGCGTAAAGTGCATCCAGGAGTACCACGCTTCTCCCTGACGACCAGCCGCTTGGCTAGGCGTGCGCCAGCAACTGCTCGCGCCCGATGCCGCGGAGCTCGAAGAGGCGCAGGATCGCGTCCTCGATGAGGTTGTTCGGGCAGCTTGCGCCGGCGGTGATGCCGATGGTGACGGGCCGTTGCGGCAGCCAGTTCTCCGTCGTGATCTCCCCCTTCGCGTGCGAATCGTAGTGAGTGATCCGCCTCGACGACTCGAGCCGGCTCGCGTTCCGGATGAAATAGGTGGGCAGCTTTTGCTCGCCCATCTCCGCGAGGTGCGAGGTGTTTGAGGAATTGTAACCGCCCACTACGATCAGCAGATCCATCGGCTCGTTGAGCATGACCCGCAGCGCGTCCTGCCGCTCCTGGGTCGCGCCGCAGATCGTGTCGAAGAACCGGTAATTCGCTTTTTCATCGCCATCGCGGTCGCGAATGGCGGCCATGATGCGGTGCTGCACTTCTTCGGTTTCGCCCCGCATCATCGTGGTCTGGTTGGCCACGCCGACGCGTCTCAAATGGATCTCCGGATCAAAGCCGTCGCTGTGAGCCCCGCGGAATTTCTCCAGGAACGCCTCCTTGTTGCCGCCGTGCCGGATGTAATTGCACACGTAATCCGTATCCTCGAGCGTCAGCACCACCAGGTAATGGCCCAGTCCGCCAATCACGGCGCGCGAGGCGGTGGCCTTGGTCTCCTCGTGCGACGCCTTGCCGTGGATGACGGAGGTCATGTCGTCCTGCGCGTTCTGGCGCACGCGCTTCCAGACGCTCATCACGTCGCCGCAAGTCGTATCGACGATGTTCGCACCGATCTCCTTGATGCGCGCCAGGGTCGTGACATCGGTGCCGAAGGCCGGCACGATAACCACGTCGTTCGACGTCAGATCATCCACGCGCGCCTCGGCGTTGTGCCCGATCAGGTTCTTGATGCCGAGCGCACGGATCTGGTCGTTGACCTCGGGATTGTGAATGATCTCGCCCAGGATGAAGAGGCGCCGGTCGGTGAAGACTTTTGCCGCCGCGTAGGCCAGGTCGATGGCCCGCTCGACGCCGTAGCAGAAGCCGAACTGCTTCGCGAGCTTGACCGTGACATTGCCCGCGGAGAGCGTGCCGCCCGCCGCGCGCAGCTTCTCGACGACTTCGCTGCGGTAATGCGATTCCACCTGCGCCTGCACGGCCTCCATCACCGCCGGCGTGCGCAGATTCACACGCGGCGATTTCGGGGCGGTTACGGTTTGCTCGGGCATTGGAATAGGAAGCTTACAGTCAAATCGCCGCCCCGGCAACGCGCCGGTTTTGCCGCCTCATTGCTCGATCAGCAACTGGCCCGCGGGTTTCTGAAACGGTCCCGAGCTGACCATGTAGGAAGGATCCGGGTCCGGGTCGCGGTAATCGCTCGGCCGCGCCACGTGACCAATGGTGCTGTCCATCGGCTGGGTCTCGGCGATATCCACGGGCGTGCCGATGCTCACCAGCTCGTAAAAGCGGGGCGCCACCTGCTTGTCCAGGCGGATACAGCCGTGCGTGCGCGCCACCGGCCAGACATAGCCCTGGTGGAAGCCGTATGCCGGCGCGAACCCGCACCAGAACGGCATCGGGTACCCGACATATCTGCCGGTGGCCTGGCTCGATTCGCAGGCGGTGACCGTATCCCCGTTGACCGAGAAACCGTATGTCCCGGAGCGCTTGTCCGGGATTTTCTCCTCAATATTGAAGTGCCCGCCCGGGGTCGGCATCGACGGGATGCCCACGTCGCAAGCAGCCGCCATCAGGCAGCGGTCGCCCTCCATCACGTAGACCTGCTCCATGGACTTCGAGACGTAAACACGGACGTCCGCCCGGTTGTGCGGCGCGTAGGCCACCACGTGGTAAGGGCCGCCGGGCGTGGCGCACCCGGTTATGAACAAAGCTGCGACTGAGGAAAGGGCGAGTAGAATGAGGCGTTTCATAGGTATGATGGGAGGCTGACGACAAACCGCATGCGAGGCGCTTTGTCAACGCCGGAGAGCGCGTGTCAATCCGCGGAACCGGGCTTCCCATTCCCTTCGGAGATGGTTTGCATCAGCTTCTCGAATTTACCGGACTCGTTCGCATAGAAGGGATAGGCGTGCGTGGCGCCTTTCGGACGGTATCGCCAATGCTTGTACGTCCACATCCATGACGCGGGATTTTTGCGGATGATTTTTTCAAAAAAGTCCCAGGCGATTTGCGTGATCTCCTGTGTCGTCGCGCCTTCCGGGATTTTGAGCGGCGGATGGATCTCGACCCGGCAGGTTCCGTCCGGGCGTGGTTCGCTGGTCACCGGGATCAATCGCGCGCCGGCGCGCTGCGCGAGCATGGCGTGGAGATAGGTTCCGCACAATTTCATCCCGAATGTGTCGATAACCGTCGTCGCTTGCGTGGGCGGCAGATTCAGGTCGATCAGCATTCCCACGATGTTGCCTTTCACTACCTGCCTGAGCATCCGCAGCATCGACATTTCCTGCGTAATGACCTCCTGGCCGGTGTACGTTCGCAGTGAGGTAAAGAGCTGGTCCAGCAGCGGGTTCTTGAACGCCTGAGTCAGCGTGTAGCCGCGATACCCGCGCATCCCGCAGGCCAGGCTGGCCCACTCGAACCCGGCGCAATGCGTTACCATCACGACAAGAGGCATCCCCGCGATCGCATCCAGAACCTCCGTGCCCGTCAGCTCGACATATTTCGCGCCCCCCGGTTTTGCCAGCGCCGGCACCCAAAATAAATCGAGCATCGTCCTTGCAAAATTCCGGTACGACTCGCGCCCGATCCGCCTGCGTTCCGCTTCGGTGTATTGGTCGCCGAGCGCGGCCTCGATATTGGCCAGTGCAACCCTCCTGCCGCGTCCGTCAACGGCGAACGCAACGCTCCCCACGACTCGCGCCAGCGCCGCGCAGGCCCGACGCGGCAGGCGCGGGATGACGGCGATCAACGCCTTGACCCCCAGCCATTCGAGGCGGTAACGGATACGCTTCCACTGCATCCTTTCCACTAAACACGGCGCAACCGGCTTCGGAAAGATGGGACTTTTTGGGACCAGATTTCTCTCGCCCGCGGGCATTCTTCCGCGCCTGATAGGGGCGGCTATGAACCGGCGTAAATTGCTTCCCGTGCTCCGGCACATCGTCTCCCGGCCAACCGCCCCGTTTCACGAGCAGGCTGTCGCGGAGGCGATCCTCGGTTTTCTCAAGGAACTGCCGCACGTCTCCGTCCGCGAGGATAAATATGGCAGCCTCGTGGCCCGCTACGAGCGCGGCGGTTCGAAGACCAGCCCGATCGAGCCGCGCCACGCCTTCGCCGTTCACATGGATCACCCCGGCTGGGTCCGTGTCGATGATGGCTCCTTCGGCCCGGCGGCCCATCTGCCGGGTATCAAACATCCCATGCAATTCCTCGGCGGCGTGCCCGAGGTTTACCTGGCCAATCCCCGCGTCCGCGGCTATGGCCGATTCGCCATGTGGGACCTGACCGAGTTCCACGTCCGCGAAGGCCTCATTCACGCCCGCGCCTGCGACGATCTCATCGGTTGCGCCATCCTCGTCGCGATGTTCATGGAACTGGAGGAATCGGAAGCCGAAGGGGCGTGCATCGGCCTGTTCACGCGCGCCGAGGAGGTCGGATTCGTCGGCGCAATGAAGCTCGCCTCATCCGGCCTTATTCCCGACGGCATTACGGTTGTATCCGTCGAGACAAGCGCCGAGCGACCGCCGGCAAAAATCGGCGCCGGCCCGATTCTGCGCGTGGGCGACAAGTCGAGCATCTTCGATTCCGCCGCGATGGCGACGCTGGCACAGATCGCGGCGGAATCCCGCATCCCGGTCCAACGGTGCCTCATGCCCGGCGGCACGTGCGAGGCGACGGCGTACCAACTTTGCGGTTATCGCTCCGCCGCGCTTTGCGTCGCCCTGGGCAATTACCACAACTGCGGCCCCGGCGAGAGGATCGCGCCCGAGTACGTTTCTTACTCCGATGTGAGCGATCTTGTCCGGCTTTGCGCCCGCGTCGCCGTCAGCCGCGCAAAGAAGAACGCCGCCGTGAAGGCACTGAAAAAACGCCTCAAGTCCAACGCCGCGAAATACAAGAAAATGCTGAAGAAGAGGTTGTAACCCCTGATCGCAATTGGATTGACCTCATAAGGCAAATCACTTATACGTCTCCGAGACGCGCGGGAGAAATGCGCGGAACGGGGAAATGAGAATAAAAACTGCAATTGGAAGCCTGGTTTCGATCTGTCTTGCCCTGTGCTCATGCAGCAAGCAGGGCCTGGAGGAATCGCAATCGACGCCTGCGCCTGCTCCCGTCGCCACTCCGGCCCCCACTCCATTTCCCGACCAGATTTATGTGGTCCAGGCTTCGTATGGCTCCGGGATCGATACGCTCGACGTGACGGAAAAGGTGAACCAGATCTTTCATACCGGCAAAAATATCGTCCCCGTCAGCAGCGACCTGGCGGCAGTCGATCCGGCGCCGGGACAGCCAAAGACGCTGGTAGTACAATTCTCGGGAGCCGACGGTCCCTTTCAACTTTCCGCCGCGGATGGCGATTCAATCAATATTCCCGCCGGCACCACGGTGATCAGGAATCCGCATTTGGCTCCCGAAGGGATTTATTTCCTGACCAAGCAGGTGGGAGTGACAACGGACAGCGGGATAACGGGACTGGAGCCAGGCACGGAGGTCAAGGTATTGAAGGATGGTGGGGCGACGCTGCATGTCACGGATGGCCGCGAGGAATTCGACGTGGGGAGTGATTCGATTACCAACAATCTGGATACGGCAAGGGATGCATGCGCGCAAAATGCGGCCGCGCTCGCCGCCGTTGCCCAGTGGAATTCGGTACGTGAGAAGGAGGCCGAGGCCACGGAGGCCACATCGAAATGGACGCCGCCGCCACCCCCTGCTCATATCCTCTCCGTTTCCCAATTGCCCGCAGCAGCAGTCAACCCACTGGACCAGGGCGCCTACGATCAACACCGCGCCGAGCCGAGTTCCAATTGAGCGGCCGCTTTTAGCGCACTCTCTTTTTCATGCCCGGTCGCGCCGTCTTCTTCACGCTTTTGACGGAGCGCCTTGCCGCTGTGCCCTGACGCCGGCCGGGCGTTGCGGCCACCTCCCGGGCCTTTACGGCGGGAGCGAGCTTGATCTCCTTCTCCTCCAATTCCCGGAATAGGTCCTTCGGGTTGACACCCGAGTCGCGGATCTGGCCGAAAACTTCGAGCGCGGCCACCAGCGAGTCCCGATCAATATCCCCCGCCACTCCGTCCTCGAGACAAACCGTGACATATTTCAAGCCATGCCGCTCCTCCTCAGGCAGCAGATTGAGCAGGCCTCCGACGGTTCCGGCGTCGAGCAGGTTGCGATCCGTGATAAGGGAGCTTGTCCGTGGGTGATAGAAGCAACGGGAAAGGAGCTTCACCGAACCAGAGTCGGCTTTTTCATGTGGAAAGTACATAAATATTCAGGTTTGCGGGGGGAAGATTCTGCGGCGCAAACTACGCCCGGACATAAACTTAGATGGTCCCAGGGGCCTCGGCGTTCAATTTTAGGCAGCCCAAATAGGCAAATAATTATATCGATGACCGATCTAATGGTGGATGCCTGAATTTGCGTCCGCGCGCTTGATTCGCCGAAACAACTTGCTTGACGCCGCCCGGCGCGGGAGGGAAAAGCGCAACCGGGCTTCGGAAAACGAATTCCCGCATATGGAACAACCCGCCACCGCCGAGCCCGCCCACAGCATCCAGGAAGACATCCATCGGTATTACGCGGATGGCGAGGAGTATGTGCGCCAGAATCCGGCCAAAAGCGCCCTTGTGGGGATGGGAATTGGGTTTCTGCTGGCCCAGCTTCCGTTACGCTGGATGTTCATCGCGATCATCAAGCTGCTGTTCCTGGTGGTAAAGCCGGTGACCTTCATTTACGCGATCTCGAAGCTGATCGACGACGTGCGCACCGCGCGCGCGGATTGAGAGTAAGAGCCGCCCATACGGCATCTACGCGAATCTGTGTTATTCTGCGGGGACCATTTGGCCGCACCATGACCTTTCGCGATCGAGCAGACGCCGGACGCCGGCTTGCGGCCGCCCTTATCCGCCTGGGGCGGCGCGACGACCTGCTGGTGCTTGCGCTGCCGCGCGGCGGCGTACCCGTGGCCGCGCAGGTGGCCCGTGTGCTCAACGCGCCTCTGGATGTCTGGTTTGCGCATAAGATCGGCGCGCCGCACAATCCCGAGTTCGCCGTCGGCTCCGTGGCGGAGACGGGACCGCCATACATCGAGGAGCAGGCTGTCCAGACGTTGCGAATCCCGTTTTCCTACATTCAGGAGGAGGCGGCGATCCAGCAGGCGGAGCTGGCCAGGCGCGCCGCATATTACCGCGGCAATCGCCCGCCGGCAGTCATCGAGAACAAGTGGGTGATTCTCGTCGACGACGGCGTTGCCACCGGCTCTACCGCGCATGCGGCGATCGTTGCACTGCGCGGGCGCAAGCCGGCGCGAGTGATTTTCGGCACGCCGGTGGCCGCCGCGGATACGGTGCAGCGGCTGGCGGTGGATGCGGATGACCTTGCGATTCTGCACGCGCCGCGGGGCTTCGCCGCGGTTGGGGAATTCTACGATCATTTCCCGCAAATATCGGATCAGGAGGTGCTCTCATTGCTCGGCAACCCGGCATGAAGCACCTCGCGGCCTCCCTCCTCTGCGCCGCACTGCTTGTCCCGCGGGCATTTTGCGGCGAGCCGGGCTGCTGCGCATCCGAGCCGCTGGTCGAGATTTCCTCGGTCGATCCGACCATTATCATCGATCTGCGCTACGCCACCTCGCGCAATGTGCTGGGGCATCCCATTTATCCTCCCGGGGCGCGGGGCGTGGTGCGGCGAAGCGTGGCGGATCGCCTCAAGGTCGCGCAGGCGTATCTGCGCGCGCGCGGCTACGGTTTGAAGATTTGGGACGCTTTCCGCCCGTTCAATGCCCAGGGGGCGCTCTGGGCGTTCGCGCAGAGCGCGCGGTTTGTGGCCGATCCGGAGAACGGCCATGCGATGCACACATGGGGTGTTGCAGTCGATGCGACGCTGGTCGATGCGAAAGGGCGGGATGTGCCGATGCCGAGCGACCTGGATGCGTTCACCTCCGCCGCAGCGCTGCATTACCAGGGGAGCGATCCGACGGTGCGCGGCGACCTGGACCTGCTCCTGCACGCGATGGGGGCCGCGGGCTTCAAAGGGATGCGCAGCGAGTGGTGGCATTTCGTCGCGCCGGATTGGGCTGATTTCGAGGCCGTGACGCCGGAACAAGCCCGCATCTTCACCGGCGGGCCGCCGGTGCCGTAGGTCCCAATTGGTCCGTCAGACCCGTTGGTCCCATCTTGCAATGGCAGCAGCCTGAACGTACGTTGCTGTTACCAATGCCCAGAAGGGCCAGCTCCAGAACCCACCCGGTATGGCTAGTCGTCGCGCTGTTATTGCTCGCCGGCGGGCTGGCCGGAGGCGCTTACCTGTGGATGGCGCTGAGCGATCCATACCGGACGCTGCCAGCCATCGATGTCGCCGCGTACCTTGATAACGGGAACAGCCTGCGCGGCAATGTTTACAAGCTCACCGGGACCATCGACAGCGAACTGGCCTGGTCTCCCACGGAGGGCCGGCTTTTCTCCGTCATTGCCGATGGCGGCAATTCGGATGTGCTGCCGCTGCTGATCCCGCCGGAGTTCGACAGCATAAATATCCAGAAGGATCAGCGCTTTTCCTTTAAGATCGAAGTCGGCGACAAGGGAATCCTCAAGGCCTCTGACATGAGAAAGATTTAAAGTTATGCTCGCCGGAGTGAAACGTCCCCTATTCATCCTCGCCCTTTCCAGCGTGGCGGCGTCCGTGTCGATGGGCCAGGTCGTGGACCAACAGGCGCCCGCGGCGCCGGCCCAGCCGCAGGCGGCTCCCGCAGCCGTTGCTCCGGCGGCGCCATCCGGGGGCAATATGGACCAGGCCCAGCAGGGCACTCCGCAGCAGCAAGGTTCTTTCCTCGGCGGCGACGTGCCGGTCTTCGATCCGAGCAGCGAAATTTTCACGTGGGACGGCAAGAGCTGGCATGCGACGGATAACCGGCTCTTCGAGGCACGCTTCGAGAAATATCTCAATGCTCCGGAGGAGACCACTGCGGACGATGTGGCCTACCAGCAGATCCTGAATACGATCCTGAACGATCTGGCACCCGGCAACGCATCCGGCACCAATATCGACGATGCCTTCCGGCTGCTGCCGAAGGCCTCCGAGTATGAAATCGACGCGCGCCTGTGCGATGACATCGCCGATGCCGTCTACAGCGCGTGGCGGGCGCAGGATGCGGGCGACCGACTGGCCCAAGCCGACCAGGCGCTGGAGCAGGAGCGCTCCGTGACGGAATGGAATGCCAAGATGGCCGCCGGCAATTTCTCACTTGACGCGCCGCCGCCCAGCACCAAGGACAAGGATGTCGAGGCGGTATGGGAAAAGAACGAGAACGAGAAGCGGGACATCGAGATGCAGTCCTATACGACGCGGCTGGCGGAGATCATGGCCACGATCAAGGCGAACCAGGCGAATACCGAGTTGACCGGGCTGGAGGCGAAGGTCGAATTCCAGGCGCTGCTGGTGCAGCTCTTCCTTCAGCGCAGGTTCGAGCATGTGCTGATCGGCACGCGGTTTTACCGGGCGGTTTTCAACGAGGACAATACGAAGCTGGAGGTGCAGGGGCAGGCGAAGGACCTCTTCTCCGATGCGACCGGCATGCCGCCGACCGTCGGCACGATGGACAGCATGGCCGACGAAGTCATTCGCGACGTACACGAGGGGGTCGAGGCATTCCAGTACCTGCTGGGCCAGCATGAACTTTACAGCGCGACCAATCGGCTGGCCGAGTCCTTCATGACGGGCGAGTATCTGCCGGATATCCGGACGCTGCCGCGGGAGCAGAAGCGCCAGGCGCTGGCGTTCGAGCAGAAGAGCGACCAGTTGCTCTCGACGCTGGAGGTCAAGGATTACACGCTGGCGCAGACCCTGGTCGATGAATTGAACAAGACGGCCACCGACTTCGATACATCGAAGGCGACTGCCGCGATCGAAACGGCGAAACAGATCAGCGCGTTCCACATTGCCAAGGCGCGCAACGCGGCGGTCAGCGGCGACCGGGCGACGCTCGAGACCGAGCTGACCGCGGCGACGGAAATCTGGCCGCGCAATCCGGAGCTGGCGAAGGTATCCGAATTGATCTTCTCCCAGAGCGATGTGCAGGAGAAGGCGCTGGTGGACCTGGACGAATTGATGAGCCAGCACAATTACCGCGCGATTTACGACGACAAGATGCGGTTCATGGCGGCGGTGGCGATGTATCCCGACCGGCAGGAGCAATTGGGGAAGGTGCTCGACCAGATGGAGCAGATAGAGACCTCGATGATCCAGGGGGAGGAAATGTCCAAGCGCGGGGATTACGCCGGGGCGTGGGAGGCGGTCGAGAAGACATTCGAGAAATACCCGGACGACTCGAAACTGAACGAAATGCGGGCCGACCTGACGACGCAGGCGGCGGATTTTGTGCGGACGTTGCGCACGGCGCAGGACCTGGAGCAAAAGGATGAGATCGGATCGAGCCTGGCCTGGTATCTGAAGGCGCAGAAGATTTATCCCGACAGCGATTTCGCGCAGGAGGGAATCCACCGGCTGACGAAACTGCTGCTGCCGGAGTCGTCCTAGGAAATTGGGCGCGCGCTCCAAAACCACGCTGCTGTGGAGCAAGCTGGCTTCCGCGAAATGGGAGGATGCGTGGATCGAGCGGCTGCGTTTCCTGGGGCCGCGGCGGCTGGCGATTTTCGCGCTGCCGGGCTCGCGCCGCATCCGTATCGAGGCATATGCGCTCAGCCGGGGCGAGGCGGCGGGGCTAACGAAGACGTTCGGCGGCACTGTGCGAAAGATGAAGAGTGCCACCGCATTGCTCGCGAATAATGGCGAGGCGAAGCCGCTGGTGATTCGCGACGCGCTCGTGGTGGTGCGTTCGGCGGCCGCGGCGCGCGCGCATCGGGACCGGCCGGTGCTGATCATTCCGGCGGCGATGGCATTCGGGACAGGCGATCACGCGACGACCTCGACCTGTCTGCGCATGATTTGCGATTTTGCCGCGGGGCGGAGGGGTGATCGCTGGGAAGCGCTGGACCTCGGCACCGGCACCGGCATTCTTGCGCTTGTCGCGCGGCGGCTCGGCGCGGCGCGTTGCGATGCGTGGGATTACGATCCCGCCTGCGTTCGCGCGGCGCGTGAGAATGCGAAAATCAATCAGTTGCGGGGCGTCGTGGCCGCGCGCGTCGATGTGACGGAATGGAATCCGTCGCGGCAATGGGATCTCGTTACTGCGAATCTCTTCAGCGATTTGCTGGTCAAGGTTTGCGGAAAGATTACCGGCGCGGTGAAGCCGGGGGGGCGACTGATCCTCTCCGGGATGCTCGCGCCTCAAGCTGACGAAACGCTCGACGCTTTCCGCGAATGTGGCATCCGGTTCGATCGGGTCGTGAAGAAGGGCAAGTGGGTCAGCGCCAGCGGTACGCGTTGATTTCATCCGCTACGTATCCGCGCTACGCACGGGATTCCCGCATTGGCCGCCAGCCATTTTCCGTCCCAGCGCGTGTGTCCTTGGCTGGAATTATGCTCCATCAAGTTCCGGAAGGAGCCCGCGCAGGCGGCAACCATGAACATGCAAATCGATCCGGTCACCAATGTGGCCAAAGATGCCCGTATCCTCATCGTGGACGACCTGGGAGACAATATCTCCGCGCTCAGCCAGATTCTTGACCGCGCGGGCTACGCAATTTGCATCAGCATTACGGATCCGGCCGAGGCGGTCGCGAAATTCTCCGGCATAGCGCCGGACCTGCTGTTGCTCGACTGGCACATGGAACCGCTCTCGGGCCTCGAGTTCATCGAGGAATTGAAGAATCGTGTGCCGCTCGCGGATATCCCGCCCATTCTCGTTCTCACAGCGGACGTTACTCCCGAGACGCGCCGCGAGGCGCTCGCCATCGGCGCGACCGATTTTCTTTGCAAGCCGTTCGATCCCTCGGAAGTGCTGCTGCGCATCCGCAATCTGCTGCAGACGCGGCTGCTGCACAGCCGGCTGGAAGACTCGCGCCGCGAACTGGAAGCACAAATCCGCGAATGCGCCGGCGACCTTGAGGAGACGCTCGCGGAGCTGCACTCGATCCGTCAGAAGGTTGGGAAGGAGCGCTAACCCGGAAATTTATCAGGAGGCGCTCCGGGATGGGGCTCCCCTCGGCGGCGGACTTCGTTGGGGGGCGCGGGTCAATCAATCCCTTGCGCTCACGCCAGCACCGCCCCCAGCGTCGCCGCGACGAATACGGCACCCACGAACGCGTTGCTGTAGAAGAAAGCCCGGTTGATCGCGCCCAGGTCCTTCTTTCGCGCCGTATGGTGCTCGTACACCAAGGCGGGCAGCATGACGCAGATCCCAATGTAATAGATCGCTCCGAGCCGAGCCGCCGCCCCGAATGCCGCGAGCAGCAGCCACATGGCAGCGTGCAGCCATTGGGCCAGCGCCAGCGAGCGCGGAACCCCCAGCGTGACGACGAGCGAGCGCAGCCCGGCCTGTTTGTCGAATTCCTCATCCTGCGTTGCGTAGATGAGGTCGAATCCCGCCACCCACAGCAGCACCGCAGCGCAAAGGACGAAGGGCGGCAGCTCGAAGCGCCCGCGCACCGCCAACCACGCGCCGATCGGCGAAATGCCCAGCGCCAGTCCCAGGAAAAAATGCGAGAGCGCCGTAAACCGTTTCGTCAGCGAGTAAAAGAAAAGGATCGCCAGCGCCGCCGGTGAAAGGATCAGGCAGAGCCGGTTGATCAGCGCCGCCGTCCCCACGAACGCAGCGCCCGACGCCACCAGCAGCGCGATCGCGGCGCCGCGCGAGACCAGCTTGTGCCGGCCCGAGGTCCGCGGATTGCGCTTGTCGATTTCCCAATCCGCCAGCCGGTTGAAGGTCATGGCCGCGGTCCGCGCGAGTACCATCTCCAGCACCACCAGCCCCAGCAGCCGCGCGGCCGGCCAGCCCCGCGCCGCGACGAACGCCGCCCCCAGCGCAAACGGCAGCGCGAAGACCGTGTGCGAAAACCGGACGAACGTCAGCACCCGCGCCACCGGCCCCATGCGCGGCCCGGCCTGTTCAGCGATGGATTGACGCTCCAAGCGTTGGCCTATTGTAGAGCTACTGTCGGCGACTGGATCCTGTAGCCGCGCAGGACGGCCTGGCCATCTTTGATTCTGAAATCGAAAATCTCATACGCGTGGCCGTGATCGTACTTCGTCTCAAAGATAAGCCGGACATTCTTTGTCTGGTTCATGATGTTAAAAGTCCACTGCGCCTCGCCCGTGTCCTGGATCTTGCCGAGCTTGGTCTGAATGGCCTCGAGCAGGGCATCAAATTTTTTCTCCGGCGTGGAGGCCTTGAAGTCGGAGTCGGTCGCGGCGTAAATCCCGGCAAAATCCCCCTTCCCAAACTGGTCATGGAAGTCGGCTGCCGCGCGCTCGGCTGCCGCCCTCCCGTGATCGGCGTCGCAGCCGCTCAACGCCAGCCCGATTGCGACAACAGTGATGGAGAGGAAAATGCGGAATCTCATGGAGCGGTTTCGGGGATGGGCGAAAAACGAGGACGTTTTCCTGAATGGACGGGTTATTTCGGATGCGCCTCCGGCGGGCAAGCCCAATCTGGCGCCGTTGTCGCCGTTTCTGGATGGACCCGGCCCGGCGGCCCGCGCTATAAGTGCCTCATGCCAAAGGCACACGTCGTCTCATTCATCAATATGAAGGGCGGAGTTGGCAAGACCACCTGCGCGGTCAACATCGCTGCCTATCTCGCCCGCGACCATCAGAAGCGCGTGCTGCTGGTCGATCTCGATCCCCAGACCAACGCCTCCCTCAGCGTCATGTCCGAGAAGCGCTGGACCAAGTGGCAGGAGGAAAACGGCACGATGGCCGATATCCTCGAAGTAGAATCGAAGCGCCACCGCGCGGACTTCAAGCTCAAGGAATGCATCGTGCGCAATGTGATCGAGGAGATTCCCGGCCTCGACCTCATCCCCAGCCATCTTAAGCTCACCTTTCTCGATCTGGACCTCGCCGCGCGCCCGGGTCGCGAACGCATCTTCAGCCGCAAGCTGGAGAAGGTGAAACCGGAGTACGATATCGTCATCTGCGATTGCGCCCCCAATCTCATGACCGGCACGCAAAACGGGCTTTACGCGAGCGATTGGTTCTTCATCCCGATGCAGCCGGATTATCTTTCGTCCATCGGCCTCGAATTACTGCTGGACCGCCTCTCCTATTTGCGGAAGAGCCTCGAGTTCAAGATCAGTTGTCTCGGCACCGCATTCACGCGGGTGCGCGCGCACCTGCATTATCATCAGGAGATGATGTCCACCTTGCGCGATGCGAAGGAATTCAAGCGCATCCATTTTTTCGACACCCACATCCCGGAGAACATCAAGCTGGCCGAGGCCCCGATGGAAGCACGCCCCATTGCCCTGCACGATTCCTCCGCGACCGGGGCCGAGGCGTTTCGCAATCTTACTGTCGAGTTCCTCAAGCGGCTCGATAAGTAACCTCGCTCATCGCAGAATGTCGTGACCCAGTTTCACGATCAGCCCCACTACGATGATCAGGAATATGACGCGTACGAACCGGCTGCCCTTGAGAATGGCAAGGTGTGTGCCCACCACGGAGCCGAGGACGTTGCACACCGCCATCGGAATCGCCAGCGAATACAGGATTTCCCGCGTGGCCACGAAGTAAATGACCGAGGCCAGGTTGGTCATGCAATTGATGACCTTTGCCGAGCCGGAGGCGATCAGGAACTCAAAGCCGAAGAGACTCGTGAAGATCAAGATCAGAAAGCTCCCTGTTCCTGGGCCGAAGAACCCGTCATAAAATCCCAGCGCCGCGCCTACCGCCAGCCCGAGCCATATCCCGCGCCGCCTGCCATGTTTTGGCCGATGATCGAGGCCAATATCCTTCACCACGTAGACATAAATCGCCGCCACGATCAGCAGTCCCAGCACCACGGGCCGCAGGACGTTCGGATTCAAGATCGACACTGTCCGCGATCCGAGCATCGAGAAGACAAAAGCCATTCCCGCAGCCGGCCCGATCACATGCCAGTCCAGCCGCACGCTCTGCGCAAATCGTCCCGCCGCCACCGTCGTCCCGAAAAACGACGCCATTTTGTTTGTGCCGATGATCGCCACCAGCGGGGCGGACGGAAACAGAATCAGGCACGCCGGCAATTGAATCAGGCCCCCTCCGCCCGCGATCGCATCGACGAATCCCGCCAGGAACGAGAACCCGCACAGCAGGATGAGCGGAGTCGCCTGCGCCGCGCTCACGGCGCTTCGCCCACCGTGGGTCGCAGGATTTGCCAGGCCCGGTGATACTTCCGCAGCCGCTGCAAATCCTTCTCCTCGATTCCGCTCAGCCTGCGGATGTCCGAGTTGTCCTCCAGGTCCGCCAGCTTCACCTTCCGCGCCACCGGGTGCGGCTTCAGCCGTTCGACGTAATCCTCGTACGAAATTCCCTCCTCGTGTGTGAGCAGCTTCGCCGCTTCCAGCACCGGCTCCGGGATGCCCGCTGCACGCAAATCCTGGAACGTCACCTCCGTGTCTTCGACCACGTCGTGCAGGACGGCGGCCATCCGTTCCTCGTCCGTGCCCATCCGCGTCATCAGCCGCAGCGGGTGCAACACATAGGGCGTGCCATCCTTGCCCTTCTGGCCCGCATGGGCGCGCACGGCGATCTCAATGGCCTTTTCGAGCGATGTCATGGACTCTGGCATGGGGAAAGCTTGTGGAAGCTATTGGGGAATGGGTGTAACCTAATAGGACTCCCATTGTCATTCCCTTATGAAAACTACCCACTGCCGTTCAATTTTCCGCACTCTCGCTCTGCTTCTCTGCAGCGCCGCCGTCGCGGGAGCGCAGGATGCGCCATGGATCTCCGATTTTGGCAAGGCCCTCGCGCAGGCGAAGGCCGGCAATGCCAATATCCTCATGGACTTTACCGGGTCCGATTGGTGCCCGTGGTGCCAGCGCATGGATCAAGAGGTGCTGAACACCAGGGAATTCAAGGATTACGCCACCAAAAACAACCTGGTCCTCATGCTGGTTGATTTCCCACAGACCAAGCCGCTCCCTCAAAGTGTGCAGGCCCAGAACAACGATCTTCAATCGAAATACGCCGTACAGGGTTTTCCCACCTTCATCCTCACCGATAAGGACGGCAACGTGCTCGGCCAGCAGGTCGGCTACCTTCAGGGCGGGCCCGCCGCCTTCATCGCGAAGCTGGACAGCATGAAGAAATAGATAATGCGCTAATAATGATGAGAACCTCCCGATTCCCGCTGGCCCTTTTGATGAGCGCGACGCTGCTCCTCTGGGCCGCGGGCGCCCGGGCACAGGAAGCCAATTGGTTCTCCGATTACAGTCAGGCCACGGCGCAGGCAAAGGGCGGCAATTCGAACATCCTCCTGGATTTCACCGGGTCCGACTGGTGCCCCTGGTGCCAGCGCATGGATCAGGAGGTGCTGAACACGCAGGCATTTCAGGATTACGCGGAAAAGGCGAACCTCGCGCTGATGCTGGTCGATTTTCCCAGGCAGCATTCGCTCCCGGCGGAGATGCAGGAGCAGAATAACAGCCTTTACAAGAAATATGGCGTGGAGGGATTTCCCACGTTCATCCTCACGGACAAGGATGGAAACGAGATCGGCAGAGTCGTGGGTTACCTTCCGGGCGGCCCTTCGCAATTCATCGCGGCTCTTGCGACCGCCAAGAAACCGCTTCGGATTCTGGGAATGAAACCGATCACGCTCGTGATCCCGGCTACACTCCTGGCGCTGGTTATTTACATCGGCTCGCGGCCCATGGGGATGGGCAACGGGTAGCGAGCGCGGCGATGATTGCAATTGCTTCCGGGCGCGCCGGGGTGGATGCTCTGTGGTCTCGCGCGGTTATGGAATCGATCAAGCGCTCCATCGAGGTGCACGCACCCGTGGAGGAGGCGTACGGCCGCTGGACGCATATTGAAGATTTTCCCCTGTTCATGCGCTCGCTTCGCGAGGTCCGGCGAGTCGGTGAGCGGCGTTTTTATTGGCGAGCCGAGCGCGAAGGGATAGCCTACGAGTCAGTGGAGGAGATCAGCCTGATGATACCCAATCACCGCATCGCCTGGCGCAATGTCTCCGGCTCTGAAAATTCCGGGGTGGTCACCTTCGAGGAGCTTGGCCCCGAACTGACCTTTGTGACACTTGACCTCGCCTATGAGCCAGACAGCGGCTGGCACGAGCCCTACGCTCTCGCCGAGCGCATCGAACTGACGCTCGATGCCTTCCGTGATCTCGTGGAGCCGAGTTTCATGGAAGAACTGGTCGCGCACAATTGGCAGGGATTTTAACGGGTCCGCGGATCGACGCCGACAGAATCACCCGTTCAGATTCGCTTCCGCGAGGCGCTCTTCCATGTCGCGGGCCTGGAGCGCCTTGATTATCTGTTCGATGTCGCCCTCCATGAAACGGTCCAGGTTGTAGAGCGTCAATTCGATGCGGTGATCGGTCACGCGGTTTTGCGGGTAATTGTAAGTGCGAATTTTTTCGCCGCGGCTGCCCGTGCCGATCTGGCTCTTGCGATGCGCGGCGTATTTCTCGGCTTCCTCGCGCTGCTTTTGCTCGAGCAGGCGCGAGCGCAGGATCGCCAGCGCGCGCTCCTTGTTCTTTTGCTGGCTGCGCCCATCCTGGCAGCGGACGATCATGCCGGTTGGAATGTGGAGGACCTGCACGGCTGAGTCGGTGGTATTGACGCCCTGGCCGCCCGGGCCGCCGGCGCGGCAGACCTCGATGCGGACCTCGTCGGCCTTCAACTCGAAGTCGACTTCCTCCGCCTCGGGCAGCACGGCCACGGTGGAAGTGGAAGTGTGGATGCGGCCCTGCGCCTCCGTGGCGGGGACGCGCTGGACGCGGTGTACGCCGCTCTCGTAACGCATCTGCCGGAAGACGGCCTGGCCCGATACCTTGAAGATAACCTCGCGCAGCCCTCCCAGTTCCGACGGGCTGCTCTCCATTTGCTCGATCTTCAGGTTGTGCGCCTCCGCGTAGCGGCTGTACATGCGGTAAAGATCGGCCGCGAAGAGCGCCGCCTCGTCTCCACCGGTGCCGGCGCGAATTTCGACGATGGCATCGCGGTCCTCGTTCTCATCCGGCGGCAGCAGGGCCACCTGGATATTCTTTTCCGCCTCGCGGATGCGCTCCTCGAGGTGGGGGATTTCCGCGGCGGCCAACTCGGCCAGTTCGGCGTCGGCGCCCCTGGTCAATTCCTGATTTTCCTTCAATTCGATCTGCGCCTTGCGATAGGCCTCCCATTCGCCCAGCAATTCCTTGATCCGCGTATGTTCGCGCATCATCTCCGTGGCCTTTTTCTGATTGGAGAAAAAGTCCGGCGACGCGATGGCCGCCTCCAGCTCGTTGAAGCGGGCGGCCCTCTTTTCGACCAGCGAAGCGAAATCCATTGCGAGGTGAGGTTGACGGAAAAAGAAAACGGTGACCGGCCGAATGGGGCGCGATCACCGTCGGAGAAATGCGAACTGGAGCTAAGCGGACTTTTTGCCGGCGCGGACAGCCCTGGTGCTCCCAAAGCGGCGGGCGAATTTCTCGACGCGGCCCGCGGTATCGACGAACTTCTGCTCACCCGTGAAGAAGGGATGGCAGGCGGCGCAGATGCCGATCTTGAGATCACGCCGGGTCGAGCCCACGTGATAGACGGCGCCGCAGGCGCAGGTGACGGTGGTCTGGACGTAATTTGGATGAATCTCTGCTTTCATGGGTCGAAAAGGGAGGTAAAAGCTACTCGTTTCGATGCGCGGTGCAATCAAAAACAATGCAATCCTGGACCGGTGGCGGGAAACGCTCGCCGCGCGGGGGTCCGGCGCGGCCAATGCGGCCAATGCGGCAATCGTCTCCCCGGAAGGGGTGGTCGAGAGGACATTTGCCGATATCGAGCGCGAAGCCGGGGAATGGGTGGAAAGGCTGGGGAGCTGGCAGGCCGGCACGGTGCTGGGGATGCAGGTGGGCAATGTTCCCGGGTTCCCCGCGCTGGTGCTGGCGGCGATGCGGGTGGGGCTCGTGCCGCTGCCCCTCGGGCGGCACATGGCCCGGGAGGAGCGGGAAACCGCGCTCGAGACCTGCGGAGCGGGTGTGTTGGCGACGGAGGAGGGAATCGAGGAACGCCCGGGCAGGAATGCGCCGGAAGGTTGCGATCTCCTCAAATTGACTTCCGGCACTACTTCGCGCCCGCGCGCGATCCGCTTCACCGCGGCCCAACTGGCCGCCGATTGTGACAACATTTGCGAGACCATGGGATTCGGCGGGGGCGATTTGAATTACGGCGTCATTCCGTTTTCGCATTCGTACGGATTCAGCAACCTGATTACACCGCTGCTCTGCCGCGGCGTGCCGCTTGTCGCCAGCGAGGAGCGGATGCCGCGCGCGATCCTGGCCGGCCTCGCCCGCACCGGCGCGACGGTGTTCCCGGGGATGCCGGTCTTCTTTGAAAAGCTGGCGGATATCGCCGGCCCGCTGGATGACCTGCGGCTCTGCATCTCCGCGGGCGCGCCACTGCCGCGGCGGGTCGGAGAGGCATTCGCCGCCCGGTTTTCGCGAAAGGTGCACACTTTCTACGGATCGAGCGAGTGCGGCGGAATCGCTTACGATGCCGGCGATGAGCCCGTTTGCGAAGAAGGATACGTCGGCCAGCCCATGCGAAATGTTGAGGTCACGCCGCTCGGCGCGTCGGGCCAGGTCGCCGTGCGAAGCGCCGCCGTCGGCGAGGGATATTACCCCGAGCCTGAGCCGGAGGCGCTGGGGGGCGGGCGATTCGTGCCGGCGGACCTAGTGCGGCTCGGACCGCGCGGGCTCTACCTTGCGGGACGCGCCGGCGATGTCATCAACATTGCCGGCCGGAAGTTGAATCCGACCGAGGTGGAGGCGCGCCTGGCGCGATGCCCGGGCGTGCGGCAGGTGGTGGTCTTTGGGATCGCCTCCGCGCTGCGGAACGAGGAAGCAGTCGCATGCGTGAGCGGCAGCGCGAAGGCCGACGAGATATTGCGCTACGCGCGCGCGGTGCTCAGCGGCTGGCAGGTGCCGAAGGACGTGTGGCTCGTGGACGAAGTACCGGTGAATGAGCGGGGAAAATTGTCGCGAAGGGAATTGGCGAAGGCCTACGCCGGTATCAGGAAATAACCGGGCCGCAGACACGCGCCGATCGTTTTATAGGATGGCAAAATTCCGTTCCCGGTCCGAAGCTTGTGGGAACGCATGAGCATCAACGGACTGCACCATGTCACAGCCATCGCCAGCGATGCGCAGGAGAACGTGAATTTCTACGCGGGCACGCTCGGTCTGCGGCTGGTCAAGCGGACGGTGAATTTTGACGATCCGCTGACGTATCACCTTTATTATGGGACGGAAATTGGCGCGCCGGGCACCATTCTCACATTCTTTGCGTGGCCAAATGCGCACCGCGGGCGGGTCGGGACCGGCCAGGTGAATTCAACCGCGCTCTCGGTGCCGCGCGGCTCGCTCGGCTGGTGGCAGGAACGGTTCAAGACTCTCCGGGTGACGCACGATATGCCGCTCGAGCGCTTCGGCGACCAGGTGCTCCCTTTTCAGGACTCCGACGGGATGCTGCTTGAATTGGTCGCCACGGAAGACCCGCGCCCGGCCTGGAAAGGCGGCCCCATCGCCGATGAATACGCCGTCCGCGGCGTCCACGGCGTGACGGCGCATGAAGAAGGATACGAGATGACCGCCGAACTCCTGACCTCGACGCTCAGATTCACCCAGGTGGGGCAGCAGGGGAATCGTTTTCGTTATCGCGCGGGCGACGGCGGCGGGATGATCGATCTGCTTTGCACCCCGGATGGACCGCGGTCGCGCGGCGGCGGCGGGACGGTGCACCACATTGCATGGCGGGTACCGGACGACGCGGATCAACTCGCCTGGCGCAAGACCCTGGTCCACGCAGACATGAACGTCAGCCCCGTCCTCGACCGCCAATATTTTCATTCGATCTATTTCCGCGAGCCCGGCGGCGTCCTCTTCGAAATCGCAACCGACCAGCCCGGCTTCGCCGCCGATGAGCCGAAGGAAACACTCGGCGAAAGCCTGAAGCTGCCGCCGTGGCTCGAGGGCGCGCGCGGACAAATCGAGGCCGGCCTGCGGCCGATCACCGTTCCGCGATGAGCGATTTCATCCATCGCTACCAGCCGGGGACGCGTCCCGAGACGTTGCTGCTGCTGCACGGCACCGGCGGCAATGAGACAGACCTGCTGGCAATCGGGCAGGCCGTGCTCCCCGGCGCCGGGCTTCTGAGCCCGCGCGGGCAGGTGCTGGAGAATGGGATGCCGCGCTTTTTCCGGCGATTTGCCGAAGGGGTCTTCGACGTGCCCGATCTGAAGGCGCGCTCCGCTTCGCTGGGCGATTTCGTGCGGGAAATGGCGGCCGAGCATGGCTTTGACGCGCAGCGCGTTTACGCGCTTGGCTATTCAAACGGCGCAAATATCGCCGCGGCGATGCTGCTGGGCGGCGTGTTCCGTTTCCCGCGCGCCGTCTTGATCCGCGCGATGGCGCCGTTCGAGCCCGAGACGCCGCCGGACCTCGAAGGCTGCGAAATCCTGCTCGAATCGGGCCTTTACGATCCCATCGCCACGCCGAAACAAACGGCGCGGCTGGGCGAGCTGTTCGAAGCCGCCGGCGCGCGGGTGACCGGACATCCCGCGCCCACCGGCCACCAGATGACGCAAGGGGACATCGAGGCGGTCGCGCGCTGGCTGGCGCGGGCATGACGGGCCTGGCCGCGGACCCGTTTTGCCTGAAGCACGACCCGGGTCCGGGGCATCCCGAATGCCCCGAGCGCTACAAAGCGGTGATGGGCGGATTGGACGAAGCCGGCCTGACGCCCAGGCTGCAAGTCATCGCCTCTCGCGATGCGACTAGGGCGGAGCTGCGGCGCGTCCATTCAAGCCATTACCTCGATATGGCGGAGCACCAGATC
The DNA here is from genome assembly GCA_049521415.1 of Chthoniobacteraceae bacterium. Taxonomy (GTDB): domain Bacteria; phylum Verrucomicrobiota; class Verrucomicrobiia; order Chthoniobacterales; family Chthoniobacteraceae; genus DATAXI01. The sequence continues at coordinate 25,035 of JBEKOV010000039.1, forward strand.
AAGGAGGGGGTGCCGGAATTGAGCACGGGCGATACGTCGGTCTGTGAGACCTCGTGGGACGCGGCACTGCGCGCCGCCGGCCTGGCGTTGAGCGCCGTGGATACCCTGATGGCCGGGCGGGCGCAAAATGCTTTCTGCGCGATCCGTCCTCCGGGCCATCACGCCACCGTGGATCGCGGCATGGGGTTCTGCATCTTCAATAACGTGGCGCTCGCCGCCCGCCACGCACAAGAGGCGCACGGGATCGAGCGAGTGCTCATCGTCGATTGGGACGTACACCACGGCAATGGGACGCAAGACATCTTTTACGAGGATGGATCGGTTCTCTTTTTCTCAACGCATCAATGGCCGCTCTATCCCGGCACCGGACGCCGCACCGAGCGCGGCGCGGGCGCGGGCGCCGGTTTGACCATCAATTGTCCGCTGCCCGAGGGTGCAGGCCAGGCCGAGGTGCTGGGCGTAATGCGCGATGAACTCGAACCGGCTGCCGATGCGTTCAAACCCGGGTTGGTGCTCATTTCTGCGGGGTTCGATTCGCGCGCCGGGGATCCGTTGGGAGGCTTTGTACTTCGGGATGAGGACTTTGCCGGGATGACCCGGCTGGTGATGGGGATCGCCGGGCGGCACGGCGGGGGACGCGTCATATCTCTTCTCGAGGGCGGATATAATCTGGATGGGATCGGCGCGGCCGCCGCGGCGCACGTGGGCGCGCTGATGGGCGACTGAGATTCGCGATTTGCGTTTGGGAGGGCGCACGGTAATGTCTCGCGGATGTCCAATGACGTGTCTACGGGCGGCGGGGAAAAAGCGGCGCCGATCGATTACCTTGGCTTTTTGAAGCGGAGGTGGACCCCGCTTGGTATTGCAAAGGCGCTGCTCCTGGTGGCGATCGGGTACACGCTCTACTATTTCTTCGGCGTGATTCATCTTTACCAGGGGCTGCCGATCAGCCTGTGGGCCTGGGCCCGCTATGCGCCGCGGTACAATTTCGAGCACGGCAAGCTGGTGCTCCCGATCTTCGCATTCCTCGTCTGGATTCACCGCGAAGAGATCATCCGGGCAAAAAAGCAGGGCTGCAACCAGGGCCTGATCTGGGTCGCGCTCGGATGCCTGATCTTCGCCGCCGGCGCCCGCACACTGCAAGGCCGGGTGGGGATGGCCGCGGGGCCGATATTGCTCTATGGCATGGTGCTTTACCTGTGGGGAAAGGAAGTCGCGCGGATTCTCCTGTTCCCGATCGTCTTCCTTGTCTTCCTGATCCCGGTATCCGCGATCGAGCAGGCGACCTTCCACCTCCAATTCCTCGTGACCGGCATCGCGAAAGCGGTGTGCGGGCTGATGGGAATCCATCTTTACAGCGTCGGCACCACGTTGCGGCCCGTGGACCAGAGCTTCGGCGGATTCGAAGTGGCGGAAGGCTGCAGCGGCATCCGCTCGCTGATGGCGATGGTGATGGTGACCGCGATCTATGTCCACATGACCCAGAACAAGCTCTGGAAAAAAGTGGTGATTCTTCTTTTCTCGATTGGATTTGCGATCATCGGAAACGCGGGACGGATCACGTCGATTTTCGTGGTGGCAAAATACGTCAGCCCTCAATTCGCCGGCGGCACGTATCATGAATATTCCGGGTATGTCTCGTTCCCGATCGCACTCGGCGCAATGCTCCTGATGAGTTGGGTGCTCGACCTGCCGATCTTTGAGGCTGCGAAGGTGATCAAAACCGGGAAGGCCGAGCCTGGAAGCGGTTTGGAAACACTTACGAAGAAGGACCAGGCGACTTATGACTATTAGCCGCTTATTAATCCTCCAGGCGCTGCTGGCGTGCGGGCTGGGCACGGTCTTTGTCATTCCCCGCGAAACGAAGAT
>JBEKOV010000040.1:0-26846 GCA_049521415.1 Chthoniobacteraceae bacterium
CAGATCGCGCACCTCCTCGTCGGAAACACGTCCCCGGAACTCGACGGTCGCCCCGGCCATTCGTTGCAGCCGCTCGCGGTCCGGCCCCTCGCCGACGATCACCAGGCGCCGCCCAAGCGCCGAGCAGGCATTGATAGCCCGGTCAATACACTTATAGGCCACCAATCGCGACACAACCAGATAGAAACCCTCGTCCTTCCGACTTACTTCGAATCGATCCACCGCGACCGGCGGATACACCACTTCGGCCTCGCGTTGATAACACCGCGCGATGCGGCCCCGCACATTCTCGGAATTGGCGACAATCACATCAAATTTTCGCGCCGCCGCCCGGTCCATCGTCCTCAGTAAAGGCAAGGCAAGGTGAACCATCCTATTGAGCGGAAGGTTCCTTACCTCGGAATCGACATACTCCGCGGCCTGCCAGAGAAACCGGGTGGGATTGTGGCAGTATAAAATCGTCGCGGTGCGCGGAGTAAATCGGATGCACTTCGCAAACGTGCTCGCGCTCACCCATGCAACAGGGGCGTCAATGACTCCAAAACTTCGAAATGCCGCCGGATAAAGGGCGAAGCATTTCTTGAAATGTCTCTCGATGCCCGGCAGTCGCTGCATCCATGAAGTGCGGATATTCGCCTTCCGCAATTCCGGCAGGAGCGTCTCCCATTTCGCCGCGCTCGTATAGATGGGGCTGCCAGTCCACCTCGCCGCCATCGACGCTACCACCCGCTCGGCGCCGCCCATTTGAATCAAGTAATCGTGCGCGATTACCGGTTCGTCGCAACGTCTCATCGTCTTGCCTTTCTCAATACGCCGTCTTCGGAGGCGCCACCATCTGCCAGGCAGTCTTGAGAATGATCATCCAATCCAGGACCGGCGACCAGTTCTCGAGGTAATAGACATCCGAGCGGATTCGGTCGATCAGGTCGCGCTCCACACGCGCCTCGCCTCGCAATCCGCGGACCTGCGCGAGGCCGGTGATGCCGGGCTTGATGAAGCTGCGGACACGGTAGAAGTGAGCAATTTCGCCAAACAGCGTGTCGTGATCGACAAAGTGCGGACGCGGCCCCACCACGCTCATTTCGCCAATCAGCACGTTGATGAATTGTGGAATCTCATCGATGCTAAGCTTGCGCATCCATCCGCCGGCGGGATAAACGCGCGAATCATTCGCCGCGACTTGCCTGCCCTCGTCAGGATTGCCCACATACATCGTGCGGAACTTATAGATAAGGAAGGGCCTGTTATATTTGCCCGTCCTGCGCTGCCTGAAGAAGAGCGGTCCCGGAGCCTGACGGCGCTGCAGGAACCAAATGACCAGGCTTACGGGCGGCAGGATAAATAGAACCACGGGTATCGCCACGATCAGGTCCAGCGTCCGCTTGATTGTCCTGCCCATGGGGCATTCCAGCGGCTCACGCCGGAACTCCATGAAGTGAAACCCGTCGTCGTCGAAGAAATTGATGGACCGGTGAAACTTTTCCTCCAAATCGTTGACGAAGAGGAGCCGGAGCCCGAATTTATCGCAAAGGTCCGCCAGATCGACCATCTGCTCCGGCTCAAGCGACAAATCGAGGACGATCAACTTGGTCGCCTCTGTCTTTTGCAGGATGCCGGCGATCTCCGAGAAATCGCCCACGACCGGCAGATGACACGGCTCTTCGTGCCCGGGATTGGTCGTAATCAAGCCGACGAGGTGAAGCCCGTATCTCACCTTCCGCTCAAGCCAGGGGTTGAGCTTTACGGCATCGTCCATGGAACCGAGTACAAGTGTCTTGGCCGATGACCGCCCGCTGAAGAGAAGCGACGCAAGCCACCGGGGGCAAAGCATATTGGTTAGGAAAAGGAGCAGATACGCCGCCGGCGCAAACGTGAAGAGAAAGAGCCGCGAGATGGCCACGTCCTTCGAGGCCACGAGAAAGAGCAGCAGGCCGCCCACGATGACCGCCGCCTGCCGAATGCTGAGGTTATGGACGCGGACGACATCGAGCTGAAGCAGGTCCTTGCGCGTCAGCTTCGAACGGCCAAGATCGAGAAGCGAGGTAACGACCAGAACGATCGCATACGCCACGTACTGCTCCCGCAGGAATCGCTGGTGCAGGCATATCGTGAACACGAGCATCCAGACCCAGAACAGCAACAGCAGGAAAAGCGTCTGCAACAAGCCGTGCATCAGCGAGAGGCCGCGCACGCGATGGGAGATCATGAGTACAACCTCCCCGGGCTGGCGCAAAACATCTCTGCATTCGGTTTTTCCATCCTAAGTCCCTCTTCCATGCCGAAGACTATTGATCTTGCGAAGGTGCGTCGATTGGCGGCACGCTGATATTGTTGTAGGCCGATGAAGTTCGAACCTTGTAAATGTTTGTCCCACAAGCCGGCTGCCTCAGCCGCACGCGCCGCGCATTCTCAGGATGCCAGCGCCTCCGCATCCGGCAGCACGGGCGCCGATGGCGTTCTGCCATTCCGATTCAGAACTCTCTCAAACACGTATTCGATCCGTCGCGCCGTATCCTCCACGGTAAAGTAACGCAACGCCCGGGCGCGGCCCGCCACGCCCATCTCGGCAGCGCGTTGCGGATCGTCCAGCAGCTTGCAGATCGCCTCCGCCATCGCGCCGGCATCGCCCATTGGGACCAGGAATCCGGTCACTCCCTCCTCGACGATCTCCGGCACGCCTCCGCCGCGCGTCGCAACCACCGGCTTTGCGGCGATCATCGCCTCCGTGATGACCTGGCCGAACGGCTCGCCCGTGATCGAAGCATGGACCAGCACATCAAGTTGATCCATCAAGTCCGGCACATCGGTCCGAAACCCGAGAAACTCGACGTTCTCCTCGAGTCCCAACGATTTTACCCGCTCGCGGATTTCGCGTTCGAACGCATCCTCTCCAAACATCGCGCAACCGATGATCTGGAATTTTGCGTCGGGAAATCTCTCCCGCACCCGCGCCGCGGCATCGATGAAGATGTGCTGCCCCTTCCATCGCGCGATGCGCCCCACGAGGCCGACGCGGATGGTATGCGGATCGCTCTTCACGGCGGCGGCGCGGCGCTGAATGCCTTCGTGCACGACCGCGGAGCTGCGACTCACGCGGGAGTAGCCGCTGTGCACCACCGAATACCGCGTAGAGCCCGGCAACCGCAGCGATTTCAGCGTCGCCACGGAGTTGGCCACGACAAAGTCCGGAATGAGGTAGCACAGCCAGCGGAATATCGCTACCGCCGCCCGCGGCAGGTAATCGCTCTCGATCCGGTCGCGTATGTGCCACACCACCGGGACTCCCGCCAGCCTCGCGGCAATGCCTCCGATCAGGTCCGCCTTCAGTGAATTCGTATGCAAGAGTCTCACCCCGCGCGATTCAATCACTTGCGCGAGCCGCCACGCATACATCAGCGACGCGCCAATCGCGCGGATCTTTAGCAGGCTGGCCGCGCCGAGGCTATCCTTGCGCGTATTCGCCACGTGGGCCGCCAGCGGCAAAACGGTCGTGTCGATACCCGATTCCCGCAGCTTCCCGGCCAGCGGCCCCTCCTCCCCCAGCACCACCGCCGGACGGAAACGCCGCTTGTCCAGGTGATTGATCAGGTGAAGCAGCGCGATCTCTCCGCCGCCAAGCCTTGCCGTGTGGTCCAGGAACATGATGTTTACCGGCCCTTCGCCGGCGGTATTGGAATATTCGGATTTCATGGGTATGCGACCAGTGAAGGCGCCGGCGCTGTGACCGGTTCGCGTGGATCCTCCAGGCATTGAAAATAAATATCCCGCATTCGCGCCGCGACCTGCTGCCACGTGTAGTTTGCCTCCACCTGGCTGCGTCCGACCGCGCCCATCTCGCGCCGGCGCTCGGGATTCTCCCTCAGCTCCGTGATCGCCGCGCCCAGCATTTGCGGATTCCGCTCGGGGAAGATGAGACCCCCCTCGCCCACCACCCGCGGTATCGCCCCCGAGTCGGAGCCGATGACCGGCGTCTCGCACGCATGCGCCTCGATGATGACACGCCCGAATTGCTCCTTCCACGTCGGCACCGTCCACGATGGAAGGCTCAGCGCATCCAGCGCATTCATTACCGGCGGCAATTCGTGCAACGGACGCGCCGGCAAGTAGCGAATCCGCTTCTCGACTCCCGCCGCGCGCGCCCTCTGCTCGAGCGCGGCGCGGTAATCTCCGGCGCCCGCAAATACCATCGTGACATCGCTCGGGCAATAGCGCAGCGCCTCCACCATATCCATGAGCCCCTTGCGCTCCACCAGCCTCCCCACATAGCCAACGGTGAATCCGGAAAGGCCGAGCGCCCTCTTGCATTCCGTCCGATCCATCGGACGAAATAGATTCGCGTCCACGGCGTTGCCGACCACGCGCGCCGGTCCGTTGAAACCCTTTGCTCTCAGCACCTCCACCGCGCCGCTGCTGCGCCCCACCGCGAATGATGCATTGCGAAGCGTGTAGGATTCGAACCAACTGAACGGCGGCGGCCAATTCTTACAGATGTTCTGCTCGGACTCGATGATGATCCGGGCCTCGGGCAGAATCCGGTTCCGCAGCCAGCACGCATGCGCGCTCACGAGCGCCCACGGCTCCTGCCATAGATCGATGATATCCGGTTTGAAATCGCGCAGGATGCCCGCCAGCGACGGGTACCAGTGCAGATAATTCTGCGCCGGCCCCAGCCATCCCCACATCACGTTGCGCGCCTCGAAGTGAAACGGCGCGTCCTCGCGCATCTCCACGTCCTGCCATCTCCCGTAATGGTTGAATCGCCGCGGCGTCAGCACCATCAACTCGATGTCTCCCAGGCGCGCGATTTCCTCCGCCTTGGGCTGGCCCTCGGCGCGCGTTTGACACGTGTGCGAGATGAGCAGAACCCGCGGCTTGGTCCGCGCGCGCGGATATGTCCGGCGGCGGATGGAGGCCGGCTTGTCGGCGGAATGACCTTGCGTCAATGCCTTGCGGTAGGTTTCGAGTACGGACGCGGCCATCCGCTCCAGCGTATAGTTTTGCAGGAAGCGCTCCCTGCCGCGCGCTCCCATGCCGGTGCGCAGCGGCTCGTCGCGGATGAGCCTGCTGATTGCTCCGGCCAGCGACACCGGATCCGACGGCGGCACGAGCAAACCGGTGACGCCATCTTCGACAATCTCGCGCGGACCGCCCGCCCGCGTCGCAATCACCGGCCTGCCAAGCGACATCGCCTCAACCAGCACAAGGCCGAACGGCTCGGCAATGCTGGGAAGAACGAACACATCCGCCGCGTTGATCAACGAAAGCGCGTCCTTGCAAAAACCGGCGAGCCGTACGCTTTCGCCAAGCCCCAGCGCGCGAATCTGCCCGGCCAGAGCCTCGCGCTCCGATCCCTCTCCGGCAATGACACAAACAGCCTGCGGGGAAGAAGCGAGCACCGCGGGCATCGCCGCGATCAATGTGCGCACATCCTTTTCCTCCTCCAGCCGCGCCGCGCAAACGATCAGCGGACAATTTGGGTCGATGCCAGGCCCGGCGCGAACGGCGGCCGGACTCGACAGTTTGCCAGGATCGGCCTCGGAAATTCCATTGGGCACCGTCGTGACGTTCTTCTTCGATTCGCCGCGCTCCTCGATTCCCCGGCGCGACGCCTCCGATATCGCGATGACGTGTCCCGCCCCACGGCTGATCCAGCGATGCATCGCGCTCGAGAGCGCGGCCTTCAGGCCACGCCGCCCGGCCCGGCACGGCGTGAGAAAATGCTGGGTCAGTACATAACTGCCCCGCCCCGCCAGCCGCACCGCAAGCGCCGCGGAAAGCGCCGTGCGGCCATTATGCGCGTGGATGACGTTTAATTTACCCGCGCGCAACTCCCGCCGCAGAATCGCAATGGCCCGCCAATCCAGGAATCCTCGCTTCTCGATCGGGATAACCTCGAACTTCTCTTCCCGCGCAAGATCGGCGAGCGGCGCTTTCTTCGGGCAGGCGATGCTCACGGTCACATTTAGCGAGCACAACCCGCGCGCAAGATCGAGCATGTGGCGCTCGGTCCCTGCGAACACATCGGCATCTGTAAATAGCGCGGCCCGCACCGCCGGTTCCGCCCCCGGAGCCACGGGATTCATCACGCGGATTCCCGCCACGCGCGCGATCCAGCGCGATTTCGCGGAATCCGCGCAAATCGCGTCGATATGCCGCTCCCGGACGAAAGAGCGCACGAATTTGCAGAATCTCGCCAGCGCCAGCATCACTCCCGGACGAAGCAGAAAACGGCTCCAGTGCGTTCCCTCGCCCGCATTCACAAAACAGGCGCACAGCGGACGCAGTTGGGTCTCCGCGCCCAATTCCCGGCACTCATCCAGCAGCGGGCCCCCGGAGGAGGCCAGAACAGTGGGCGCGTATCGTGAGCGGTCGAGACCGCGCAATCGCTCCAGCAGCCGCGCATCGGCGCCGCCATCGCTGGAGAGGTGAAGAAACAACAGTCTTGTTTGTTCCATGGAGTTTAAGCCGGGACCGGTTCTGGATTTGCGGACTTTCTCTTGTCCATGTTCGGCCCTCCGTGTTCGCGCACGTAGTAGGAGCAATTATTGCACGGCGACGGGAACGGCCCCTCGGGCACCGGCCCCTTGGTAAATAACTGCCGGGCCCGCCGCGACACGGGTCCGTCGTAGATATCCATTAATTTCTCCGTTTGCAGGTCGCCCATCATGGCGACGTTCTGATAACCGGGGCATCGCGCGAGCTGGCCGTTCGAATTCACGACCACGCCCCGCCAAAGCCAGAAGCAATGCCATGGATTCTTGACCGCGCCCGCCTTGAGCTTCGAATCCTGGTAGCCATCCGTCTTCGGCAGCCAATACTCCTGTAACTCGTCGCTCCATTCCATTCCGCCCATCGGCGCAAAACGAAGATAAACTCCCAACTCCTTCGCGAGCGCTCGCGCCTGATCCATCTCGGGAGCACTGAAGCGGTTTACAAGGTATTGCCATTCTATGACGATCTTGCTGCGCTGCTTCCGCTGTTCCTCGACCAGCATTCGCAGCCCGGCGAAGCATTTCTCCACCTTGCCGCCCACGCGGTACTTCTCGTAAACCTCCTGTGATACGCCGTCGATCGCGCATACCAGATAGTCCAGCCCGCAACTTACTATCTCACGGGCGATCTTTGGAGTTATCAAAGTACAATTTGTGCTTACCAGGGTGAAGACGCGCTTCTGATGCGCTTTCTCGATGATTTGCCGCGTAAGAGGCCAGTCCAGCAATGGCTCGCCGAGGCCGAAGATATGGCATTGGTATAAGTAGTCGCCGATCTCGTCCAGGATCTTCTCATAAGTCTCCAGCGGCAGGCGTCCCGCGTCTTCCTTGCGCGCGCCATCGAAACTCTGGCGCTGGCATAGCGGGCACGAGAGATTGCAGTAATAGAGCGGCTCTATGAATATCAGGTAGGGCGGCGTCTTTACATCCACGCGCCGGGTCCGATAGGCCAGTTCCGTGCGGACCGCGTTTATAAACTTCCGCGGGGTCCCATAGGTAATGAGTGACTTGCCGTAAACGCGCATCAGTCGCCCCCATCCTCTGTAGCTCAACACCTTCTTGACTATTTTCATTGATATCCCGTCTTCCTGTTTTCATGTTAGGAACGTCTAACTGCTGTTTTGGCACAACACATTCTCATACCGCACCAATACCCGCGACCATGCGTATTGGGCTACTGAGTTCGATATCTCCTCCCGGTTCGCGTGTTCTCCCTCGATCAGCGGCCTCAGCTTCCCGCCAATCTCCGTTTCGTCCCTCGGATCGTCCAGTAATTGGCCGCTCATTCCCTCGCGAACCGCCACCGACGCCCCGGCCAGCCGGCTCGTGAGAACGGGCAGACCCGTCGCCATGGCCTCGATAATCACAAGGCCCCATGCCTCGTATAGAGTTGGCAGCGCGAATACATCCGCCGCCGCATAGTAACGCGCCACCTGGTCCGTGGAACCCACGTAAGTCACCAGCGGATTTGGGCTCGGCGCCATCCGTCCCGCTACCAGCAGCCGAAGCCGCGGATCGTCCATTCCCTCGATGGTGCGCAGCAGCGCCGCATAACCTTTCCGGTCCAATTCATTGGCGACGAATACAATCACTTTCTGCTCCGGCGTGTATCCGAGTTCCAGTCTCACGGTCTCGCGCATTTCCATCGCTCGTTCCACGTTGAACTCCGCCGGCGCGAATCCGTTCGGCACCACGTCAATGTCCTCCTCGGGAACATCATAGTAATGCCGGAGATCCGATTTCACCTCCTCGGTAAGCGCGATGATCCTCCGATAGCCTCCCTTCCGAAAGTGGCTCCTCTCGTATTTGAGGATCGTCGAATGCACGGGATTGAGCCATTGTTTCCAACGCGAGATCGACCATGGGGGACGGATCGCCTTCGCCTTGTCCAGCCACGCGGCGTGAACGCTTTGCGCCCAATAGACGCCCCCCTCCGGGCATACGCAGCCGAAGGTCCCGTGCGCGTCGAAGCGGCTCCCCTTCATCGCGCCGCTGCACGCTCGGTAAAATGAAGTCGGCACGAGCGGCTTCAGCGTGCGGCGTATCGGCACGTGCCGGTAATTGACGCGCGCGCCGTTTCGTTCGAATTCGTTCGCGAACACGGTCACTTTATGGCTGCGCCCGGCCAGATACTTCGCGCATTCATAAATGATCCGCTCGACGCCGCCGCGCCGATGACATCCCGGAAATGAGAGCGCTATTTCCATTTAAATCCCCTCCAGCGTCGGATAACCCCTCGCGTACCGGTAGAGGCTCAGGCATCCGCGGGCAACGGTCGAAGCGGCGCTCGCGAACCGCGCCTTGCCCAGTTGCTCCCCGGCCACGCGCAGCTTTTCCCGAAGATCGAAGAGTTGCGCCGCCCGCCAGTTCTTCCGCAGGATTTGCCTGTGTTTGACGTCGTTTTCGCGCGAAAAGTAAGTCTTGTAGAACATGTTGCGTATTTTGCGCACATTCACTTCGTCCGATCGCCCGGAGCTATTATTGGAGTGACGCCTGTAGGAAAGAAGGACTCTGTCCACGAAGTGCAAATCGCCATGCCTGCATAGGCGGAGGAGCATTTCCCAATCCTCGACAGGATAAAGGCCCATGTCCCACTCTCCTACCTTCTCATAGACGGTGCGCCTTCCAAGAACCAGTCCGGGCGGGAACGGATTCGAAAACCAGAGCGATTGAAAATTTGTCGGGGTTGATGGGTCTAACTTCACCACATTGCCAAACTTGTCGTAGACGATGCGTCCGCTGCCACGCCATGTATACATCGGGTCTTCGAACGGGTTTCCATCCTGATCGATGCATTTTGCCACCGCATGAACACCCACTCTTTCCGGATGATGGTCGGCTTCGTCGCACAATACCTCGAGCGCCTCGGGCGCCCAGAGATCGTCGCTATCCATGAACGTCAGGTATTTCGAGCCCGGATGGATGAGCGTCATTCCCATATTGCGCGCCGCTGACGCTCCGGCGTTCGGTTGGGTCGCGACACAAACGCGCGGATCCTCGGCAGCGAGGCGTCTCGCGATCTCCGGCGTCCCATCCGTCGATCCGTCATCGACAATCACGCATTCCCAATCGCGGAACGTCTGCTCCCGGATGCTCCGGATCGTCTGCGCCAGGAATCGCTCGCTGTTATACGCGGCGATGATGATGCTGACCCGCGGCGCCTCTCCGCTATTTCGCTGCGTATGATCCTCGCCCATATTCATGCGGCTTGAGCGGCCCCGAAGAATGTTTCCTGCCGGAGCGCCGCTCGCGCCAGGGCGCGGCGCTGCTGCACCACCAGGTAGCCGTAAGTGGCCATTCCCGCGCCCGCCCATGCAACACTGATCGCCCCACGGCTCCAGTAATGATCGACCATTCCATGCACCAACCCGCCAAAGACCAGTGCCCCGCCAATCGCCACCGCGGAATAGAGCGGCTCGTTGCGGCTCAGCCGCAATTGCGTCTTCCACACCATCCGCATGAACACGAACTGAAGCCCGAAGAAGGTCAGCATTCCCGGGATGCCCGTCTCCGCAAGCGTGAGCCAGAAGAGATTCGTCGCGTCATATTCCTTGCGCAGGCCCACGCCGACACCCAGCAGCGGATTTTCCTCAAATTGCTCCTTCGCGAACTCCACCGAATTGAAGCGCGCCTGGATGTTCCAGTTATCCGTGCTGAACGCGGTTGAGTATTCCCGCGATTGTTCCGGCAGGAAGTGCCAGCAGACCGCGATCAACGGCACCATCACAAGAGTGCATTTTACCAGCGTCTGGAACTGCCGGCGCATTGCCAGAATCAGCGCGATGCCCGCCGCCGCGCTGATCCATCCGCCGCGCGACAGCGTAAAGAATAGCCCGGCGACGAGAATCCCCAGCGCCCATGAGAGCACCAGCCGCCGGCGCGGCGTCGCCGCGGCGAACCAAAGCTCCGCGCAAACCGTCACCGCACACGCAAGCGAGCCGCCCACGCCATTCTTGTGCAGGCCCATGACATAGCCGGAATGCGTGATCAGCACCGCGAGGGAAAGAAAGACGCCGACAAAGATCAGGCCGTTGAAAGCAAGTTGATAATCCCTCTCATCCCGCCCCAGCGATGTAAACACGCACACTGCCACGATAAGATAGAGCACCATCTGGATCGTCGATGTCATCGTGGACGAACGCCAGTTGTGCAGCGCTGAAACCGCGCACACGCCAAGGTAAATCAGCGTCGGCACCAATAGCGGGCCAAACCGGAACGGACGCCGCCGAACAACGAACAGAATGGCCGCCAGCATGAGATTGATCTCCGCGATGGAAAAATGCGGGAGCCCGCCGCCCCCGCCGCCGCTGCTCATTGGATCGTCCGGGTTTTGTGGCGTGGTCAGCGCGCCGATATCATTCTGGAACGGCGCCAGCGCAAAAATGAGCATGAGCGGAATGGCCGGACGCTTCCAGCCGACAAAGAAGAATGCCAGTACGTACAGAAGTCCGATTGCGTAGAGCATCAGTAGGAAAATTTAAAATTTCGGGCGATGCCGTGGCTGCTACAGGCCACAGCTGGTGGGATGGCCGCGCAGGAAACGGTGGATTTCGACGTAAATCCGAATGAAAGCCGCTCCGGCGGCCGCGTACTTGCCCTCCGCGACCCGTTGCCGGACCGTCTCCCATTTTCCTCTCATGCACTGCTTCTGCATCTCTCTCCAGACCCGCCTCGCGATGGCCCTCTGCTCCGGCGTATTTTCCTGGGAACGAAAAGCCTTGGTATGGAGTTGGCGAGCCTTCCCCATGTTGATTTCGTGGCTTTGGAGGGAGATGCTGCCGGAATGGCGGCGGTAAAGGAGCATGACCTGGTTAACGAAGGAAAAACTGCCATGCCGGCTGAGGCGCAAAATCATGTCCCAGTCTTCGGCCAGGACGAGGTCCGGATCGAAGAGGCCCGCTTTCTCGTAATAAATCCGTCTCGTCAGCAGAAGGCCGGGCGGCCACACGGTGTTCCGGTACAATAGCGTCTGAAAGGACGTCGGTTTCGAAAGGTCCCATGCTTGCAGGGTCCCATCCTCGCCAAGACCGATTCGCTTCCTCCCGCACTCCGCGAATTCGCCGGCTTGGAAGCGCTTCCCCTCCTCGTCAATGAAGTCGGCGAGGCCGTGGGCTCCGGCCATCTCAGGGGACGCCTCGGTCGCCCGAAGCAGGGTGCCGAGAGCATCGGGAAGCCAGACATCGTCGCCGTCCATGAAGGTGACATATTGCGAACCCGGATTGGTTTCTGCGTAGCCGCGATTTCGGGCGACAGAGGGGCCGGTGTTTTTCTGGGAGACGACGCGGATGCGGTTGTCGTCGCGGGCCCATTGATTGGCGACTGCGAGGGTTCCATCGGTTGAACCGTCATCCACTACGATGCATTCCCAATCCCGACAGGTCTGCTCGCGGATGCTCTGCAAGGTGGCGGGAAGCAACCGTTCGCGGTTATACACCGGGATGACGATGCTGATAAGGGGCGGCTGGTTCATTGGAAAACGAGCGAGGAGCGGATCCGAGATTTCCCAGTTGGCTTCGCGTTCATGGATTCTGCCTGTTTTTCGCCATCAGCATTGATTATCCCTTGTATTTATGCGGGTTCAGGACCGCGTAGCCCAGTGGAACGCCTGCCTCACGCACAGCCGCGAATGCTTCCTCGCTTTCGCGCGCGCCACTTCGCGCCGCGCCGGCAGCAGCGAGACCGCCGACCACACCACCGTCCGCAGCGCGCAACCGACGGTCATGGCGAGCCGAAACGCAATCAGACCCGCCAGCCCGTGATGTTTGCGCTCGTAATAATCCAGGCTCTCGAAGAAATGCCGGCTCACCCGCGCCTCCTCGTTCGCGCCGCTCGCCCCTCCCAGGTGCTTGACGCGCGCCTCGGGCAGGAACACCACCTCCCATCCCGCATTCTTCATCCGGCGCTGCCAATCGGCCTCCTCGCTATACATAAAGAAGCTTTCGTCGAATCCCCCCACCTGCTCGTAAGCCTCGCGCCGCACCAGCATGCAGGCGCCGATCAGAAAATCGACCTTCCTCACGCTGTCGTGCCGCCAGCCGCGGTAGCCGCGGGCGAGCCATAGATTCTCCAGCCACGCAAAGAGCGGCGTCGGGAACGGATGACAGGAGATTTGCAAGGTCCCATCCGCGTTCAGCAGCCGCGGCCCCACCACCGCCGCGCGCGGATGTCCCTGGATAAAATCAAGCAGCGCCCCAATCGCCGTCCGCTCGGGAAACGCGTCGCTGTTCAGCAGCAGCAGGAACCTGCCGCGCGCCATTCCCATCGCATGGTTGTTTGCCGCGCCGAACCCGGCATTCTTCTCACGCGCAATTAGCCGCGCCCGCGGGCAAGCATTGCGGATCGCATCGACGCTCCCATCCGTGGAGGCATTGTCCACGACGATCACCTCCGCGGCCATGCCCTCCAGCGCGGCGTCCAATGTACGCAGGCACTCGATCGTCATGTCGCGCGTGTTGTAACTCACGACAATCGCGGACAGATCCGGCGCCGAACTATCAATCTCTTTCAAGTCACTCATGCGGCCGCGGACACGGGGGCAATCAATCCCGCTGATCCCATTCCATCCAGCAGCGTGTCGATTCGCCGCGTCCAACTGTGCTTCCGCGCTTCGGCCTTTCGTTGCGCACCAGTCGCGCCCCTCTCGTCGAGCGCCTGCCGGCAGGCCTCCGCGAACGGCTCCACGCCCGACGCGATCCGGCAGAGATCGGGATAGTTGCGGAAGCCGGCGACGTTGGTGCTCACGATCGGTTTTCCGGCGGCCAGATACTCCCACAGCTTCAGCGGATTCAGGCTGTTCGTGAACGGCGTCTCGACGTGCGGCACGATGCAAACATCGAATTGCGCCATGGTTTCCGGAATCCGCCCGTATGGCACCGGGCCCGTGATGTGCACGTTTGGCAGCGGCTCCAGTTTCGCTTTCTGGGCCGGGGTTAAATGATCCGGCCCCACCAGCACGACACTCCCTTGCGCGAATTTCCTCGCCAGCCCCGCCACCAGATCCACGTCGAACCGGTCGCCGTGAACCGTCCCCGTGTAGCCCAGCACAGGCCGCGGCCAGCGGCTCTCTTCCACCGAGCCCGCGATGGCCGCATAATGTTCGCAATCCACGCCGTTCGGCAAAAGCAGGATGCGCTTGGAATGGGCGCGCCTGCTCGCTTCGAGTGCCTCCGAGCAAACGATGACCAGATCAGCCCTTGCACAGAGCGCGCGATCCTGCCGCGCGATCAGCTTCCTCTGCCATGCCGGAAACGACGGCGCCTCCGTCCAATCATCGGTAATATCATAAATCACAGCCTTTTCTCCCATCGCTCCCGCCATGTGCACCGCGGAATGCGGATTCAGCCAGAGCAGCGACCGCGTCATTCCCATGCCGCGCGCCACGCGCCGGATGTGCCCGCGCGCCATCGCCTCGTTGATCCGCCGTCCCGACGCAATCGAATCCGGGCAAAGCTTGAGCGCATGGGTCACCGTGATGTTTGGATGACTCGGCACCGTCCATGTCGCGCCGGTATTCAACGCCCGCAGGCTCCCGTGCCGGAGATCGTGCGAGACATTTCTAGGCAGCCCGACAAACAGGATCTTCATCGCGGGAAACCGCCGCGCCAGCGACGCGCACAGGAATTGATTGCGCCTCCAGACGTCGTCCCAGTTCTCCAGCGATACGAATATCAGGTCGTGCATCATTTTGCCGGACTGCTCAATTCAATCGCTGGCTGCGCCGCGCAACTCTTGCAATGGCCCGGCGCCTCGCCCAGCAGGCCCGTTGCGATCACCAGCAGCTTCCTCGCAAACTCTTCCGACGAAAACCGCCGCACCCATTCCGTCGCGCGCTCGCCGATCGGCGTGAATTTCTCCGGCGCGTCCAGGAAGGCGCGTAATTTTTGCCTCATGTCCTCCACGTCGTATGGCTTCACGCCAATCGCCGTTACGCCGTCCTGAAAGTAATCCTTCATCCCCCTGACCATCGAGACGATCACCGGACGGCCCAGCGACATATTCTCGAGCAGGATCGTATGGCCCGAGGCGAAATCGACTTCGCCAATCGGATTGATGATCGCCTTGGCCCGTTGATACAGCTCCTTCAATTGCCCGATCGGCACCGCTTGCCTCACCTCGACCTGCATACCAGGCTCGCGGTGTTTTTCGATGATCGCCGCGTTGTACGGATCGGTGACGATCAGCAATTTCTCATCCCGCGGGAACGCCTTCAGCAGCGTCGGATAGTCGCGCCCTTCGTTCGTGCCGGCTGAGAGACAGTAATCGCCGCCGCCCAGCTTGCCGCCCGCGCCGAAATAATTGATGTCCACCAGCATGTTCACGAGGTGCTGACGCTCCGGACGCAGACCGAATTCGCGCCACGTCGCTTCCACTTCCATCGTGCTCAGCGAGACAATCGCTTCCGCGCGCGGGAGCAGCCGCTTCCACATCGCCTTGCGCTTGCCCGATTGATTCCGCTTGTGCATCAGGCCGGTGGACACAATCACGATTGGCGTCCTCAGCAGCCGCAGCCATTTCAACACCAATACCGGCAACGCCCCGGCCTCGTTGATCGCGAAGATGCAATCCACTTCCCCCTGTTTCCACCACGCATACAGCGCCTGGTAAATCCGCCAGAAGACCGGCTTCGACAGCCGTTTCCGGAAATATTTTGGACTCGGACACGCGATCGGCTCGTGCCCCATCTTCGCCGTCTCGACGTATCCCCACAGGCGGTGCGTCGGCACCACGCCGCGCTCGCAATCGGCGATCTCCTTGTTGTAATCGACAGTGAAAAGATAGAGTATCTTCATGGTTGATCTTCGCTGGTTGCATGACCGGCTGCCTTCGCGTGCGTGAGAAAATCTTCGTAATTCCGCAGGTAACCGCTTTCGTCGTAAACGTCCGACGCCAGCACCAGCATCATGCAATCGGGCGAATGCTGCGATTGCACGCCCCAGACCAGCGGCGGCACGTAAAGGCCCGCGCCCGGCGAATCGAGCACGCAATCCTCGCGCACGGTCCCGTCATCGACGGTGAAAACAAATGAGCCGCGCAGGCAGACCGCGATTTGCTCCAGGCGCTTGTGCGCGTGCTCGCCGCGCACGCTGCCAGGCGGCACGTCGTAAGTGACAAAAAAGCGCTTCGGCACGAACGGCAGGTGCTTGGGAAATTCCGCGAACATCAGATCGCCGCGCGCATCGGGAATCAACGGAAGCTGCAGCAGCCTCACGCCGGCGCATTGGAATTTCGGCGCGTCGCCGTTGGTTGCCGACGCGCGTCCGGCGAAGCGGGCCGCCGTGATACGATTGGAGCAGGGCATATTACTGTTCATCTTCCCGCAACCGACATCGCCGCCGGACCTTTTTGAAGCCGCGCGCGCAGCGCGCCGCCGAGTTGCCCGGCTGCCTGTTTGATATTTGTCTTCATCGCCCGCGCCCGCAGCCGCCAATACCGCAAATCGAATCCCTCCGGCGCGAGCCGCTCCGGTTCGGTCCGGTTCGCGACGATTTCACGCAACCCTTCGATCATCCGGTGAAAGAGCACCTGCGGCGAAAACCATTGCTCCCATTCGCGCCTCGCGGCCTCGGCCATGAGCGGGAACCGCGGCTCCTGTTCCTCAATCAGCCTGCTGATGCGGTGGGCCTGGCGCTCGCTGATGAAGAGCGCGCACTTTTCCCAATCCGGCCCCATTGGCGCCGTCCACGCGTCGCTGATGACGACCGGCACGCGTCCCGCGGCCATTGTCTCGAAGATTCTGAATGAACTCGGCCCCGCGCCGCGCGGGCAGAGCACAAACTTCGACCGCGCGATGATCTCCGCATAACGCCGCTTCTGCAAATCGATATCCGCCGTTTGCACGCCGAAGAAATCGAGCGCGCTCGTATCGACGATCCGCGCGCGCGGATGTCCCGGTGAATGCAGGATGCGGTCGCGCGTCCGGTTGCCGCCGCGCCCCGCGAATGAGAACAGCAGATCGGGCGAACCCGTGCGCGTGCCGCCCTGGAGCACATATTCGTTCGGCACGGTAATGTACGCGCACGGTCTCTGCCGGCGCCAATTGAACGATTGCCGCGGCATGGCCACATAAAGGCCCGGCATCGCGCACCATGGTTGATCCTGCTGGCTGTAAACGAACACCTTCTCCGGATGCGCGCGCGCGAGACGGTGCCGCCGGATGGCGCCCATCGACAGATCGAGGTAATGCTGGTGGCCGTCGAGGAAGAGAACGACGTCCGCGCCCTCCGCGTCATCCACAAGGTGATGCGTCCCGAATCGATCTTGCGCCGCCAGCTCCGCGAACAGCGGCTTGTACGTCGAGACGCCGGGCACGATCTCTTCGATGGCGGTGGTGGCAAATACGTTCATCGGTCTCACATTCCCGCCGCGGAACAGAACTGCCCCCATGTCTTTTGCCATGTGAATTGCTCTGCGCGCGCCCTCGCCCTCAGCGCATATTCGGCGCGCAGCCGCGGGTCGAAAATCAAGTCCAGTAAATGCGCCGCAAGCCCATCCACCGAATCGCGCTCGAACAGCAGGCCCGCGTCGCCGACCACCTCCGGCGCCCCGCCGGTCCGCGAGACGACACTCGCCAGCCCGCACGCCATCCCTTCGAGAATCGTCAGCGCGAACGGTTCGTCCCAGCGCGACGGCACCACGTTGATATCCGCCTCGCGCAACGCGGCCGGCAGCTTCGCGCGTGCGATATGCCCCGGACGATTCACCGTCACGCCCGCGCTCTCAAGGTCGCGCGACAGCCCATCGAGTTGATTTTGATAATCGTCCCTCTCGAACTTGTCCCAATGATTCGAGCCGAGCATCTGCACCCGAAATGCGCGCGTCTTGCGCGCCAGTTTCACCGCCGCCTTCAATAGCAGATCCGGCCCCTTCTCAATGCCGGTGCGCCCGAGAAAATTAATCACCGGCAACCGGTCACCCCGGTTTGCCGCCGGCTTGAAGCGTTCGATATCGACGCCGTTGTGAATCGTGAGGACACTGCTTGGACGCAGCCCGTAGGCCTGCTCCACCCAGCGGCTCGTGAATACGCTCACCCCCGTCGTCACGTTGGCTGATTGCGAATACCTGTCGCGGAATCGCGGCGCCGCGGGGATTTGATTGTGAAAATGATGGATGAGGAACGCCCGCGGGAATCGATCCCTCAGGAATACAGCCAGTTCCGGATCGTTGTGCAGGATCATCGGGTGCCGCTCCAGGCCATTCTCCCGGATAGCGCGCTCCACTTTGATCGCATGGGCCCGTTGCCGGAGGTGCCGCCAGCCGGTGATCTTCCGTTCCGCCCGCAGCAGTTTCACAAGGATTCGGTTTTGCGGAATGCGTGGCGGATCCACCAGCACCGTCTTCACATCGCTGTACGGCTCCGCACCGCAGCGGATCGAGATGACTACCGGCTCCGTATCTCGCAGGACCGCCGCGCGGCAGCATTCGTGAATGTGCGTGGCAATCGCGCCGCTCTGCGTGGGCGTGAATGTCTCTACGGAATTATTGATGAATACAGGGTTCATTCGGGATTGAGCAGCGGCATCCCGGCGGCCGCGATTGCTCCGGGCGCGGACGTCTCCGCGGCGATTCGCTCGTAAATCTGCCGGTAGGAACGCGCGATCGATTCCCACGTAAAGTTGCGCACGCGCCGCATCCCGCTCGCGCCCATGCGTACGCGCAAAAGATCCTCCCCGGCCATCCTGCGGAGCGCCGCCGCCAGTTCACGCGCATCGCCCGGTGTCGTCAGCAATCCCGTCTCGCCATCCTCCACGATTTCCTTCACGCCGCCCGTGCGCGAGGCCACCACGGCCTTCCCTGCCGCCATCGCCTCGAGGTTCACGATTCCCATCGGCTCCTGCCGCGATGGCAGTACGAAAAACGAGCAGCCGCTAAATAGTCCCACCGCCGTCCCGCGATCCGCCCGTCCGAGAAAATGCACGCGCCCGCCCAGCTTCCGCGCGCGCGCAAGCTCCTCCAGGCTCGCGCGTTCCGGACCGTCGCCCGCCAGGATCAGATCGTGCGATTCAATCCCCGCCTCCGCAAACGCCTCGATCAGCACGTCAAATCCCTTTTGATGAACCATCCTGCCGATCCCGAGAATGTATGGCCGCGGATGCGCATACGGGCGCGCTCCCTCAAAATCCTCAACCCGGATTCCGTTATACACCACACTCGCCCGTGCTCCAAACGCCTCGCCCCCAAAGCTCTCGAGATCCTCCAGCGTATCTCTTGAGCACGCCGTGATATAATCCGCCTCCTTCAGCAACCTGCGCAGCACACGGTTGATAAACGGTGATTTCTCATACACACGCTCCGCGTCCATGGTCCTCTCGCCCTGCGCCGTGAAGAGCAGCGGCAGTCCCAGCGCCCGCTTCGCGATCATGGCGTAATGGGCATTCGCGCTCGCGCATTGCACGTGCAGCATCCCGATCTTGTGCCGCTTCAGGATGCGCAGCATCCGCGCCCGCACAAATGGATAGGCCAGCCAATAATTAGTCCGGACCTGCAAATTGTACTCCGGCACCCGCATCGCCAGCCGGTGGACAGGAATCTCCTCATAGACCTCCGCCGATGGCAGCGTCCGCGGCCAGCGATTCACCAGCACGATCGCACCCATCCCCTGCCGCCGGTACTCGTGCGCAAGCTGCCGCACCAATTCCTCCACTCCGCCGAGCGAGGGATGAAATGCGCTTGCGAAAATTGCGACGTTCATGATTCGGAATTCAATCGCGCGTGCGGCGTGTACGGGGCTTCGGTCCGCTGGACCCGGCACCGAAAGTTGGCCGCAGCGTTCAGCAATACCTCCGGGTAGTGCCACACTGATTTGAATCTCCACGCCAGCCCGCGCACCCAATCCCCATGGCGCAAATAATCCCGCGCCCGCGCGCTCATCCGCCCGTACGTCTCCGCGGCCAGCCGCTTGCGCGTCGCGCGCACGGCCCCTGCGCACTCGCGGCAGTGCGGATGGAATTTCAGCGCCTTTTCCAATACGGTCATGCAATTGCGGAAACTCCGCACCGGATTGCTCCGGCTCGCGTTCGAGACATGCGTGCGGTACTCGACGTACGTTTCGCTGCATCCCACGATTCTCCATCCGCCCGCCGCGATCCGCAGCCACAAGTCCCAATCCTCGGCCTCCTCAAGCGTCTCGTCGAACCGCCCCACGCTCTGGAACACCTCGCGCCTGATTACCGTCGAGGGCGTCGATACCGCACAGCAATTCATCAGGCCGTGAAAATCCAGCTCCACCGGCGGCGACACTTCGCACAGCGTCGCCCCCGTATCGTGATCGAAGATGCGGCTGCCCGTGTGAACCATGCCCACCTTCGGGTCCGCGAGGAACTGTGCGACCTGCCTTTTCAGCTTGCCCGGCAGCCACCGGTCGTCGGCGTCCAGCAGCGCGATCAATTCGCCGTGCGCCGCCGCGATGCCGGCGTTCCGCGCAGATGAGACCCCCCCGTTCGGCTTGCGCAGATACCGAATCCGGTCCGCGTACCGCGCGGCGACGTCCGCGGTGCCATCGGTGGAACCGTCGTCCACCACGATGATCTCCATCGGCTTGTGCGTCTGCGCTAGAGCGCTCTCGATGGCGCCGGCGAGAAACCGGCCATAGTTATACGTTGCGATTACGACGCTGACTTCTGGTTTCATGTACGGGAAGGTTGCAGCGCCGCCGGCGGCACGGTCGTATAAAGCGCTTCGTACTCCGCGCAGATGTGGTCCCAGCCGAAATCGCGCGCCCGCTCCAGCCCTGCCCTGCTCAATCGCTCGCGCGTTTCCGCATTCAGCAGCACGCGCAGCAGCGCGCCCGCCAGTTTCTCCGGCGTTGGCAGCAGTCCGTCGGCGCCGTTGCGCGTCACCTCGCGCGCGCCGGGATTCGGCGTCGCGACCACCGGCGTCCCGCTCGCCATCGCTTCAATATAAGGCACGCCAAATCCTTCGTAACTGCTCGGCAGGCAGAAAACCCATGCCTGGCTGTAAAGTTCCGCCAGCTTCTCGGTGCTGATACGGCCAAACCATTTAACCCCGTCGCCCTCCACTTGCTCCTCGCACACAGCCCAGAATTCCGCATCCGGAATGCACGGACGAATCTTCTTCCGGAACAAATCCAGCAGCATTGCTCCCCGTTTGCGCCCACGCATCGTTCCTACAAAGAGAATCGCCGGCGCAGCCGATTTCTCCGCGCCGGGCCGGAACGTGCGCAAGTCGATCCCGTTCGGGATCACGCGCCGGATAAATGGATTGTAATTCCGCGTATTGGCCGACACGGCGACCAGCTCGTCCGCAAGCAGGCAGGCGCTGAATTCGCACAGCGCGAGGCCAGCCATCCGCAGCTTTGTCGTGATCCCCTTCGCATGGAGCATCTCGGCAAGGCACGAGCCGTGGAATGTGTGGATATGCCGCGGCCTTTTGCAACCCCACAGGAACCAGTCGTCCCCGTGCGCGTTCAAAACATCGAACTGGCTGAAGTCATATTTCCGCAGATTCCATGCAAACCCAAACGTCCGCAACCTGCGCCCCGACGGCACCACCACCACATCGTACATGGAGTCCTCGCACGCCCCGCTCTGGCTGAACACCGTCACGGAATGTCCCCGCCGCACCAGCTCGTTCGCATACGCGTGCACCACATAGCCGACCCCGATCTTGCTCCCGCTCGGAAGGTAAAGTGATGTGATCGCGATTTTCATTTCAATCCAGCCGCCATGCACGCGCGGCCAATGGCGGCCGGCTTCACGTTCTCCGCGAATGCCTCGCGCCGATCCGGCGCAATCGCCCTTTCAAACACATCCGCGCAGCCGGCCCAGGAGGAACGCGCCGCTCGCTCCAGCGACTTCCGCTTTTGCCGGTCCAGCAATTCCCGATCCGTCACCAGCGACCGAAGCGCCGCCACGATGCCCGGAAAATCATCCGGATCCGCCACCAGCGCCGCGCCGCCGCATGCTTCCGGCAGCCCGCCGCGAGCCGATGCAATCACCGCGCATCCGCTGGCCATCGCTTCCAGCACGACCAATCCAAACGGCTCCGTCGAACGCGAAAGCACGCAAACAACATCGTGCCCCCTCACCAATTCCGGCACGCGCTCCCGCGTGACATGGCCCAGGTATTCCGCGTTCGCCGCGTCCATTTTCGATTTCAATTCGCGAAAGTACGGGTCGCGCATCTCGTTCCCATGTCCGTAAAACCACAGTCCGCCGGCAACGGTGAGCCTCACCGGCAGCCCTTCCCGTCGCAGCGCCGCAACCGCGTCCGCCGCGAGGTCCGGGCCCTTATTCGGATCGATCCGGCCCAGGAACAGCACCTTCAGCTCGTCGCCTTTCGCCCTCGCCGGCTCCGGTTTGAACGCGCCATGGTCCACGCCGTTCCATCCCGCCGCGATCCGCTCCGCTGGGATGCCGTGTGTCTCCATCATCCAGCGCCGAATGTATTCGCTGCACGTCACGAAGAGGTCGGCGCTCGCAATCGTCTTCGCCATATCAAACCGCGTCCGCCATTCATTGTGCATCCACACGATCACTTTCGTCCGCGGCAGCATCCGCTTCAGATGATAGGGCGAGACCAGGTCGTTGCACACCACCACCGCGTCCGGCGCCGGCGACATCGCCGCGAGCTTCCGCTTCACGGAGTCGAGATAGTATTCGAACCATGGCCAATCCCATTGGCTCAATCGCCGCCTTAGCGATGACACTCGCCTCTGGAGAAAGTTCAGATCGTCCCGTTCCTTCACCTCGATGGGAATGACACGCCCCACCGGATACACCGCGTCGCCGTTCACGCGGCTCAGCACGCTGACGTTGTGGCCGCGCGTCTCCAGCTCGCCGCCAACGCTGCGTATCACCGTCGCAATCGCCCCGCCCGAGACCGGCGAGTAATACTCAATCGGCATGTTGATGAAACAAACCTGGCTCATACTCCCACCGCCTTTCGCACGCCCGCCCATGTCTCGTCCCATGTGAATCTTTCCGCCCGTATCCGCGCCTTCCGCCCATAGTCGCTGCGCAATTCCCTGTTCCCCACCAGCGTCTCCAGATGCCCGGCCAGCTCGTCCTCCGAGTCGCGCCCGAATAGAAATCCCGCATCCCCCACCACCTCCATCGTGCCGCCAGTTCGCGACGCAACAGTCGCCAGCCCCGTCGCCATTCCCTCGACCGTCGCGAGCCCAAACGGCTCGTCCCACCGCGACGGCACCACGTGGATATGCGCCTTCCGCAGCTCCCCCGGCAGCGCGTGCCTGCTCACCACTCCGGGCCGCCGCACCGCGATCCCCTCCTCCTCCAGTTCGCCTGAAAGCTTGTCCAGCATACGCTGGTAATCGTCCGGCTCCGATCCCCAGTAATAACGCGCCCCGAGAATTTGCACGCTGAAATCCTTCCTCTTCCGCGCCAGTTGCTTCGCCGCGCGCAGCAGCAGGTCGGGCGCTTTCGACGCATCCGTGCGTCCCAGGAAATTGATCACCGCCGGCCCGTCCGGCTCTTCCTCGCACGGCGCAAATCTCTCGATATCCACCCCGTTGTAGATCGTCCGCTGCCG
This sequence comes from Chthoniobacteraceae bacterium, assembly GCA_049521415.1. GTDB lineage: Bacteria > Verrucomicrobiota > Verrucomicrobiia > Chthoniobacterales > Chthoniobacteraceae > DATAXI01. Next base: position 22,998 of record JBEKOV010000040.1, read on the forward strand.
CGCGTCGTCCATGGCGAAATACTCTCCTTGCCACCGCGTGATGAAATCGCTCACCCCAGCCGCCACCGTCACCGCCTTGCCAAACTCCCGCCGGCATCGCTCCCCGCACGAATTGGCATTGTGAAACAGGTGCATGATCGTCGCCTGCGGAAAACACCGGCGCATGTGTACCGCCATCTCCGGATCGTTGTGCAAAATGAACGGCATCCGCTCCAGCCCGCGCTCGCGAATCGCCCGCACCACCCGCCGCGCGTACGCTCCCTGTCGCACGTGGCCCCATCCACCCAATTGCCGCTGGATTTGCAGCAGCCGCCCGATCCCCGTCCCGCGAAAACTCGGAATCCACGGGTACTCGAGCAGCACGGCGTTGCGCCACGGGTGCGGCTCCGCATTGGTCGTCCTCGTGATGACCCACGGCTCGGCCCCCTCCTTCTTCGCCGCGCGGCAAACCTCCCAAATCCAGGTGCTGATCGCCCCGCTCTTGGTCGGCGTAAACGTCTCGCCCGCGCAGTTGATGAACACAACGCTCATTGAAATTTCACACCTTCACTCCAATTGCGATCGCATCGATCACCGGCCCAAACATCGGCGGCCCCTTCCGCATGACCGGCTTGAGCGCCTCCTTGATGAACGTGACCGGCAGCATCAACCCGCTCGATGAAAGCGACTCGTGCTTTGCGAACTCCATCTTGACTCCCGCCTCCTCGTAAAGCGCCTTCATGCCGTCCGGATAGATCCGCCAGCAGTCCACCGGCGCCTCGTGGTAAGGCCAGCTCACCGGATTGATTGTCACGATGCGCCCGCCTTTCTTGCATATCCGCGCCAGCTCCCTGACCCAGAGCCACACCTTCCTGACATGCTCGATGACATTGCCCGACAGCACGATGTCGTAAGTCTCGTCCGCGACCGGAAAGTGATACTCGTCGCATGCGACGTAGGTCAGCGCCTCCCGCGGGCAGATGTCCACGGTCTCCCACTCCGTCCTTCCGACTCCCACGATTTTCTGAAACGTCGACGGATTCCGGTCCGGTCCGATTTCGAGGACCCGCATCCCTGTTGTAAACAGCGACTTCGCGTATTTCTTGAATAACAGCCGGCTGTTGAGGTGCATGATATTTGTTCATCTATCGGGGCCGAAATGCTCCGTAGCGGCCGGTCAGGTGATCGATGATCCCGGCGAAAGTGGTGCGGACATAGCGCGCCAGTTCGCGCGGCTCGCTCCGGCAGATGCGCCAGCAACGGACCATGCTGTAAACGACGATGCGCCGCGCGGCGTTCCAATATCCCAGCCCCTCCCGGTGCTTCCGCACCAGCAGCAGGCTGTTCCGCACGGCGTAATAATGCTGGCTCTCCGCCATCCGCCGGCCGGACCGTCCCCCCTTGTGATAAATTCGCGCCGCCGGCACCGCCGCCACGGAAAATCCCGCCTTGCGCACGCGAATGCTCAAATCCACATCCTCCCACGTCAAATAATACCGGTCGTCAAAGCCGCCCATTTCGTTGATGAGCCCGGTCCGGATCAGCATCGCGCAACCGGTCGCCCACGGCACATCGTATGGCGCCTCGTTCCGCGCCGGCTGGCATGAATTATCGTGCCACGCCGCGCCGCAGGAAAGCTCCAGCCGCGACCCTGCGAACCAGATGTCGTCCGGCGCGTCGTAATAATGAATCACCGGCGCGAGGACACCCAATCGCGGATTCGCCTCCGCGGCGGCCACCAATTCACTGAGCGCGTGCGTTTCGACAATGGTGTCGTTGTTCAGCAGGAATACGTAATCGAACCCCGCTTCGACCGCGTGCCGAATTCCAACATTATTCCCGCCGGTGAACCCCAGATTCTTCCCCGTCTCGAGCACGATCGTCTCCGGAAACGCCGCGCGCACTTCCCCGGACGATCCATCCGTCGAGCCGTTATCCACAATGATCACGCGCTTGTTCGGATAAGTGTCGCGCGCCAGCGATCGCAGACACTCCAGCGTATCGTCCTTCCCGTTCCAAACCACGATCACGATTGCGACCGACGGCCCGCGTTGTTCTGTAGCAGTCACTTAGATGGATGCGACCGCGGGAATCAGTTTCGCCACGCGGTTTGTGATTTTCTTCCAGAGTGGCTTCGGCCGCGTGGAATCAAGGTCCCGGGCCACCTTCAGCAGCCCCTCGTGCACCACGCTATCTCCCCGCGGCGTAATGCTTTCCAGGTTCGCAAATTTCTCGACTCCCGGGATGCGCGCGAGGCCCTTTCGAATTTCCTCAACCGTCTCCGGCAATGCCGCCCCAGCGCTCGGCACTGCGATGAACCCGAGATTCAGCGCATGCTCCTCGCCGGGATATGCGTAATCAAAGAGCGCCGCGCGGAATCCGGTCTCCTCCAACAGCCCGCTCACATACGCCGCGTCGAAGAGGCACTTGTGCAATTGCGGCAGCCAGCCGCCGGGCGCGCTGTCGCCGGCCGCGTGCCACACCGGCCAGACCGGAGGCGTCGCGTGCTCCGGTTCGCCGTGCGTATAGCGGTACACATTCAGCAGGTCGAATCGCTCGCCCACGATTCCCGGCGCGCGTTGCAAATACAGCCGCGCGATCATCTCAAAATCCGGCAGCCCCAGCACAATCAGCACGCCCTCCGGCCCCAGCACCCGCTTCCACTCCCGCAGCGCCGCCAATTGATGCCCGAGATAGAGATGCTCGAACAATGCGTTCCCGAACAGCACGTTCACCGTGCCACTCTCGATCGTCCGCAAATCAGCCGCGTCGCCCACGATATCCACCCCTTCGACCTTGCGAATATCGACGTTCAGAAATCCCTCCAGCCGCACGCCCCCTGCTCCGACCTGTATGTTCATTGGAATTTTTTTGCGTAGCCGAGCTTGTAACGCAGGTCGCGCGAACGCTCGCGGATGAATTTCGCCGGCACTCCCCCCACCAGCGTGTATGGCGCCACGTCCTTGGTGACCACCGCGCCGCTCGCGACAACCGCGCCCATGCCGATCGTGACACCTGGCATGATCGTAACCCGCGTCCCGATGTATGCGTAATCATGGATCACCACCGGCCCGCCCGTCTCCGCAAAGAACGGATCGTCAATGTCGTGCTCGCGCGTGTAGATGCGCACTTCCGCCGCGATATTCACGCACTCGCCGATGGTGATGCCGTCGCGCGCATCGTAAAATCCGTCATTACCCAGCGTGCAATGGCCGCCGATCCGCAGATGCTCCGGCGAAAAAAAGCGCGCGCGCCAATGCAGCGAACTGCTCCGCGCAAGCTGTACGCCCGCGAGCCGGTAGAAAAAATTGCGGATCGTGTGCGACGGAATATATCCCATCGTCGTGAGCCAGTAGAGCCGCAGGTCGCCGTAGATCTCATTGAGAAACCACCGGCGCGCCTTGCGCAACGGCGCGATCCGCTTCGCCATGCGAAACAGCGGCCCATGCTCCGCGGTTGTATCCGTTGTTAGCACGGCAATCCAGTCTCCGAGGTTGGCCGCAGCGCCGGCCACAGCCCGCGCGCGAACGGGTGAAAATCGTGCAGCCACCGCCACAGCCGCGGCGCGCTTTTCCAGTAAAGATGATAGAACAGCCACGATTTCATCCCCTCGTTGTGCCCCCACGACGCGATCTTCGCGCGGATTTCCGCCGGCGTCCGCACCCATGAGAAGTGCAGGATCGCCTCTTCCTCGCGACAGCAATCCACTCGCATCTCATCCGGTTCGGGCCGCCGCCGCACCTGCAGGCTGCGGTGGTCTCCGTTCACCACCACCCGGATGTATTTCCCCTCGATCCGCCGCGCGCACACCAGCCGCACATCCGGACGCACCGCGACCGGCCCCGGATATTCAAAATGCCCCGAGCGCTT
>JBEKOV010000041.1:0-26730 GCA_049521415.1 Chthoniobacteraceae bacterium
CAGAAGTTTCCACGCATCGTCGGTTAAATCATGGCGTCGATGGGCTGGCTTCTCCAGAGAGTATTGCATGGTTTTTCCCTTTTTACCATGCCTGTCAATCTCGTGACGACACTATCTAGGGCTAAAAATTAAAATGTTGGCCAAGGATGACCCATTGTGGCAGCTTATTTGGGAGTTTTACACCCGCGCTGAAATCAGCATGGGAACTCAAACCGCCACTAAAATGTTTGAGACTCGGCACGAAGTGCTGATGGCTCAGATGGGCAAACAATGAAAACCATAGCGAAAAGGAGAATGAAGAAAAAAGCATCTTCGCCCTCGGTTGACATCAAGGAAATCGAGAGGGCGTTGTCACCAGACGCAAAAACGGCTGTCGAGGCGATGGAGAGAGTGAGCCGGTTTCGTTTAAACGCGAAACCGTACATCCTTCCATCGTTTTCGTACGTTCGTTGCGGTTAATCTACTCTAAAAATTTATCCCCAGAGAGGGGCCGGAGGATTAATCTCCCGGCCCCTCTTTTTTTGTGTTGACGATACAAGAGCGCTCATGTATAAAAATCAGTATGAACAAGCTGCAAACCGATAAGCGGGCGCAAATCCTCCATTGCCTTTGCGAGGGAAATTCCATGCGTGCCACGGCACGTTTGACGGGGGTTTCCATCAACACCGTGGTCAAGCTGCTGATCGACGCGGGGAATGCATGCTCACGGTATCAGGATGAGGTTTTCCACAACCTGAATTGCAAGCGGCTACAGTGCGACGAAATTTGGGCTTTCTGCTACGCGAAGGAGCGGAATTGCACGGCGGAATTGAAGGCCAAGGGAGCCGGTGACGTTTGGACCTGGGCAGCAATCGACGCAGATACGAAACTCGTTCCCTGCTGGTACATCGGTGGACGGGACGCGGATGCAGCCTTCCACTTTATGAACGATCTGGCATCCCGCCTTGCGCATCGCGTCCAGCTAACCACGGACGGCCACTATCAGTATTTTGCGGCGGTGGAGGATGCTTTCGGGCAGGAAATCGATTATGCGCGGCTCGTGAAGATTTACGGCAATGCCCCCAAAACTCCCGACACCCGCTACAGCCCGGCGATTTGCATGGGAGCCAAGAAAGCGGTCGTCACCGGCAAGCCCGACTACAAGCACATTTCCACGAGCTTCATGGAACGCCAGAACCTCACGATGCGGATGGGAATTCGCCGCTTCACCCGCCTCACGAACGCCTTTTCAAAAAAGGTGGAGAACCACGAGCATTCCGTCGCCCTCCACTTCATGCATTACAACTTCTGCCGCATTCACAAGTCCCTGCGCGTCACCCCCGCGATGGAAGCCGGTCTCGCCGACCACGTTTGGGAAATTTCCGAAATGGTCGAAATGATCAACCGCTATTCAAACTGATACACTACCCAAAATTCAGGAAATTAACCTGACTGCGCTCCGCTTTTTCGTATATTCCACCCGATGAAACCCCTCTCCCGGATTCTCCTCGCCATGAGCCTTCTGACATTTCTCGGACTCGTACCTTCGCGCGCCATTGATGTCGGCGCCGCGGCCCCCGCCCTCACCGGCACCGATCAGGACGGTAACACCGTTGCCTTCGCCGACATTTATAAGAAGGGCGTCACGCTCGTCTATTTCTACCCGAAGGCCGATACGCCCGGCTGCACCAAGGAAGCGTGCAGCCTGCGCGATTCCTTTCCCACGCTCACGGGCCGCGGGTTGCAAATCATCGGCGTGAGCGAGGACACGCCGGTGGCGCAGAAAAATTTCCGCGTGAAATACCAGCTCCCCTTCACGCTCATCGCGGATACCAATGGCGCTGTCGCCGACGCCTTCGGCGTGCCGAGGAGCAACGGCTTCGCCAAGCGGCAATCGTTCATCGTGCAGGATGGGAAGATTGTCTGGCGCGACCTTCAGGCCTCGACCGCGCAGCAGGCCTCGGACGTCGGCAAGGCGCTCGATCAATTGGGTATCAAGTAGTCGTTTCGGGCGCCGCCCGTTCCTCCCGTTATGCACCGGTCCCTCCTCGCGGCTCTGGCATTCGCCGCGATCGCGGGCTCGGCGCGCGCGCAGGATGCGCAATATGACCTCGGCATTCCCGAGTTGCGTGCTCTCAATCCCTCGCTCACCGGCTCCGGCATCACCGTCATCCAGGCCGAGGCACAGGCCACGGACAATAACGATTGGGAGGTCGATCCCTCGTCAACCGGCCAGCCGCTGAGTAAATTCGTCTATATCTCCGGCAGCGGCACATCGACCGATTTTCCCAATGACCTCGGCATCTCCTCCGGCCACGCCGGATTTGTTGGAGACAATTTCTATGGCGATACGAACACCGCCGATCCCGAGGGCGTCGCCTACGGCGTGAGTCAGATCTACAATTACGAAGCCGATTATTTCGTGAACGACATCATCATCGGCGGGAGCTCCGCCCTCCCGGCGGAGATTGTAAATCAAAGCTTCATCGCCGTCACCGATACCGGCACGCAGGCGCTTATCGAAGAGGCCTACGACAATTATGCCGACACTTACGGCACCCTCTTCGTCTCCGGCGCCGGCAATGGCGGCCTGGTCGATGCCCCTGCATCCGCCTACAATGGCATTGCCGTCGGCTCCGACAATAGCGGCAGCAGCAGCGGCACCTATGATGGCCGGTCGAAACCCGACATCGTCGCCGTCAGCCTTAACCCGGGCGGAGAAACCAGCTACACCACACCGCTCGTCTCCGGCGCTGCCGCATTGCTGCTCCAGGCCGCGCAGGACGGCGATGCCGGCTCCAGCCCGCAGACCGAGAGCGACGCCTCGGACGCTCGCGTCCTGAAGGCCCTGCTCCTCAACGGCGCCACGAAGCCCGCCGGCTGGAAGAGCACCGTCCCCGCCGCCGATTACGATACCACCCCGCTCGATCCCATCACCGGCGCAGGGATCCTGAATGTTTACAACTCGTACCAAAACCTCATTGCCGGCGAGCATTCCTATTCCACTTCCCTCTCGGGCCCGGTCCAATACACCACCGGCGGCGCTGTCGAGCCCGACGAAGGCTGGGACCTCAACACCCTCACCAACAGCTTCTCAAACGGCGCCTACGTCGACCAATCCAACCATTACCTCTTTGATCTATCCGCAAGCGCGGCGCCCGAGTTTACCCTCACCGCGACGCTCATCTGGTGGCGCGAGCTCGATCAGACCGAGATCAACAATTTATATCTCTACCTTTTCGATACGGACACCGGCCAGACTGTCGCGTGCAGTATCAGCACCATCGACAATACGCAGGAGATTTACTGTCAGGACCTTGCGCCCGGCGATTACGACCTCGCCGTGGTCAAGAGTGGCAGCAACGCCGTCAGCACATCGGATACCTACGCCCTCGCCTTCAATTTTGCCCCTGTGCCGGAGCCGTCCGCGGGCCTGCTGCTCGCGCCTGGCATCGCGATTTTGTGCTTTTTTTCCCACCGAAAGTTGCAGGCCCGAAAAAGGGGCGTAGTCTAAAATTGGGCTCGGCGGGGATCTGAACCTGTCGAAGCCGTTTGGTTGGGTTGAGGGGCTGTCTCCCTACGAGACAGCCCCATTTTTGCAGCCACCTGAGGCATGATGCTGCTTCCTTTTTGAGTGCATCAAAGGCCGCCCCTGTTTAATCAAGGCCTCCCCGATGTTCGTCGCCTATTACCTGAATACCCTCAGCCCCTTCATTTGGGAGATCACCCCCGGCTTCGGCCCGCGCTGGTATGGCTTCGCCTACGTGCTCGCCTTCTTCGCCGGGTACCTCGTCTATCACTGGCTCTCAAAGCGCGGCTACTCGGAACTGCCGCCGGAAAAAGTCGGCGATTTCATCACATGGGCCGCTCTTTTCGGTGTCCTGCTCGGTGGGCGGCTCGGCAGCATGATTTTCTACAATTGGAAGGAGTGGATGCACGATCCACTCATGATCTTCCGCGTCTGGGATGGCGGCATGTCCAGCCACGGCGGCATCCTCGGGCTGACCATCTTCACCTTGTGGTACGCCCGCCGGCATCATCTCTCCTGGACCAGCATTGGCGATAACCTCTGCGTCGTCGCCCCTATCGGCCTCTTCTTCGGGCGCATCGCCAATTTCATCAACGGCGAGCTCTATGGCCGCGCCGCCCGTGGCGTGGCGTGGGCCGTCCAGTTTCCAAAGGAAATCTACGACAACTCTGCCCTCGCCGCCCGCGCCGAGGCGCTGCTCGAGCACAATCCCACCGTCGCCTCCTTCGCCGGCAAGCTGAGCCTCGACGAGGCAATCGTCATCGCCGCGCACACGGACGATCAGGTGCGCGAGATCCTGCGCGGCATCCTCACTCCGCGTTATCCTTCCGAATTAATCGAGGCCGCGCTCGAAGGCGTCGTCCTCTTCTGCGCGCTCTGGATTCTCCGCACCTGTGTGAAGGTTCCGCGCGGCGTGATCACCAGCGCCTTCTTCATCCTCTACGCGCTGCTGCGGATCGCCGGCGAACAATTCCGCCAGCCCGGCAGCGATTCCCCTTTCGCCTTCGCCTTCGGTTTCCTGACCTACGGCCAATTGCTCTCCCTCTTCCTCATCGTCATCGGCATCGCCTTCCTCATCTGGTCCTTCCGCCATCCCAAATACGAGCGGGCGTTCGAAGGGAAAGGCAACTGAACCGAGCCACGAAAAATCGCGCTGGTTTTGATTGCGAAAATGGTTATCGTTTGAGCCATGTGTGGTGTGTCTTTCATGGTTGATTCACGCGGCAAGAAAACCGCTGCAGTCATCGACTTGCGCCGGCATCGCAAGCTCTTGGAGGATTTTTTTGACACCCTTCTGGTCGAGTCCCGCGCGCACGAGCCAAGGGAGAGCCTGGACTCCGTCAAGCGCCGCCTGAAAGTCGCCAGGAAACATGGCTGATTATTCGGTCACCTTCGCTTGATCGGCCCGCAAGGAACTCGAAAAGCTGCCCCCGTCTGCCGCCCATCGCATTGTCGAGCGCATTGCTGCCCTGCCGAGGAACCCGCGGCCGCCCGGCGTCGTGAAGCTTCAAGGCAATAAGAACCTCTGGAGGATACGAATTGGCGATTACCGCGTTGTTTACAGCGTCGACGACTCCAACAGCGTTATCGACATCTCCGCGGTCCGCAATAGACGGGATGCCTATTTCGATCTTTGATAAACACTGGGCTCCTTTGCGCTCTCGCGACGCTACGATCTAATCCGAGGTTTATCTTCACCAAAATTCCGCCTATCTTCCGGGGCCTATCAAATGGAGGGGTGGCAGAGCGGTCGAATGCGCCGGTCTTGAAAACCGGAATGCCGCAAGGCATCGTGGGTTCGAATCCCACCCCCTCCGCCAGGCTGTCCCCTCCATAGCGGACCGGGGGAAAATTCTCCCGCGCTTTGAAAATCTGGCAAAAGATCGTTCCCGGCTTCGGACTGGCCCTTGTGATGCTGGCCATGGTCGCCTTCATCACATACCACTCCACCAGCGGCCTGGAGGAGAGCGCGGCGTGGGTCTCGCAGCGGCACGGCTTTCTCGACCTTCTCAGTTCCTTCGAGCTGCACCTGATGGAGGTCGATAGCGCCGCCCGCGGCTATCTGCTGGCGGCGGATGAGCAATACCTGCCCGCCTACGAGAATGCCCGCGAACAGTTGGTCCAGAATGTGAAGGCCATCGAGGCCGCGGTCGCCAATGGCCAGTACGAACAGGCGTCCGTCCGCGATTACGAAACAAACCTGGCCAGGCAACTCGAGCCGCTTCTCTCGAAAAAGACCGCGATTCTCAAGGCCGCTATCGCCGTGCGCCAGGAACACGGCCTCGACGGCGCGGCCGTGATGCTCAGCGACGGCCAGGACCAGAGCGTCACGGATGCCATGCGCGACGTCCTCTCCAAATTGCGCGCCAGCGAGGAGACGCGGCTCACGACTCGCTCGAATCTCTCCGCCGCCATCGGGCGCTCCTCGACCGCCGTGGTCGTCATGGCGACCATTCTGAGCGGAGTCATCCTCACGCTTGCCACGCTCCTCATCCTGCGGGACATCGCCGTGCGCCGCCGCGCGGAGGAGGCGCTGGCGGAGGAGCACAATCTCCTGCGCGGCGTCATGGACGCGATGCCGGAGCAGGTCTTCGTCACCGACCGCGAAGGGCGCTTCATCATCGACAATATCTCCCATCGCACCTTCCTCGGGAAGAAGGCGGCCCGAGAAATCGAGGGCAAAACGCCCGGCGATTTCTTCCCCCGGCCAATGGCCGAGGTGATCATGAAGGACAACGGGAAGGTCATGGAAACGGGTAATCCGGTGCTCAATCACGAGGATCTGCTGGTGCGTCATGACGGCGAGTTCGTCTGGATCGCCACTACCAAGGTCCCGCTCACCGACGTCGAGGGCAATTGCGTCGGCCTCGTCGGCGTCAGCAGCGACATCTCCGTGCGCAAGGAAGCCGAGGAACGCCTGCGCCTCGCCGCCGAGCAATTGCGCCGCAGCAATCTCGACCTCCAGGATTTCGCCTCCATCGCCTCGCACGACCTCCAGGAGCCGCTCCGCAAAATCCAGGCCTTCGGCGACCGCCTCAAGATCAAGTGCGCCCCCGGCCTGGGCGAAACCGGGCGCGATTACCTGGACCGGATCCAGGATGCCGCGCGTCGCATGCAAATCCTGCTGCACGACCTGCTGACGCTCTCCAGGGTCACCAGCAAGGCCCAGCCCTTCCAGGCGGTCGATTTGCGAAAGGTGATCGAGGATGTGGTCTCGAACCTCGAGGTGCGCATCGAGCAGTCGAGCGCGAAGGTCGAGATCGGACGCCTGCCCACCATTGAGGCCGACGAGGCCCAGATGAGGCAACTTTTCCAGAACCTCATCGCGAATGCGCTCAAGTTCCAACACGCGGATGTCCCGCCTCAGGTCATCGTCTCGGCCAAGACCCTGGACAATGCCGAGTCGCTCCCCGGGGCCATGCCCGGGGACGAGATTTGCCAGGTCATGGTTCAGGACAACGGCATCGGTTTTGACGAAGCCTATCTCGACCGGATTTTCCAGGTTTTCCAGAGGCTCCATTCGCGCAGCGAGTACGAGGGAACGGGCATTGGACTCGCCGTTTGCCGCAAGATTGCCGACCGCCACGGGGGCACAATTTCGGCCAAAAGCGCCGAGGGTGAAGGAGCTACATTTATCGTGACATTACCTGTGAAACAACGCATGAGTGACGGCAATGAAGAAGCACGGTGAACCCATAACCATCCTGATGGCGGACGACGATGCCGACGACCGCCGGCTGACCCGTGATGCGTTGGAGGAGAGCCGTCTGGCGAACGATTTGCGGTTCGTTGAGAACGGCGAGGAATTGCTCGATTACCTGCGTAACAAAGGGAAGTACACCGACACCGACACCGCCCCCCGCCCAGGATTGATTCTGCTCGATTTGAACATGCCCCGCAAAGACGGGCGCACCGCCCTCAAGGAGATGAAGGCCGACCCCGATCTGCGCCAGATCCCGGTCACAGTCCTCACTACATCCAAGGCGGACGAGGACATCTTCCGATCCTACGATCTTGGGGTCAATTCCTACATCGTCAAGCCGGTGACTTTCGAGGCGCTCGTGGATATTCTTCAGACGCTCGAGAAGTATTGGTTCGAGATCGTCGAGCTCCCGCCCGACGCGCTGCCCAGACACCACGAGCCTGCTTAGGGGATCTGCGGAAGAACAGTCTCGCGCGGGCTTCGCGCCTAATCGTCGGCATGATGTTTTCGCCTCTTTGTCGGCGAAGGGGACGGGGTCGGAGAAGGCGCGCCTTGGGTATCCGTCCGGAACGGAATCGCGGGGAGGCCGCCCTTGTTGAACAAGGTGCAATCGGGATAATCGGCCCATGCGTAGCGTACCGCCGTGGGATTCGGCACATCCTTGCTTTGCACGATGACCTGATCGTCGCTGATTTGCGCGCCGGCCCAGACGAACGGGCCGCCGTCCGGGGCGATCTGGAATCCCTTTAACGGCTTGCCACCCTTCGCAATGAGGCCGCCGTCCGCGTGGTCGAAAGAGAGAATCGCCTTTCCATCCTCGATCCTCATGCCGGAGAAAACCGGGCCCGAGGTAGTCAGGTCCGGCTCACCGTAGACTTCGTTCTTGGCGAGCAGCGCAAACCGGTGCGCAACGTCCTGCTTGTCCGGCGGGTGCATATTGTCCGGCTCGCCGACATCGGCGGTCACGACCATTCCCGTTTTCGGTACATCGAGCGCGAGCGACTGGGCTTCGCGCAGCTCGGCCCATCGGCTCTCCCCGGGCTCTGGACGCGGGGCGAGGAAATTCGAGAGCTGCGCATAGAAAAATGGAAAATCCCCCTCGTCCCATCCCTCGCGCCAGGAGGTGATCATTGCCGGGAGCAACTTCCGGTAAAGTGACGGGTGGGACGTGTTTGACTCGCCCTGGTACCAGAGCACTCCGCAGATCGGGTAGCGTGTCAGCGGCGCGATCATCCCATCGTAAAGCGCCGCAGGTTGCCGCGCCCCGCCCGGCGCAAGCGGCGCCACCGGACGCGGCGTAGGGGGAGAGCCCGCCGACTTTGCCGCGTCAGCGGCGCTCTTCCAATCCACCAGCTTCGCATCGTAGGCGGCCTTTGCCTGCGGGTAGGCCGCGGCGGCCTTGTTGTAATGGTCCAGCTCCGCAAGAAAATCGGGATCCTCCTCCAGCGTGGCGCGTGGCATCCAGGCTTCGATGGGCGACCCTCCCCATGTGCACTGGATCAACCCGATCGGCACCCGCATCGCGCGGTTGAGTTCCCGGGCAAAGAAAAAGCCGATCGCCGAAAAATTGCGCGCCGTATTCGGATCGCATACCACCCACGCGCCGTCGCAATCGGACTGCGGCTCGTCGGCAGCGTTGTGCCACACCGTGAAGACCCGGACCATCGGCAGATCGCCGTCGACCGACTCGTCCTGGCCATTCCGCGCCTCGATGGTCTTGAACTCCATGTTCGATTCCCCCGCGCAAACCCAGACCTCCCCAATCGCTACATTGTGCACGGTCACGCTGTTCTTGCCAAAGACCGTCATGTCGTAGGGACCGCCCGATTTCAGCCCGTCGAGCTTCACCTCCCAGTTTCCATCCTTCCCGGCGGTCGTCTGCGCCGTGTCCGGCCCCATCTGCACGGTGACGCTCTCATCCGGGTCGGCCTTGCCCCAGACGTTGATCTTCTCGTGCTGCTGGATGACCATGTTATCGCTAAACAGCGATGGCAGAGTCACATCCGCCCGGCATGGCAGCATCGCGCACACGACCGGGGCCAAGGCGAGGAGGGCGGGGAGAATGCGATTCATGGGCTGGGGAATCATTGATCATCCGGGAAGGGGGAGGTCAAGGCAAGGGGGAGCCAATTCCCCCCCCTCCACGTCACCCAAATGTAACAATGAACGGCTTGGGCAGCCCGAGCGGCGGGTGATATGTAGTCCGGCCCTTGAGTATCAGGGGACGCTCCCGCATATCGAGCGCGCTTCGCGGCTGTTTTTTGGGGTTCCGACGCAGCCCGGATTGAGCGGGCGGCACGGGATTCCCGCCCTGCGAAGGCGATCAACTAGGGCTGGCGGCGCCCCAGAATGTCTGCTAAATCAATATAGATTAAACCTATGTTACGGCTCCACATCGTCGCCGCACGGATGCGCCCGCTCGCAGGCGGGGCGCTTCTGTGCACCTTGGCAACGGGGCCGTACGCATGGGGAGCGGCGGCGAATGGCTCCAATGGGACCGAGCCGCCGAATCGCCCGGCTGCCGCGGCATCGCCCACGCCGGCACAGCAGGAGTTCTACATCCGCGAGTATCGCGTGCGGGGCGCGCACCACCTCCAGCCGATCGAAATCGAAGAAGCCGTTTATCCCTTCCTCGGTCCGGGCCGCACCATCCAGGATGTCGAGGATGCGCGTCAGGCGCTAATGAAGGTCTACCAGGACAAAAATTACAGTTCCGTCCAGGTAGTCGTTCCGCCGCAGAACGGCGCGGGGGGCATCGTCTACATCCAGGTCAATGAATTGGCCGTTGGCCGCCTGCGCGTACACGGCTCCCGCTATTACGACATCAACGAGATCAAGCGCGAGGTTCCCTCCCTGGCCGAGGGCAAGCTGATCGATTTCACCGAGGCCCAGAAGGAACTGGTCGGCCTCAACCAAATGCCCGACCGCCGCGTCACCCCCGTCATCCAGGCCGGCGTCCTGCCGAACACCATGGATGTGGACCTGAACGTCCAGGACACTTTGCCTCTCCATGGCAGCCTTGAGTTGAACAACCGCTACAGCGCGGACAGCCCGTCGCTCCGCCTGAACGGCTCCATCAGTTACGACAATCTCTGGCAGCTCGGCCATTCCATCGGCGGCAGCTTCCAGATTTCGCCGCAGAATTGGAGCAAGGTCGCCGTCTATACCGGTTTCTACACCATGAGGATTCCGGACGTGGACTGGCTCACGTTCACCCTTCAGGGCACGAAACAAAACAGCAACGTCTCCACCCTAGGCGCTCTCGATGTCGCGGGCCGCGGCGATGTTCTCGGCGTGCGGGCCAATTTCAAGCTCCCCACGATGGGCGACTATCTCGAAAGCTTCATCTTCGGGATCGATTACAAGGAATTCGACCAGGCCGTGCGTGTCGGCGCCGCCACCACGGCCACGGAGACTCCTACCACTTATGTGCCGCTCACCTTCGATTACTCCGGCACCTGGGTGGGCAAGCAATACCTTACCGATCTGGATATCCAGGTCGTGCTCGGAATTCGCGGCATCGGCAGCAATAGCACTCAATTCATCAACAACCGCTTCGACGCCGACCGCAATTTCATCTATCTGCGCGGCGAGCTCTCCCACACGCAGGACCTGCCTTACGATTTGCAACTCTTCGGCAAGGTCGCCGGCCAGGTCTCCGATTCCCCGCTCATCAATAGTGAGCAATACAGCCTCGGCGGCCTTGGCACGGTCCGCGGTTACCTCGAGTCCGAGGTGCTGGCCGATGACGCCGCCGTCTTCAACTTCGAGTTTCGCAGCCCCTCGCTCCTCGGCTGGCTGCGCTCCGCGGACAAGACCGGCAACGACTGGCGCTTCTATTTCTTCACGGATGCCGCCACCGGCTCGATCCAGGATTCGCTGCCCGAGCAGACCGTGCGCTACTCCCTCGCCAGCTACGGCGGCGGCACGCGCATGACGCTCTTGAACCATTTCAATGGCTCGCTGGACGTCGCCGTTCCCCTCTTCAACCAGGCAAATACCAGGGCCCACAGCCCATTCCTCACTTTCCGAATCTGGACCGATTTCTAACCCATGCAACACCCTAGACCACCCCTCTCGCGCGGCCTGCTGCTCGGCGCACTGGCCATCCTCACCCTCTGCGGCAACGCCAATGCCTGGTGGAATGGCGATTGGACCGTCCGCGAGAAGATCATCATCGATACCTCGAGCGCCGGCGTCCCGATCAACGATTCCATCGGCACGGTTCCGGTTTTGATCCGGCTCCACGACGGCGATTTCCAATTCGATGCCGCCAAGGACGACGGCAGCGACATCCGCTTCGTCGCCGCCGATGACAAGACGCCACTCACCTTCCACATCGAGAACTTCGACTCGCTGATGGGCGAGGCCTTCGTTTGGGTCAAGGTTCCCGACATCAAGCCCGGCGCGCAGACGAGCTTCTATATGTATTACGGGAACAACGGCTCCAATGCCGTGAAGATCGACGATCCCAAGGGCACCTATGACCCGGACACTGCCCTTGTCTATCATTTCAACGAGAAGAACGCCCCGTTCTTCGACTCTTCCGGCAACTCGAACGCCTCGAAGAATCCAGGCCCGGTCGCCGATTCTCTCATCGGCCAGGGCCTGCGCCTGACGGGGCATGTCTCGGTCACGATTCCCGCCACGACCTCGCTCCAGGTTGCTGCGGGCGGCGGGCTCACATGGCAGGCATGGATCAATCCGGACTTCCTCTCCGCCAATAGCGTCATCTTCAGTCGTCATGACGGCGCCAACGCCTTTGTCATAGGGCTGGATAACGGCGTTCCATTTGTCGAAGTCTCTGGACAGCGCGCAGTCGCGGCAGCGCCCATCACCGCGAAGACGTGGCATCACCTCGCCGTCGTCGCGGCGCCCGGCAAGATCGCAATCTATCTCGATGGCGAACCGTCGGGCACTCCGCTCGCCGCTTCGCTGCCCGCCCTCAATACCGACATGGTCCTCGGCATGGATCCTTCGAACGCCTCGCGACCCAGCTTCGTGGGCAATATGGACGAGCTGCAAATCTCCAAAATCGCCCGGTCTGGCGGGTTCGTGCAATTCGCCTCATCGAGCCAGGCGGGGACCGACGCCTCGAACAGGCTGCTCGTAATGGGCACCGATGAGCAGCAGAAGTCGTGGTTCACCAGCAACAGCACGTTCGGCATCCTCATCCACTCGCTCACGCCCGACGGCTGGGCCGTCATCTGCCTGCTCGCGATCATGGCCGTCGTCAGTTGGACGGTGATGTTCTCGAAATTCAACTTCCTCAACAAAAACGCGAGGGGCAGCGACCACTTCATGAAAGCGTGGCGTCATATCGCCACCGACCTGACCGCCCTCGACGGCGGCGACATGGACCATGCCAAGAGCCTCGGGGGACGCGTCGATAAAAAAGGCCAGAAGACCCTCCGGCACGCCTGCATCTACCATATCTATCACACGGGCGTGGAGGAGCTCCGGCTCCGCATGTCCCAGTCCGGTAGCGACAAGGTCCTCTCGGCCCAGGCCATTCAGGCCATTCGCGCCTCTCTCGATGGCGTCATGGTCCGCGAGACGCAAAAGCTCAACAAGCTGATGGTCCTTCTGACGATCGCCATTTCGGGCGGTCCGTTCCTCGGGCTGCTCGGCACGGTTGTCGGCGTGATGATCACATTCGCCGCGATTGCGGCCGCGGGTGACGTCAATGTGAACGCCATCGCGCCCGGCATCGCCGCCGCGCTGCTGGCCACCGTCGCCGGCCTGGCCGTCGCGATTCCCGCGCTCTTTGGCTACAACTACCTCATCACGCGCATCAAGGAAGCGACCGCCGACATGCACGTCTTTGTGGATGAGTTCGTAACCAAACTCGCGGAGTTCTACCGCTCCGGGACTCGTTGATATGATGAAAAATTCAAAATTTAAAATTCGAAACTCGAGGGCCCAAACGCACCCGGAGCACCTGGTTCGAATCGTAACCTCCTTCCACCTTCACCCGCGCCTGCCGCGCACAACCTCTTTCGATTTTCGAATTTCGAATTTTAACACCCATGCAAATCCAGGAAGACAAAGCCTACGACGATATCAACATCACACCCATGCTCGATCTGGCCTATGTGCTGCTCGTGATCTTCATCCTCATGTGTACGGCCTCCGTGCAGGGCATCAAGGTTAACCTGCCGCACGCCAGCAACGCCCCATCGAAGCCCCTTACCGAGCCGCGAACCCAGGCCATCACGGTCAATAACGAGGGCAAATACGCCCTCAACACCGAACCAATGACCCTGGACGAAATCCGGCAGCATCTCAGCGACGCAAAGGCCGCCAATCCCGACGTCAACGTCGTCATCCGCGGCGACAGCCAGACGCAATACCAAGCCATCATGGACGCCCTCGCCGTCGTCGGTAATCTCGGCATCTCCGAGGTCGGCCTCGCGACCAAACCGCCAAACAGCAAATAGCCCTGACGGCCCCACCGGAGTCCCTAATACCGCCTGCAGATGTACAACGACGAAGACGAGGACCTGAGTTTTATCCAGCGCCATCCCGGCCTGGTCCTTCTCATCATTATCCTCGTCGTTGCTCCAATCATTTACTTCGCCGCTCGGAATATGATGAACAGTCATTCGAGTTCTTCCCACGACGATGAGGTAATGATCCGGCTGCCGCCGCCACCACCACCGCCTCCGAAACCAAGACCCACACCTACTCCCGACCAGCAACCGACTCCCGAGGAGGAGCAGAAGATGGTCGAGCAGCAGCCGGTCCAGAATGAGAAGAAGCAGGAAGCTCCAAAGCCGCAGGCGCCTCCGTCGCTCGGCACCAGCATCACCGGCCCCGGCGGCGGCCCCGACATGGGCCTGAGCAGCGGCCTTGGCGATGGCGGCGGCTATGGCGATGGCGGAGGCGGCAGCAAATTCGGCTGGTATGCCGGTGAAGTGCAGAGCCGCATTGCCGATGCCCTGCGCAGTAATCCGGAGACTCGCAAGGCCTCGATGAATATCGTCGTCCGCATCTGGCCGGATTCCACCGGACGCATCATCAAGGTCCACATCCAGGGCAGCACCGGCGACCCATCGCTTGACGCCGCCCTGCAAAACGACGTCCTGACCGGTCTGCAATTATCCGATGCGCCTCCCGCGGACATGCCGCTGCCCATCGTCATGCGCCTCTCCGCACAGCGCCCGCATTAAGCCGCCCCTTTCAAAACCCTTCCAAACCCAGCCCTAACCCATGCCCAACGCCACCCTTTTTGTCAGATGGCCCCTCGTCCTGCTCCTCGCGGCGGGATTCGCGCTTCCGCTGCGCGCCGCAACTCCCTCCGTCAGCGGCTCCGCGGCGCCTGCCTCCAGGCCCGCCGGCCCCAGTCCATTACCCGCCGACCCGCCCGCGCCTGCCGCCTCGCCCTCGAAGCTCCCCGGCAACGACCCCTCCCTCTTCTCGAACAGCATCCCGGTTAACACCGGCCCCGCCGTTGCCGGCCCGGCGCCCGGCGAGGAGCAGCCCTCGACCAGTTTCGCCGTCAATCTGCTCAAGCTGCTTGTTAAGCGCGGCATTCTCACCCAGAGCGACTCGGATGAATTGACCAGGGAAGCCGAGAACGACGCCGCCACGGCACGCGCTCAATCTCAAGCGGATGCCACCGCCGCATCGCAAGTCGTCGCCACGCAAGTCACCGAGAAGGTCTCCGAGATGACACCGCCGCCCCCCAGCCCCGATGATGTGCGCGTCCCGTATGTACCCGACATCGTCAAGCAGGAGATCACCGACGACGTGAAACGCCAGGTCATGGCCCAGGCCCGCGCCGAGAATTGGGCCAGCCCGCGCGCCATTCCCGATTGGGTGCCCCACTTCCGCTTCACCGGCGATGTCCGCACGATGTACCAGGGCGATTTCTTCCCGAACACCAACGACGCCACCGGCGCCTTCCCCGATTTCAATGCGATCAACACCGGCGCGCCCTTCGATGTGGCCGGCACGGAATTCTCCCCGCAATGGGACGTCAATCAGGATCGCGAACTCTTCCGCGAGCGCGCCCGCATCGGCGCGGACGTGGACCTGGATGACGGCTGGAGCCTCGGCATCCGGCTGGCCAGCGGTCAGGACGATCAGCCCGTCTCGGAAAACCAGACCCTCGGCGCCGCCAACAACGGCCAGGGAGGCGATTTCAGCAAATACCAGATCTGGCTCGACCGCTCCTTCCTGAAGTACGAGTACCAGGCCAGCGATGATGCCAACAAGGACTTCTCGATCACCGTCGGACGCATGGACAATCCATTCTTCTCCACCAGCATGATCTGGGCGACCGACCTTGGCTTCGACGGCCTCACCCTGCAAGGCCGCTACCCGGTGGCGAAGGGCGTCGTGCCCTTCCTGACTGTCGGTGGCTATCCGGTCTTTGATACCGACTTCAACTTCTCCACCAATCAGCCCTCGAAATACCAGAGCGAGGATAAATATCTCTTCGCCGCCCAGTTGGGAACCGATTGGACTATCAACAAAGAATTGAACGCCAAGGTCGCCGGCGCGCTCTATTACTTCGACAATGTCGAAGGACATCTTTCTAGCCCCTTTGTTCCGCTGACCACCAGCGACCAGGGTAATACTGACGACAGCCGGCCTGCTTTCGCACAAAACGGCAACACCTATTTCCCTATCCGCGACATCATCCCCACGGCCCAGAATGACTTTGGCACGATCGACCAGTTCCAATACTACGGCCTCGCCACTCCCTTCCACGAACTCGACTTTACCGGACAAGTGAATTACGACCACTGGGCTCCCGTCCGCGTCTCGCTCATCGGGGAGTTTGTGGACAACCTCGCATTCGAATATACGCACATCAATGCCATCGCGGTGAATAACCGCGCGCCCAATACTGCCTCAGGCGCCCTCGGGCCGTTCCAGGGCGGTAATCAGGCATGGATCATCACCTTGAAGGTCGGCGACGCCGCGCTGCAAAAGATTTGGGATTGGGATGTCGATCTCGGCTACCGCTATGTCGAGTCCGACTCGCTGGTGGACGGTTTTGCCGATTCCAACTTCGGCTATCCGCTCACCGGGACCAACCTGAAAGGTTACACAATCGGCGGCGATCTCGCCCTTGGCGAGCGCGTCTGGCTCGGCCTGCACCTGATGAGCGCCAATAGCATCGCCGGGCCTCCCTTCAAGACCGACACCGTCCAGTTCAGCATCAACGGAAAATTCTAAGACCATGAAACGCCATCTCCCGATTCTCCTTGCAGCCGTGGCTCTGTTCGCAGGCGCATTTGCCGCGCGCGGCGACGATCAGGACAATAGCCCCGAAGCCCGCCTCAGGGCGCAACTGCGCAACGTATTGCTGCAATTGCGCAGCGTCACTGCGGACGACCAGAATATGCAGGCGCAGGTGACTGACCTCCAGAGCCAGAACACCGACCTGACCACTCAACTCGCCAACTTCAAGAAAGCCGCCATCGAGCGCCAGGAGGAAGACGCGAAAGCCATGGCGGTATTAAAAGCCCAGGTCTCAGACCAGGAACAATCCATAGCCGATCTCCAGCACTCGCTCGACCAATGGAAGGACTCCCAACAGAAGGCGATGACCATTGCCACCCAGACCGAGGCCAAACGCGCCAAACTGGCCGAGCTTGCCATCCATCTCCAGCGCGTCGCGGACGATCAAAAGCGCAAAAACGACGAAATGTACCAACTCGGGATGGAAATTCTGGACCGATACGAGAAATTCGGGCTTGGTGAAGCGCTCACCGCAAAGGAGCCTTTCATCGGAATCACCCGAACCAGGTTTGAAACGCTGGTCCAGGATTACGAGGACAAGCTCACCGCCCAAACCATTACCGAAGCCACGGCCCCGGTTCAAACGTCAAAACCATAACATGCTCCCCTCCCCTCGCGCCCTTGCGGCGTATCTCTGCCTCCCCCTGCTCCTGCTCTCCTCCGCGGCAAAAGCGGATTCCACCATCATCGCCCGCGTGGGTGACACCGAGGTAACCGCCGACGACATTCGCACGGCAATTCAGAACCTCGATGCCCAAACCCAGGCCGCCGCAGCCCGCGACCCCTCCACGCTCAGCCAGGTCGTGCGCGCCATCCTCACCCAGCGCCTCGTTCTCAAGGAAGCGCTGGCGAAGAAATGGGACCAGGACCCCGTCGTGACCGCTGCTCTTGATCGCGTGCGCGATAACGTGATCGCCCAGACTTATATCCAGGCCGTCTCGAAACCCCCTGACTCATATCCGTCCGATGCGGAAGCGCAGGCCGCCTACGATGCGAATAAATCGCAGTTGGTCGTCCCGCGCCAATACGAACTGGCTCAAGTTTACATCAAGTGCATGAAGGGCGCGGACGACGCCACCGCGGCCAAGGCCCAGGTGAAGCTCGACGCCGTCCGCAAGGCGCTCGCCAAACGCGGAGCGGACTTTTCAGCCATTGCCCAGGCCGAAAGCGACGAGCCCCAGAGCGCCGCGAAGGGTGGTGAGCTTGGCTGGATCGCGGAGAATCGGATTCAGCCGGAGATTCGCGCCGAACTCGGTCCCCTCGCCAAGGGAAGCACCACCCAGCCGATCCGGCTCGACGACGGATGGCACATCCTCAAGGTAATCGACGCGAAGGAGCCCTACACGCCGGATTTCGATGAAATTCGCCCGCAGCTGGTCGAGAAAATGCGCGAGCAGCGCGCCCGCGAGATCGGCCAGCAGTACATTGCGAAGCTGCTTCAGCAGACGCCCATTCAGATCGACGAGTTGAACCTTTCGAAGATCATCAAGACGCAGTAGCGGGAAGTCGAAACCATCGCGGTGATTACCGCCGGAACAACCACATCAGCAATGTCAGGACGATGCTGATGGCAATGCACGTCGTAATCGGGAAATAGAACGAAAAGCCCGGCCGCTGGACGGAGATATCCCCGGGCAGCCGCCCGATCATTCCGACGACGCCGGTCTTCCAGATCACAAAGCCCACGACGGCCATCACCAGGCCGGCGACGAAGAGCAATTTTCCGATTTCCTGCATGGCTGGCAAATTACAGCGGGTTCACGCGGATTTCTCCGGAAAAATCGTCTTACGATGCGCCGATCAGGATGCCGGCGATGAAAACGAGCACGCCTCCCAAGATGACCTGGAATGCCGCCGCGAGCAGCGGCGTATCCATGTATCTGTGCCGGACCCATGCAATGATCAGCAGCTCGACAATCACTACGCACACCGCGAGGCCGAAGGCAAAATTGAATGTGTGCGCGAGGAACGGAAGGCTGTGCCCGAGCCCGCCCAATGCCGTCATCAGGCCGCAGATGGTTCCCCGCAGCAACGGATGTCCGCGCCCGCTCAGCGCGCCGTCGTCGGAGAGCGCTTCGGCAAATCCCATGCTGATCCCCGCGCCAACCGACGCCGCGAGCCCTACGAGAAGCGTGGACTTCGTGTTATGCGTGGCAAACGCCGCGGCAAAGAGCGGCGCGAGCGTGGAGACAGAACCATCCATCAATCCCGCAAGCCCCGGCTGCACGATCTGCAGCACGAATAGCCTCCGCTGCGCCTCTTCCTCGACGGCGCGCTCTCCGGCCGAGATGCCTTTGTCCTCGATCGATTCCGCCAGTTGCGTGTGCTTCCGCTCGACTTCGGCCAGGTCGCCCAGCAGCTTCCGTGTGCCTACGTCGGTCGTCCGTTCGGCGGCAGCCTCGTAAAAGCGCGTGGTCTCCAGTTCCATGATGGCCGCGGCATTGCGCACGGCCTTCATATTAAGGGTCGGGCGCAGCCAGAACGGCTTGTGCTGGGTGAATCCCTTCACATCGCCGCGGCGGATCAGCGGTAGATGATCGCCGAAACGCAGCTTGTATTGGTCCAGCAGGCGGTGGCGATGGTCCGACTCCTCGTCGCGCATCTGCTCGAACATGCGGGCGGTGGCGGGAAAATTTTTGCGAAGGCCCTCGGCGAATTCGCCGTAGATGCGTCCGTCCTCCTCCTCCAGGCTTACCGCCAGGGCAAGGATTTCGCGTTCGCCAAGGTCTTTGAATGACATCGCCATATCCGCAGAATAACGCGGCCTTTCACAAATTCCTACCGCGAAGCGTGTTGCCCGTCCCGGCAAAACTTGTCCTTCCCGGCCCCGATATTGCGCGGGAACCAGCCGGACCTAAACGGCCTGCATGGCCGCGCAATCCTGGAACGGCGCCTGGGGCCGAAGATCGAGATCCTCCATCAACCTGCGGTCCTGATCGGCGCCCGGATTCGCCGCGGTAAGAAGCTTGTCCCCATAAAAGATCGAATTCGCCCCCGCGAAGAAGCATAGCGCCTGCCCTTCCCGTGTGAGCCGCGTCCGGCCCGCCGAGAGCCGCACCTTCGCGCGCGGTAGCGCGATGCGCGTCACCGCGATGAGCCGCACGAGTTGAAAAACATCCACGGGCGCCTGCTCCTCCAGCGGCGTGCCCGGCATTGCCATCAGGCAATTGATCGGCACGCTCTCGGGCGCGGGATCGAAATTGCAAAGCACCTCCAGCATCCGCAGCCGGTCCAATTCCGATTCCCCCATGCCGATGATACCGCCGCAACACAGCGACATTCCCGACGCCTGCACCGCCGCAATGGTATCCAGCCGGTCCTGGAATGTGTGCGTCGAGACGATCTCCGGATAAAACTCCGGCGACGTGTCGATATTGTGATTGTAAGCGGTAACGCCCGCTTCCTTCAGCAGGCGCGCCTCGCCGTCCGAAAGCTGCCCCAGCGTGACGCAAACCTCCATCCCCAGCCGGCTCACCTGCCGCACCGTATCCAGCACCTGCTCGAACCGCGCATCCCCCTCGCGCACCCCTTTCCACGCCG
Source organism: Chthoniobacteraceae bacterium (assembly GCA_049521415.1). GTDB lineage: Bacteria > Verrucomicrobiota > Verrucomicrobiia > Chthoniobacterales > Chthoniobacteraceae > DATAXI01. Next base: position 20,007 of record JBEKOV010000041.1, read on the forward strand.
CTCCCATGCAAAAGCGCGTCGACCCGTTCTCCCGCGCGCGCCGTGCGACCGCCAGCACTTCGTCGGTCGCCATCAGCCGCTCCGCTTTCACGCCCGTATCATAGCGGGCGCTCTGCGCGCAATAGGCGCAATCCTCGGAACAACCGCCGGTCTTGATCGAAAGCAAAGTGCAGAGCTGGACCTCGTTGCCGCTCCAATGCTCGAGATAAACCCCTCGCGCACGGCTGATGAGTTCGAAGAATGGCGTGCCGTAGATGCGCTGGAGATCGGGGAGATTCATGAAGGAACCCCGCAGGCTAGGCGGAAACTTCGAAATCCGAAACTCGAATTTTTCTCAGTCCACCCACTTCCCGCCGACACTGCACAACATCACCTGCTGTTCATTCGAGTAATCCGTGCGTCCGATCGCTCCCCACATCCGGGTGCCCGTCGCCGAGCGCCAGTAGCCGCTCATCTCCTCGCCAGTGTGGCAGCCCCAGCTCTTGACGAACGCGCCGTGCAGAAAATCAACCCGCCGGATCTGCGTCAGTTCCGTCTCGTGCAGCCAGCACTTCGAGGCGCTGTCCAGCTCGCAACTGTAATCGAACATGAAGCACGCCTTGTTCGAATGGCCGAAATATTCAAGGTCGGCGATTTTCACCTTCGTCCGGTCCTGCCCGAAATTGAGGTAGTCGATCATGTCCGAGGTTTTGTCGAACCAGACCAGGTTGAGATGATCCGCGTCGCGGACCGATTCGATCATCGGGATCAGGTCGCGTCCCTCCTGGATGCTGCGCTTGATGTATGCCGGTTTGTAGATCAGCCACGTGATCTGGGCGTCGGGGCCGTATTGCTGGCGCATCTGGTCGAAGCGCACGCGCGATGCATGGACGAAATTGGCCCACCAATGATCGTGCGGCTCGGCCTTGAATTTCTCCCATTCGTATAGGGAGACGCCCCCGGTGATGATGATGTATTCCTTGTCAAAATTCGCCGCCCCGCGCGCGGAGCCAATGGAGCCGCAGGCGAGGCATGCCAAAACAAGCAGGAGAAGGCCGCATTTCTTCATAAGCGGGTTACGATGCGCGATTTTTGGCCGGTGACAAATGATTTGTAGTCAGTCCTCCGGCTGAGAACCAGCCGGCGCCTACGGTTCCAGCGGCGCCTCATTCTGCAGGATTTGATCCAGCGTCTGGCGGCGGCGGATGAGGGCAAACTCCCCGGTTTCGCGCAACAGCACCTCGGGCGCCTCAGGGAAGGAATTGTAATTCTTCGCGGACATGGCCGAGCAGTACGCGCCGGCGCCTTCGATCACGCAGAGGTCGCCCGGCTGCACCTCGGGAAGCTCGCGCGGGTTCAGGACATCGTGGTGGTCCGGCGCGGGTGTGAGCAAATCGCCCGACTCGCAGCAATGGCCGACCGCGACATACGCAAGGCATCCGCCGGTATCGAGCCGCGGCAGCAGGACGATGGGATGCTGCGAGGCGTAAAGGCAGGGGCGAAGGATTTCCGTCATGCCGGTATCGAGCTTGAGGAAACGGTGGCCCTCCTCCCCAGTATCGACGATGTCCTGGATCGTCGAAATGAGCGAGCAGGCGTTCGCGGTCAGATAAGTGCCCGGCTCGATCTCGAGTTTGATGCGCCGGCCAGTCTCTCGCGCCAGGTCCTCGAACGCCTGGCGAATCGGCTCGCCGATCTCCTGGAAATCAGTCGTCTGCTCGTAGCTCATCCGCCCGACCTTGAATCCGCCCCCGAGATTCAGCGTGGTAACGCTGGGGAACTCGCGCACCATCCCAAGGCTGAGCCGGGCCACGTGCTGCCACACCGCCGGATCGCTGCCGGAACCGATGTGGGTGTGGATGCGCACGACCCGCAGCCCATACCGCTCGACCGCCGCCTGCGCCTCGCCGCGGTGCTCGTGCCAGATGCCAAAACTCGACGCCGGGCCGCCCACGTTGGTCTTGACCGTCCCGCCGCTACCCAGGCCGGGATTGATGCGCAGGCCCAGTTCGCCGCCGGGAAATTGCTCGCCGAATCGCTCGAGCTGATTGAGCGAACACGCATTGAAACGGATGCCGGCCTCCATCAGCCGGCGAAAATCCGCCGGAAATTCCTGGGTGCTCAGCGAGATATGATCCGCGGGAATCCCCGCTCGCATCGCCCGGTCGCACTCGTGGCCGGAACTGGCGTCGATATGCAGCCCGCATGAGTCGAAGATGCGGATCAATGCCGCATTGGGGCTCGCCTTCATCGCATAACGCACAATGAGACCAAATGCATTCGGGAACCCGAGCGCCGTGCGCGCTTGCGCCTTCAGCGTCCGCTCGTCATACATATAGACGGGCGTACCGAATTGGCTGCGGGCCGCTTCCGCCTGCTCAGGGGTAAGAAATCGAAGAGTCTCCATGAATCAACGGGAGGGCAACGATGCGCCACAGGAGCCGGGGATGCGAAGGAATTTTGCGCCAAAAGAAGATCGGCAAACGGCTGGCCTGGGGGTATTGGAAGCCCATGCCCAAAGTCACTGCCGGCGCACCCGTGTTGCTTGTGAGTGACATAGTTGCTTCCGCCAAATGACGACTGGGTTTCGGGGGTTCAGGAGGACGCCAGCGCCATCTCCCGGCACCCTTTCAAATCCAACTTTCCGGATGCCAGCGTGGGGATCGCCTCGACCCGCTGGATCCGTTTCGGGATCCACAAGTTCGGAATCCCCATCGCGCTCAGCCCCGTGCGCAGATCCGCCATATCGATCTCCTTCGTCGAGAGCAACACCAGCGCCTCGCCCTTCGACTCGTCGGGAATGCCCGTGACCGCGATGCAATGATCGTCCGGCGACAGCTTCAGCACCTCGGCGATCTTGCTCTCAACGGTCTCGTGCGGAACCATCTCGCCGCCAATCTTCGAGAATCGCGACAGCCGCCCCTCGATATAGAGAAATCCATCCTCGTCGAATCGCCCAAGGTCGCCCGTCTTGAACCACCCATCCTGCACAACGGCCGCCGTGCGCGTGGGATCGTTCAGGTAGCCTTCGAAAATATTCGGCCCCCGCAGCCAGAGCATGCCGGTCTCGTGCAGCGGCAGCGCCGCGCCGGTATCCGGGTCCCGGATTTGCCCCGCCATGCCCGGTGCCAGCTTCCCGACCGAGCCGAACCGGCTCGCCGGCTGAACCGAATCCTCGGGCTTCGCCTTTTTCGGATCGGGCAGGTTGGTGCTGACGACAGGCGATGTCTCCGTGAGGCCATAGCCTTGCTCGACAGGCTTGCCAAAACGCTCTTCGAAGGCCTTTGCCAGCTCCGCGGGCAGCTTCTCCGCGCCCGTGACGATGAGCTTGAGCGACTCGATCTGCGCGGGCTCCGCCTTCCGCAGGTAGCCGCGCAGGAAGGTCGGCGTCGAGATCAGCAGCGTGACCTTGTGCTTCTCGATCAGTTCGACGTTCTTCACCGTGTCGAGCGGGCTCGGATAAGTCACGAGCCGGATACCCTCGATCAGCGGATACCAAAGCGTAACCGTGCAACCGAACGAATGAAAGAACGGCAGGCACCCGAGCACCGCATCCTCGCGCGTCAGATCGAGCATGCTGGAGAATTGCGACACATTCCCAAGAATGTTGCGATGGCTGAGCACCACCCCCTTCGGCTCGCCCGCGCTGCCGCTGGTGAATAGGATCACCGCTTCCTCGCGATCCCCTTTCGATGGCGTGCCGAGAACGGCCGCAAGCACACGCCATGGCAAAAAGGCCAGCACACGCCACAGGATGATCTTCTTTTTCAATCCCGGCAGAATTTCCTCCAGCCGCAGCGTCTTCTCAGGCCATGGAAAATCCGGCAGCCGCTTCACTACCGCACCCGCTGTAATGACTTCCTTGATATCGGCAATCCGGATCGCCGCCTCGATCGCCGCGCGGCCCGCTGTGAAATTCAGATTCACCGGTACCTTCCCGGCCAGCATCAGCGCGGCATTGGCGATCACCGCTCCGCGCCCCGGCGGCAGCACCACGGCCACGCGGCGCCCCGGGCAATGCTCCCGCACATAGCAGCCCAGCGCGATCGCCGCCGCCAGCACCGTGCCGCGCGAAGTGACGCTGCCGTCCATACCGTCGGTGACTGCCGGATCGAATTGCCGCCGCTTCAGCCCGCGCAGACAGGCCTGCGCAAGATGCCCCTCCAGGAGCGGGCGCCGCTGGTACGCCGCCTCGCCCAGGATCAGCAGCCGCTCCCGCACCAGCGCTACCGTCGCCTCCTCCGGCGGGATCGGGTCGCCAAAGCATACCGTGACCGGGTACGGCACGCACCGCGGGATTTTCCGAAGATACTTTCCGCCATAAAATGAAAATACCGAGCCCCATAGCTGATCCAGCCATACCGGGACTACAGGCGCGCCCGAGTGTTTCGCGATCAATTCAAACCCGCGTTGCAGCTTCAGCAGCGTGCCCGACCGGGTAAGCTGCCCCTCTGGAAATATGCAAACAACATCTCCCGCCCGAATCCGCTCCACCGCCTTCTCAATCGCATCCTTCGCATGCCGGGAGGAAATGGGGATCGCATCGAAGAGGCGGAAGATCCAGTTCAGCGAAGGCTTCCGGTAAATCCCCTCGAACACCATGAACCGCACCGGGCGCGGGCAGGCGATCTGGAGGACGATGGCATCGATCCACGTAATATGATTCGGCACCAGCAGGAAGCCGCCCGCCGGCAGCTTCTCCGCGCCGTAGGCATGCACCCGGTAAATCGGCGCGGCCAGCAGTTCGGCCAGCCGCAGGAGGAGGCTTTTCTTCTTCTCTGCCATGGGGAAGGCAGGCACAAGAGCAGAATGCAGTCCGATTCTCAAGTACGCTCGGGGGCGCGCCCCGCCCTCGCGCTGCTGCTATCGGTCAATCTCTTCTGCTACCTGGACCGCTACATCCTCGCGTCAATCGTCCCCGCGATCAAAACCGCGTTTCTCAAAGGCGACCCGAACGCCGATGCGAAGGCCGGCATGCTCGGCTTCGCATTCCTGGTTAGTTACATGCTGATGGCGCCCATCTTTGGATGGATGGCGGATCGGTATTCCAGGTGGATCATCATCGGCTGCAGCGTCGCATTGTGGAGCGTCGCCAGCGGCGCCACGGGCCTGGCGGTGACTTTTACCGCGCTCCTGGTTACGCGCATTTTCCTCGGTGTGGGCGAGGCCGGCTACGGGCCCGCCGCGCCCACCATCATCAGCGACCTCTTCCCCGTCCGGCGCCGTGGCCGGGTGCTTTCCTGGTTCTTCATGGCCATCCCCGTCGGCAGCGCCCTGGGCTACGCATTCGGCGGCTGGATGAATAATGTGCTCAACTGGCGCTGGGCCTTTTTCCTGGTGACGCCGCCCGGGCTGCTGCTCGCCCTGCTTTGCTTCTTCATGCCGGAGCCGCGCAAGACAGCCCCATCCCCCGCCCATCGTCCAAAGGCAAATTGGTCCGACTACAAAGGCCTGATCCGCATTCCGTCGCTGGTGACGAATATTCTCGCGCAAACCGCGCTCACCTTTGCAATCGGCGGCCTCTCCTATTGGGCGCCCACTTACATCAGCGAAGGCCGCGGCCAGCCGCTGGGACGGACCGATTTGATTTTCGGAGCAATCTCCGCCGTGGCCGGATTTATCTCCACACTCTTCGGCGGCTGGCTCGGCGACAAGCTGCGTCCGCGTTACGCCGGCTCTTACTTCATTGTATCCGGGATCGGGATGCTGCTCGGTTTTCCCGCGACTATCGCAATGCTTTACACGCCGTTTCCCGCGGCTTGGATCTGGGTATTCCTCGCCATCTTCTTCCTCTTTATGAACACCGGGCCGTCCAATACGGCCCTGGCCAACGTGACGCCCCCCTCCATGCGCGCCACCGCCTTCGCGATGAATATCCTTGTCATCCACCTTTTCGGCGACGCCTCCTCGCCCCCGTTGATCGGCTGGATCAAGGATCACGGCACATGGAATCTGGCCTTCTTCACTGTCTCGACCGTCATGCTGGTTGCCGGCATCATCTGGCTGGCCAGTTCCCATGCCCTCGCCCGGGACACCGAGGCCGTCGAAAGTGCGGAACACTCCACTTGAACCAATGGACGAGGACATTGAAAGAATCCTCTTCGGCGCCTCGACGATCCAGGAACGGATCGCCGAATTGGCCGCCCGGATCACGGAGGATTACCGTGGAAAGGAACTGACCGTCGTAGCCGTCCTGACCGGAGCATTAATTTTCACCGCCGACCTGCTGCGCCGCATCCCGCTCCCACTGAAACTGGATTGCGTCTCCGTAGCCAGTTACCATGGCGCAACGGAAACCAGCGGCCAGGTAAAGTTCGACCAGTTATCCATGCCGGAAATCGACGGCAGGCATGTCCTGATCATCGACGATATCCTCGATACCGGACTTACTCTCGACGCCATTACTAATAAGTTCCGTAACGAATGCAGACCTTTGAGCATCCAAATATGCGTCCTCCTAAGCAAGCGTAAGACCCGCGGAAAAGAGATAAGTGCCGACTATGTCGGATTCGAGATAGAAGATGAGTTTGTCGTTGGGTATGGCCTTGACTATCTGGAAAGATACAGGAACCTCCCATTTATAGGCGTGCTGAGGCCAAGCCCCTGAGGGCGCGCAACATTTAATCCTGGCTCTAGACCAGAAGATTTGAAGAAGTCTTGATGAGAGATAGCAGATTTGAGCGGAGTTTGGAAGGGGATTGGCTGTAGCGCCACTCGCATTCCTTGAGATGAAGATCGAAATTGA
>JBEKOV010000042.1:0-30686 GCA_049521415.1 Chthoniobacteraceae bacterium
ACAATCCAAACACGAACGCCCGCTTGATGGTAAACGTTCCGCTGACCGCCACCACGAGGCTCAGCAGCCAGAAAGCAGTCCAGAGTTGGTCCGTCCGGAATTCCGTCGAAGTGTAAAAGAACTTCCACAACGTCGCCGCGAACAATGTGCACCATGGCGCCGCCCGCCGCGAGTAGAGCAACTCCGCCAGCCGGTAGACGCACCCTATCGAAACGAGGAAGAACGGGAACATCGCCCAGCGCAGCAGGATCATGATATCCGCCCGCTCCCCAAAGAGCGCCATTACCGGCGCGCAAAGCATCTGGAACAACGGCATGTGATTGTCGAACACATCCCGGTATTGAAGCTGCCCCGTCACCCATCCCCAGACGACGTGAGCATGTTGCGTCTCGTCCGAATCGACGCGGAAGTGGTCAATGGCCACCACCTTCAGCGCCAGTATCAGCGCCGCCAGCACCAGGAACGCCACCCGCTCGAACCCGCGCGGCGGCAAATACCCCTCTGCGTCTCCGTGGTTCAACGTCTGGCTCATTGGAAAAACAATCGCCCGCGGGCCGATCGCTTCCCGGGCAAGCGGGCGGGGCACGGACCGTTACCCAGTTCCGCCAGCCAACGCAAGCCATCATCGGCCTTCTTCACCCGCCCCGCGGTCATTCGTCCCGTTTCTGCTCGCGGGCGATCAACTTTTCCGACACCGCAAAGAGCGGATGGAAGCCCGCAGCCGCCGCGCGGTCCAGGAAGATGGCCGCACGCCCCGTACCCGATCCGCGGTGGAAAACATGATGACCGGCGGCAAGTCGCACCGGGCCAATGTAGGGAGCGCCATCCAGCGTGCCGGAGGCAGTCCCCGATTCGCTCACCACCGCGTAGGTTGCCGGAATGGCGACGTCGAAGGAAAAAGTCCCATCGGCGGATGGTTTCCCCAATTCCTTACCGGCCGCGCCAAGATCAATCGCGGCCGGATCGAACGGCATGTAATTCGTCACGATGAACTTGCTGGTCGCCGGCGGGATGTGCTCGGTGATCAGATAGCATATCCGCGTGCCCGTATCCGCGAGCGCCTGGGGGATGCGATCCTGGATGAGCCCAAGCCGCATCCTGGCCCTTGTGAGCGTCTCGATCACCCAGTAAATGGGCCGCGGCCTGAATACATAATCGCCTTTGGCATCCATGACGTACTCGTGAGGCCGGGTGAGCAAGAGCACGTCGTGGATGCTGCGCGTGGTGACCTTCACGCGGTCCGAGCGCAGCGGATTCAGGTTCCAGACGAAAAGGAGTTCCACGAAGCAGATCGCCGGCAATCCGTACGTGCAGAATTTTCGCTTCAGTGCCTCGTCGCGCATGAGATTGCCCGCGAGCGTCAGCAGGGGAATCGCCGAGAGCGGAACGAGCGGCGTGTAAGGGAGGTCATCCTCGCGCGTAATATCCGGCCAATAGCTGAGGAGGAATGCGACGAAGAGCCACGGCATGAGGTGGATGATCGCCCGCCGGGTCGCCAGCCGCTTGTCCGGCGTCTGCCGGAGGATGAGCCACCCGTAGGCCGCCATTGCCACGACCGCGATCGGGAAATCCCATTGATGCAGCGAAAAATGCCCCCAGCGCTTCAGCCCCGGCACGATGTTGTGGCTGACCACGCAGTAATACATGTTCCCGAACGCGCCGCGCCATTTGAAATAGAGCACCGTCAACCCCGGCGCGACCGCCAGCCCGGCCACGATGACCGCCAGCCGGGCCATTCCGGCGACCGGGCGAGGCCGCGCGCCGTGAATCCATGCGAGCGCCAGCGCGATGATTGTCGCCGTCGCCAGTGAGATCGCCAACACCACCGTCTTCAGCGAGACGGCAAAGACCAGCCCCAGGATCAGCCCGAACCCGAGCGCCCGCTTGACCGTAAACTCCCCGCTTACCGCGATCAGCAATCCCAGCAGCCAGAGGCCCGCCCAGAGAATATCCGGCCGGAACTCGGTCGAGGTATAAAAGAACTGGGGCAATGCCGCCGCAGCGAGGGCCGCCCATGGCGCCGCCCGTCTTGAATAGAGCCGCTCCGTCAGCGCAAAGACGCACCAGAGGCAAAAGAGAAAGAGCGGGATCATGGCGATCCGCAGCTCGATGATGATGTAATCGTGCTCCCCCAGCAGGGAGAAGAACGGCGCGCAGGCCATCTGGAAGAGCGGCATGTGGTTGTCGAACAGGTCCCGGTAGGGGAGCTGTCCCTGGGTCCATGCCCAGACGACGTGGGCGTGCTGGGTCTCGTCGGAGTCCACCCGGTAATGGATGATGGCCATTACCTTCAGCACGAGCACCAGGGCCACCAGCCAGAGAAACGCCTTCCGTTCGAAGCCAGGAGCCGGCAGGCAATCCCTTGGGCTGGGTATCGAATCCATTGCGGTAAAGTGCGGAGCGTTATCTACTTCTTGGAGTCGGCGCAAGCCCCTCGGTGAGGGGTGGCGGCTTTTTTGAAGGGTGTAACGGACCCGAGTCGGGGAGATTTCTGGTATTGGTTTTACTATTTAGTAAAAAGAATCTGCATAAGCCATTGATGATCTTTGTGTTTTGCGTGGTTGAATAGATATCCAAAGACTCCGTGCAATTGCTCGTGGCCGAGCGCGCCCACGCGCCGTTTGCCTCCATGATTTCCGGTGAGTGGCGCCGGCCCCGCATGGGCCGTCAGCCATACGAGAGGCTTAGTCGCGTTGTGGGATCGAGATTGTGACGGAGTAATCAGCGGCGCCGTTGGGGGAATCGCAAAAGTATAAATCAAAACCTCTGCGCGTGGTTTCGAGTGCAATCACATCTCTTCCCCTCCGACTGATGATGTGGGCCTTGGTTAAGTCCAAATGAGCGGCAATATCGCTCCAACCGGGCGGAGTGTGCGAAAGATCGGTCCATGGTTTGCCGTCGAACTTAATATTCCTAGGCATGTCCCAGTACTTGTGTTCGAGCCTTACGGTCTGGCCGGAAAAAACGATTCGGTCGCTTCCATCGATGGTGGCTGAGATCTGAAGAATCTTGGACTGACCGTCCGACAAATCGTCCGACAAATCGTCCGAGTCCGACGGGCCGTTATCGGAACCGAATTCGGCTCTTAGCGTCGAGATGAGTATTAGAAATAAAGCCGCGTGGAGGCATGTTTTCATGGGGTGGGGGGATAACGATGTTTCGAACGTCATGGAGTTACGACCGGATAAAGCAAACTCCGCCAGCCGCGCCGTTGCAATGAAGAAGCGGGTGGCGCGAAAGATATTCCAAACCTCTTTACCGCCGGTAGCCAGGGGGGCATAGTACCTTCCCGATTTGCCATGCCGGACCAGGTTTTGCTCCTTCGTTTTCTCCCGGGCATTCACGGTCCTGCGCAGTTTGCGAGCTTGACCGCAGAAAACAACCGCGAAAGCGGCAAGCATCCATATTGGTGCAACTGGAAGGTGCACGGCAATAGCCACTTGGGCCTGTAGCTCAGCGGTTAGAGCAGGGGACTCATAATCCCTTGGTCCTCGGTTCGAATCCGAGCAGGCCCATCTTTTTTGCAGGAAGGGGGATAGGATCGGGCAAGCGCTTTTAGGGGCACAGGCGCGAATAATGGAGTGGAGTATATTCGAACCATGAAGACTTATCGGATGCTGGCTGTCGCGACCGCCATCGCGCTGGCCGCGGCGGGACTTGCCGGATGCGCGAGCACGAGCGGAAAATCCGGCGGCACCGTGGCGCTCGAGAATTCGTCGAACCTGCAAGGGCGGGATGTGGGCAGGGGCGGCGCGACCTCGGGCGGCATTTCGTCGCTGGACCCGTCGGGCAATGCGGCCGACTGGAGCATATATGACGCGCGCCAGTTGCAGCAGCAATAACGCTACCGCGGATTCCCCATCCGGATGCGCCGCGAGCCGGGCTTGCCTGCCGGCGGAGCGGGGAGCATGATATCCCCATGAAATTCCGGACGTACCGCAATACCGATTTGACCGTCAGCGAGGTGGGCTTCGGCCTCTGGACGCTCTCCACCGGCTGGTGGGGCAACTACACGGAAGGCGAGGCGCTCGCGCTCATGCACAAGGCCTTCGACCTCGGCGTCACGCTCTTCGACGCGGCGGACACCTATGGCAACGGCTTGAGCGAAGAGTACATCGCCAAAGCCTTCCCGACGCATCGCGATGAGATCGTCATCGCCACCAAGATCGGCTACGACTTTGTCAACCACGGCGAGCAGCGCGGGCGCGGGCAGCGGGAGATCCCGCAGGATTTTTCGCCCGACGCGCTCGTGCGCGCCACGGATGCCGCGCTCAAGCGGCTGAAGACGGACCGCATCGACCTTCTGCAGCTTCACAACATCCGCATGGAGCAGGTCTATGACGACGCTGTCTGGAATACCCTCGATGCGCTGAAGCGGCAGGGCAAAATTCATCATTACGGCATCGCGCTCGGCCCGGCGATCGGATGGCTCTATGAAGGGGTCAACGCCATTCGCGAGCGCGAAATCGCGAGCGTGCAGCACATCTATAACATGCTCGAGCAACACCCGGGCCGGCGCATGCAGGCCGCCGCGGAAGAAGCCGGCAAGGACACGATGTTCCTCATCCGCGTGACTCATTCCTCGGGGATGCTCGAAGGCAAATATAACGCCGAAACCACGTTCCCGCCGAACGACCATCGCTCGCACCGCCCGCGCTCGTGGCTGCTCAATGGCGTCAGGAAGGTGGAGCAATTGCGCTTCCTGGAGAGCGCGGACCGCACGCTCGGCCAGGCCGCGCTGCTCTGGCTGCTCGCGGATGACCGTGTGGCCTCGACCCTGCCGAATATTTACAACGAGGAGCAGCTCCGGGAATTTGCCGCCGCGCCCGATTGTCCTCCGCTCGCGGAGGATGAGATGGCGCGGATCGCCGAGTTATACGCGAACCATTTCGGAGTCGAAGAGGAGCCATCCAAATTCAAGGGAACGATGGAACTCTCCGAGCCCGCCGCCGTTTGATCGCCGGCCTCGGCGCTCAGGCTGAATTATGGACTCGAAGGCTCCATTTCCCATTGCTCCCATCGCGCGCCTGCTCCTCGCCGGCATGCTTTGCCCGATGCTCGCCGGCTGCGACCGCCTCTTCAGCCAAAAGAGCGGAGACGCGCTCGACAGGGCGCGCGAGAAGGAAAAGGAGGGCGATTACCAGGCCGCCATCCAATGGTACGAGGAGTCCCTGGACGGGACCGCCAAGACCGCCGAGGCGCACTACGACATGGCGCTCCTTTTCGACGACAAGCTGGACGATGCCGTCGCCGCGCTCGATCACTTCCGGCGCTACCTGGCGCTGGAGCCGGACGGCGAGCACGCGAGCGACGCGAAGAATTTCGCGGAGCAGGACGAGTTCAAGCTCGTGAACATTCTCTCGAAGGGAAACTTCATGCCGCAACAGGACGCCGCGCGGCTGAAAAACCAGAACATCGACCTCCAACAGCAGATCGACGAACTGCGCAAGGAATTGACGGACCTCCGCACCTCGATGGTCAACGAAATGGCCGGGCATCCCCGCGGCGCGGATCCAGTCCCATCCGGCTCGCGAACTTACGAGGTGCAGCCGGGCGACACTCTCAGCTCCATCTCGCGGATGTTCTACAAGACATCCGCCCGCTGGCACGATATCCGCGACGCGAACATTACGAAGCTGGGCGGATCAGTGAAATTGAAGGTGGGAATGGTACTGGTAATCCCGAGGGACTAGTTCCGAATTTCAATTCACGCATTCACCGCATCGATCATTTGCCGGATGCGTCCGTAGCGGCGCTGATCCGGCGTCAGGATCAGCCGCGGCAGGCCGGCCAGTTCCGGCTCGTTCTTTTCCTCGGGCAGCGCGGCGCCTTGTTCGATCCGGCCCTGGAGCAGGATGTCCGCAAAATCCACATTCATCTTTTCAATGGCCTCAGGGGGAAGCTGCTTGTTCATCCTCACGACCATCCGCTTGCCCACCCAGCGGTAGGAAACGAAGTTTTTGTAAAACCGCACGATCTCCTCGATGGCCGCATCGACGCTGTCGGTCATCTTGAAGAGCGTGAGATCGGTTGCGCCGATCATTCCCAGCTTCAACAGGTACTCACTCAGGAACGCGAACCATGTCTTCCAATAATTGCCACCGGGCGAATCGATCAACACCAGCGGGAAGATGCGCCCCTTGCCCGTCTGCATGAGCGTCAATACCTCGAAGCATTCGTCCATCGTGCCGAAGCCCCCGGGGAAAAGCGCCACCGCGTGCGTCTCCTTCACGAAATTCAATTTGCGCGTGAAGAAGTAGTTGAAGTTGATCAGCTTCTCGTCGCCCTCGATCACGTCATTGGCGCGCTGCTCGAATGGCAGGCGGATATTGAGCCCGAAGGACCGCTCCCGCCCGGCGCCGCGCTGCGCCGCGCCCATGACGCCATCGCCTCCGCCCGTGATGATCATGTAATCCAGCGCGACCATCTTCCGCGCAAATTCCTCGGCGGCAATGAACGAGGCATCTGATGGCGGCGTGCGCGCCGAGCCGAATACGACCACCTTCTTGAACGCGGCGTAAGGGGCGAATACGCGGGCCGCGTAGCGCAATTCGCGCAGCGCCCGGTTGAACAGCTTCAGGTCCGCAATGGAGATATTCTCGCGCCCCATCTTCAGGGCGGTCACGATCATCTCCTGGATCAGGTCGCACGACCGGTTGCATCCCCAGTCCCCGACCAGCGCCCGGATGCGTTCGTCAAACTCGGGGTCGCCGATGGACCTGGCCTTGGTGGGCAGGGCGGAAATTCCGCCCGCGGTAAAATCTGCCATGGAGCGAGCATTCATGGCCGGGAGGGCCTGCGCCAGAGAAAATTGACGGAGGGGGTAGCGGGCCCGCCGAGTTTTCCCTCGCATGGCCCCGCGGCCAATGGCTACAAGGCTCTCGTGATCATTGTCATCCGGCCCAATACGCCGCGCGAAAAAATTGACGAAGTCATCGAGGAGGTGCGCAAGCTCGGCTACGAGGCGCGCCCGATCTTCGGGACCGAGCAGAGCGTCGTCGCCGCCATCGGCGACGAGCGCACCCATCACACGCTCGAGTCCCTCCTGGCCCTGCCGCAGGTCGAGAACGTCCTCCGCGTCCAGAAGCGTTACAAGCTCGCCAGCCGCGAGTCCCGCCCCCAGGACACCATCGTCAATGTTGACGGTGTCCTCATTGGCGGCCCGCATTTTTGCATGATGGCCGGTCCATGCTCGGTCGAGAGCGAGGAGCAGTTGCTCGCCACTGCCCGCGCGGTCAAGGCCGCGGGCGCCACGGTATTGCGGGGCGGCGCCTATAAACCCCGCACCTCTCCTTACGAATTCCGAGGTCTCGGCAAGCCCGGCCTCGATATGCTCGCCCTCGCGCGCCGCGAGACGGGCCTGAAGATCATCACCGAGGTACTGAGCGAGCAGGACGTCGAGCACGTTGCCGCCACCGCCGATATCCTGCAAATCGGCACGCGCAACTCCCAGAATTATCAATTGCTCATCGAGGCCGCCCGCAGCCGCAAGCCAATCCTGCTCAAGCGTGGGATGAGCGAGCGCATCGAGGAGTGGCTGCTCGGCGCCGAGTACATCCTCGCCGAGGGCAACCCGAACGTGCTCCTGTGCGAGCGCGGCATCCGCACCTTCGAGACCTACACCCGCAATACGCTCGACCTTTCCGCCGTGGCCATCGCGAAAAAGGAATCGCACCTGCCGGTCATCGTCGATCCCAGCCAGGGCGCGGGCCGCGCCGATCTCGTGCGCATGCTCTGCCGCGGCGCGGTCGCCATGGGGGCGGACGGATTGCTCGTTGAGGTCCATCCCAATCCGGCCGAGGCATTGAGCGACGGGCAGCAGCAGGTCGATTTTGAGTTATTCAAGACCATCATGGCCGAGCTGCCCCCATTTCTCGAAATCACCGGGCGCAAGCCGGCTCCCGCGCCATGAAGAGTCTTCCCGAATTATTCGAAGCCAACCGGCGCTGGGCGGCGAAGGTCAACAAGGAGCGCCCCGGCTTTTTCGCCACGCTGACCCGCCAGCAGGCGCCGCAATACATGTGGATCGGCTGCGCCGACAGCCGCGTGCCGGCCACGGAAATCGTCGGCCTCTTGCCGGGCGAAATCTTCGTCCATCGCAACGTGGCGAACCTGGTCATCCCGTCCGATCTCAATTGCCTCTCGGCAATCCAGTTCGCCGTCGATGTGCTGAAGGTCCGCCACGTGATCGTCGTGGGCCACTACGGCTGCGGCGGCGTCGGGGCGGCGTTGGAAGGTCATAAACTCGGTCTCGTGGACGAATGGATCGCCCCGATCAGGGAATTGCGCGATCGGCATAAAGAGGCGCTCGATGCAATCCCGGAGCGTTCGAAACGCAATGACCGGCTGTGCGAGTTGAATGTCCTGGAGCAGACGCTCAACGTCTGCAACACGCCAATCATTCGAGCCGCATGGAAGCGCTCCCAGGACGTTACCGTGCATGGCTGGATTTACGACATTGGCGACGGCCTGCTTCGCGACCTCGGCTTCTGCGCCAGCCACGAAGTACACATCCCCGCCGCGCTGAGCGATGCGGAGTGGTTCCGCAGGCTGACGCAGATGGAAGGGGATTACTGAATCGCGGGCAGATATTACAGCGTCGCCCTGTGCGCCTCGACGTAATCCGCGATGGTCTCGACCGTCGCCAGCGCATTCCGCGCCACGTCGGAGTTCGGCACGCTGACCCCAAAGCGCTTCTCGAGCGAGACCACCAGTTCCAGCGCGTCGATGGAATCCAGGCCCAGCCCCTCGGGACCGAACAGCGGCAGATCGTCTCCGATCTCCTCTTTCGGCGTGCGGAGCATCAGGTTCTCGACCATCATTTCCTTGATCGATTCTTTCAACTCGGGGCTGGCCATGGCGGGGAGGTGGTTAATCAATTGAAACGCCCGGCGGCGCAAGCCATTATTTCGCAGGTTGAAAGCGCCCAGACAACGCCTCGACACCCTCCTGGTGGCCCGCGGCTCATTCCCGAGCCGCGAAAAGGCGCAGCGGGCCATCATGGCCGGCGAAGTCATGGTAGCCGGTCATCGGATGGATAAACCGGGCGCCCAGGTGCCCGAGGATGCGGACATCGCCGTCAAGAGCGGCCTGCGCTATGTGAGCCGCGGCGGGCTCAAGATCGAGGCTGCCCTCGACGCTTTCGGCATCGATCCCACCGGCGCCGTATGCCTGGACATCGGCGCTTCCACCGGCGGCTTTACCGATTGCCTGCTCCAGCGCGGCGCGGCGAAGGTTTACGCCTTCGACGTAGGCCACAGCCAGCTCGATTGGAAAATCCGCAGCGACCCGCGCGTGGTCGTCCGCGAGAAATTGAACGCTCGCCACCTTACGCGCGCGGACATTCCCGAGGCGCCCGCCGTTTGCGCCATCGATGTCTCCTTCATCTCGCTGACTTTGATCTTGCCACCCGCCTTCGAGGTGCTAACTCCAACGGGTGTGATCCTTGCGCTGATCAAGCCGCAGTTCGAACTCGGGAAAAATGAAGTGGGCAAAGGCGGCATCGTGCGCGACCCGGCGGGCCACGAGACTGCGGTCGGCAGGATTCGCGATTTTGTCACCGGCACGCTGGGCCGGAAATGGGAGGGCGTGATCGACTCGCCCATCACCGGCGCGGAAGGGAACAAGGAATTCCTGGCATGTCTGCGCCCTTGATCGGCCTGGTGGCGCACACCGGCAAGGCCGGAGCGCTCGATGTGGCGAATCGCCTGCGGGACGAATTCGAGATGCTGGGCGCCAGTGTGCGCATCGAGGCGCGCACCGCGGAAATGATGAGCCTGCCCGACGGCGAAAGCGTGCGCGAGCTGGCCGAGGCGTGCGAAATCATCGTGGCGCTCGGCGGCGACGGGACCATTCTTCAGGTGGTCCACGACATGGGGGAGAACCTGAAGCCGATCTTCGGCATCAATCTCGGTTCGCTCGGCTTCCTGACCGGCGTCAGCTCGACGGCTATCGAGCAGGCGGCCCGCTGCATTGTCTCGCGCGGTTATGTGACCACAAGTCGCATCCTCGTCGAGGTCGAGGTCCGGCGCGGCGATACGACTATCGCCCGGCGCATTGGCCTTAATGATGCCGTCATCAGCCGCGGCGCCCTCTCACGCCTGATCCGGCTCCAGACCTCGATCGATGGCGCGGCGCTCACCGAATACAACGCCGACGGCCTTGTGATCTCCACGCCCACCGGCTCAACCGCTTACTCGCTCGCTGCCGGCGGTCCAATCCTTACGCCCGATTGCGGCGTCTTCGCCGTCACGCCCATCTGCCCGCACGTCCTCACCAATCGCTCCCTGATTTTCAGCGATCGCTCGACCATCGTCGTCAGCCCGTGCGAGGGGCAGGGGGAAATTTACCTTACCGTCGATGGACAGGAATCCATTGCCATCACCGGCGGCGATATGGTTTACGTGCGCCAGGCGAAGCAATGCATGCCTCTGGCCGTGCTTCCTGATGTCTCGTTCTTCGAGGTTCTGCGGCAAAAGTTGAAGTGGAGCGGGACGGCCCTGTGATCACCATCGACGACATCCTCCATCCGGAGCACATCGACCTGGACCTGAAGGCCGCAAACCAGGGCGAAGCCATCGAGCGCGTCGCCTCGCTGCTCAAGAACGACCCGCGCGTCAAGGATTGGCAGGCATTTTACGACGGCCTCCTGACGAAGCAGCCCTGCCTCGCCGCCGAAGGGGGCGCCGAAATTTGCATCCCCCACACCCGCACCGACAGCGTCTCCCAAATGGTTATGAGCGCGGGCCGCTCGAAGGGGGGCATTGTCGTGCCGGGCGTGGAGTTACCGGTCCATTTCATCTTCGTCATCGGCGTGCCACTGGCTCTGGCCGCCGATTATTTGCGCATCATCGGCGCGATGACGCGCATCTTTAGGACCGCCGCGATCAAAAGCCGCCTGCGCCGGGCGAAGACTCCCGACGACTTCCTGCGGTTGCTCGCATCCGCGGAAATGAAGCTTTGAGTCTTTGCCTTTGCCCGAAACCCCGCTTATCGTTTTGGCCAGTCCCGCTATGAAAAGTCCTCGTCTCCTCGTTTTGCTTCTCATCCCCATCCTTATCGCGGGCTGCGCGACCATCGGCCATCGGGATCGCCAGGTGCTGGTCGAGCACGGTGTGCCCCAGGGCCTCATTCAGAAGATGGGCAACGGCGATCCGCTTTACCTTCAGGACATCATTGTCCTTTCCCAATGCGGCGTGCCGTCGGATTTGATCATTCATTATATCGACGAGACAGACACTGCGTACCGGCTCGGGAAGGCCGATGTCGCCCGGTTGCGCTCGGCCGGGGTGAGCGACGATGTGATTTCCTACATGCTTTCCACTTCGGCTCCTCAGGCTTACGGCCCGGGCTCGAATGCGCCGCCGCCTTATCCGTATCCCTATTACCCCTATAACTACTACTACGGCGGCGCGTATTACGGCCCGGTCGTGGTCGCGGGCGGTTACCACCGGTGGGGTGGGGGCGGATGGGGCAGGCGCTGGTGAGCCCTGTGGACGCCGGCCTGTGATCCACGGCCGCCACGCCCTCTCCTCGCCGCGTACAGGAGCGCTGCCGCTCCAAATCCCACCCATGCGAGCCCTCCCGGCTCCGGCACCGGCTCATAGCCCAGCACTTCCATCGCCGTCATGTCCACGGGCGTAATGCTGTTTTCGTAACCCGACTGCACGAACGCATTATAAGAATCCGCAGTGTAAGGGGTCGTTGTGGCCCAATCCTGCAAATCGCCTTCATCGCCCGGCCCGTTGAAGTTATCCAGGTCGGTGTCGCCGCCATCGAGTGAGAAATAGACGCCCGTCCCGGTTACGGACATGTTGCGGACTCCGGGCGCGGTATACCGGAACAGATCGTAAGGCGCATAAATCGTCGTACCGGACGTCTCCTGCTGCCCCAGGATTCCGATGCGTCCCATGATCTCCGAGATTTCGTGCTCGGCCACGCCGATGAAATCCACCTCGCCCGACACTGCCCGGTCCGATGGATTGAAATCGTAATCCCACCCCGCGCCGAATTCGAAGATCCCGTCCGTTTCCGAGGCGTTGGGCGACAACAATCCGAGCGCCTTCGACTCCGCATTGGTGATCCAATACTGGCTGCTGCCCGTCGGATTGCTGGCCGGCAGGGTGGTAAGCGCGGTAAAGTAGGGATCCGCATCCAGCGCGCTCTTTACTTGCGAGTAAGTATAGACATTCTCGAACTCCTCCTCGTTCTCGCCCAGGATGCCGGTGCCGGCCTCCGATGTTACACTGATATTGATCGTAATCTTATTGGTGAACGTATCCTCGTAGTACTGCGCCGCGTCATCGAAAGCGGACTCGATCTCCGCCGCGTCCGTGGCACTGGTCACGGAGCTTTCAAAGGTGGCATCAATGACCAATGCCCGCGCCGGCGCCGCCGCGGCGAAGCAAAGGGCGAATACTGCGGCCCAGAGAGGGACACGGCATCGCGCAACACGAAGTAAGTGGGCCATGGAAAACGTGAGAAGCAATTCCTGTGTCAGGCTGGGCTCCAGTCTGCCGGAAACGGTTGCTGTTTGTCAAAATCCGCACTTAGCGAGGCTGGACTAATTGTTATATCTATTGTATAATATCTTTCTTCACCGTCTTTTAGTCCGCGCCAGAATAAAATACCGTTCGGCGCAAAGGCTGCTTTCCTTTTCGTCGATGAAATGTCTTGGGCTGGCGTGTCTTCTCCTCCTGGCAATCTGCGTGGCGGATTGCCGCACGGCTGGGGCCCAGACCACGGACACTGAGACCGGCACTACCGGCACCAATGGGGCCGGCGGCACAGGCGCGAATGGCGGCGCTCCCGGCGCGGCCACCAACGGTTCCTCCAATCCCGTGACGGCCACCGCGGTAAGCGCGGACCCGAGCAATGCCGCTTCCGCCACCGGCGGTAATGGCGGCAACGGCGGAAGCGGCGTCACCCATAGTGGCAGCACCGGCGGCACAGGCGGCGCGGGCGCCAATGGCGCGGCGGGGACTGCAACCGCCGGCAATACGGATCCCACCGCGGGAGATATCACCAATTATGCGACGGCAAAGGGCGGAGAGGGTGGGACTGGCGGCGCGGGCGGCTCCGGCTCGACCACCGGCACGGTCGGCGCGGGCGGCGCGGGTGGCAATTCAACCGCAACCGATACCGCCGATAGCAGCAGCGGCTGGGTGACCATCCAGGCGCTCTCTTACGCGGGCTCGGGTGGTTCCGGCGTCGATGGCGGCGCGGGCGGTGTCGGGTCGCTCGGAGAGGTAAGCGGCACCAGCACCGTTGGAACCGAGGTCGATGTAACCGGCCAGGTCAGTGGTGGCAGCGGCGGAAACGTCACCGCCGGCGACACCGGCGCCGGTGGCGCGGGTGGCAGCGAATCGCTCACGAATGCAGTCAGCGGCTACACCTCGGGAAATCTTGACCTTAACGAGCAGGCGGATGCCGGCTCCGGGGGCATCGGCGCGGGCGCGCCGGGCGGCGGTGCGGCGGGCAATGGCTCGGCAGTTTTGAACGTGAACACCGCCAATACAGGCGGGAGTCAATTGCTGAACCTCAGCGTCCAGGCTTCGGGCGGCAATGGCGGTTATGCAGTCGCTTCCTCCGGCACAGGCGCGGCCGGCGGCACGGGAACGGTAATCGTCACAGCCACCAGCGCAACGGGTGGCATCTCGGAGACGAGCAACGGCGGCGGCGGGATCGGCGGCTTCGGCGTCAGCGGGGCCGATGGCGGCGCGGGGGGAAATTTCAGCGAGACTCTCGTCGCTGTTAGCACCGGCGGCAATCCGTCGGTGCAAATGAACGGCCAATCCCAGTTGGTAACCGCGGGCAATGGCGGCGGCATCATCAACAGCGGCTCCGGACACAACGTCGTCGCCGGCAATGGCGGCATCGCCAGCGGGAGCGCCTTCGGGGCCGCCGCGACCAGCGGCTCCGTGTCGATCAACCTTTACCTCGAGGGCGGCAATGGCGGGGCCGTCGCGGGCGCGACCCTCGCCGGATATGGAACTTTCAAGGCCGGCAACGGCAACGCGGGCGCGGGCGGCCTGGCCAGCTTGGGCGCCGTGACGGGCAGCAGCGGGTCTGGAATGGTAGCGGTGACCGCGCAGGCGACCGGCGGCAGCGGCGGCTCGGTCAGCCTGGGCACTTATGTCACGTCGACCAGCGGCAACGGAAACGGAGGCACGGGCGCCAGCGAGGTCATCGACAACGCCGTCGGCGGCTACACAAGCGGCGCCCTCACGCTGACGCAGAACGCCATCGGCGGCGCGGGCGGCTCCGTGGACACCGGGACGGTGGGATTATCCGGTTCCGCATCCACCATTCTAAACGTGAATACCGCGAACACCGGCGGCAGCGGCATATTGATGCTGAACGGCGAAGCCGGCGGCGGTAACGGCGGAAACCGCGAGTACCTCACCGGCACGTCCGGAGCCGGCGCCCCCGGCAACGTGAGCCTGACGGGCTCAAGCGCCACCGGCAGCGTGACCCTCGACCCCACTGGCGACGGCGGCACCGGCGGCTATGGCATCCTTGGAGCAAGCGGCGCCGCGGGAGGAAGCTTCAGCGAATCATTGCTCGCGGTCACGAGCGGCAGCGGCAACGCGGTGAATATCGATTCAACCCCCTTAACCGCTTTCGGCGGCACGGGCGGCAGCGTGACGGGGACCAGCACCTCGACCGTCACCCTCGCCGGCAACGGCGGCGCGGCCTCGGCCAGCGCGGCGGGCATCGCCCACGGGAACAGTCCCGTAAACGTGAGCGTCAATATCCAGGGCGGCAATGGCGGCAGCGTCGTCGATGTGTCGTTAGCCGGGTATGGAGTCTTCACGCCGGGCAATGGCAGCGCGGGCAATGGCGCGGTGGCAACGCTGGGATCGGTCACAGGATCGAGCGCCGGCGGCAGCGTCACGGTCATCGGCCAGGCCACTGGCGGGAATGGCGGCGACGTAAGCGTTGGCACCGCCGTGACCTCCACGAGCGGTAACGGCAACTCCGGAACCGGCGCGAGCGAAGTGCTCGATAACGCCGTGGGCGGCTACACGAGCGGCGCCCTCTCGCTGACGCAGGATGCCTACGGCGGCTCAGGCGGCGCCGCGAACGACGGCACAATCGGGGTCTCCGGATCAGCCTCCACCATTCTCAGCGTGAACACCGCCGCCACCGGCTTCAGCAGCGCCTTGAGCCTCTCCGGTTCAGCCATCGGCGGGACCGGCGGCGACCAGAACAATACCTCCGGCAGCGGCGGCTCCGGGCAGATCGGTAATGTCCTTCTCACCGGATCGAGCGGCAGCGGCGGTATTTCGCTTTACCCCGGCGGCAGCGGCGGCGCGGGCGGCTATGGGTTCAATGGCGCGACCGGCGGAGCGGGTGGAAATTTCACAGCGACCCTGAACGCGACGACAACCGGCAGCGGCGATAACATCGCTATCGATACCGATGACGGTATCATCCAGGGCGGCCCGGGGGGCGATGCGTACGGCAGCGACGCCGAGACCGGAGTCGTCGCAGCGGGAGCGGGCGGTAACATCACCGCGACCGCGGCGGGAATCGCCCTCGGCGCGAGCAGCGTCGATGCGCGGCTCTTTGTGCAGGGAGGCGCTGGCGGCAGCGTTGCAGGAGGCGTGATCCTCCCATACGGCGGCTTCTCCGCGGGCGCGGGCAACGCCGCCAATGGCGGCGACGCGACCGCGACCGTCACCGGCAGCAACGAAGCCTCATTGCCAGTCAATGTAACCGTCAGCGCGATCGGCGGCATGGGCGGCCAGGCGCAGGGCGGCGGCGCCAATGGCAATGGCGGCAACGCAACCGCGACCGGCTACGGCTACGGCGGAGGAGTGGTGATGGTAAGCGCGACTGCTGAGGGAGGCGATGGATACTCCGCCTTCGAACCCGGCGGCGGCACTGCGACCGCGGATGCCACGGGCGCGACTGCCCAGGCTGACGCAACCGGAATGGGCGTGAGCGGCACAGCCTCGGCCACCGCCAATTCCACCGGAGGCATCATCGAGTCCGTCCAGGCGTTCTCGACCGCCCCCGTAAGCGGCACCAGCGCCACAGAGTCGCGGGCCACCGTGGCAACAGCGGCTCCCGCGCAATCGCTCGCGAGCGGGTTCCAGTCAGCCGCATACGCCACCGGCCTGCCCCTCTCCGCGGACGTAAGCAACGCCCTCCAGGGCAACCCCAATCTCTCGGCAAGATTCCCAAACTCGCAGGACGTCCTCGGTTTGATGGCGATGGAAGGCGGCTATGTGACCGGCGGCGGCACAGGTGCGCTTGCCTTCACCAGCCGGGTCTCCTTTACCATTGACTGCACTTCGTTGAGCGGGGACCCGCTCTTTGTCGGTCTTGGCGATCCTCTCGCCACGGGCAGCGGCTTCCAGACCCTCGATTTCAAAATCCTCGAGGATGGCACGACCTTCCTGGATCAGAGCTTCACCGCCCTCGGCGCCGCTAATTCGTACTTCGACGATCACGTGCTCGATCTCGGCGTACTCACAAGCGGAACGCATGACTTGCAATTCGATTTCGACCTCACCGCGGACGCCGCCGGTGACTCCTACTCGAGCATGGCAATCGTGGGCGTTCCCGAGCCGTCCACCCGCGGCCTGCTTGCCATTGCGGCGGCCTGCATTGTTCTCCAAAGATGCCGGCCGCGCATTTCGCGGTTGCAGGAATGCGCGGGCTCGCGTCTGGTTTGCCCTGCATGGAAAGCGAAACGAAGCCAGATGCACCCGCCCCGGAGCAGTCTGCCGATCAGCCCCCCGGTCAGGCCACGGAGCAGCCGCCAGAGCAGGCATTCACCAGCAGCCACACCAGCAATTTTCCCGACCTGCTCCGCGAGCTCCGCATCACGCTCCTCGTCTCGACCTACCAGGCCGGCAAATTGATCGTCGTGCGCGCCGATGGCGACGCGCTCAATACGCACTTCCGCGATTTCTACAGCCCGATGGGCTTGGCCTACGATCCCGGCGCCGGGCGCCTCGCCATCGGCACACGGCACGAAGTCTGGCATTTCTTCAACCAGCCCGCCGTCGCCCCAAAGCTCCCGCCCAAGGATCGCCACGACGCGGCCTTTCTCCCGCGCGGCTGCCACATCACCGGCGATATCCGCATCCACGAGATCGGATGGGTCGGCGGCGAGCTCTGGGCCGTCAATACGCGCTTCTCGTGCCTTTGCACCTTCGATGATCTGCACAGCTTCGTCCCCCGCTGGCGCCCGCCCTTCGTCAGCCAGCTCGCCGCGGAGGACCGATGCCACTTGAACGGCATGGCCATTATCGACGGGCGGGTAAAATTCGTCTCCTGCCTCGGCAGGTCCGATACCCCCGGCGGCTGGCGCGAGCACAAGACCGATGGCGGCTGCCTCCTCGACGTCGACTCCGGCGAACCCGTCCTCACGGGGATGTGCATGCCCCACTCGCCCCGCCGCTACGCCGGGCGGGATTGGATTCTCGAGTCCGGCATCGGCTCGCTTTCCGCCGCCGATCTCGCCACGGGCAAGACCGAGGTCGTTGCCAAGCTCCCCGGCTTCACCCGCGGCATGGATTTCTACCGCAATATCGCCTTCATCGGCCTCTCTCAGGTGCGCGAGACCGCCATCTTCAGCGGCATCCCCGTCGCCTCGGAGGAGCGAAGCTGCGGCGTCTGGGCCGTCGATATCCGCACGGGCCGCATCATCGCCTTTTTGCGGTTTGAGGGCATTGTGCAGGAGATATTCGCCGTCGAGGTCCTACCCGATATCCTCTACCCGGACCTGATCAACGAAGCCGGCGAATTCCTGGACGGCTCGTTTGTGCTGCCCGATATCTAAGAATCGACAAGTAAAACGAGATCAATATCTTCGGTAATATATTATTAGAAAAACAATATAACCTCCGAGGCACCCAAGATACCCGTACAGCAGCTTTCGCAACTTCCCGCACACAGCCACCAGCCGGTCATCGCCCGTCTGTTTGAAATTCCCACGGAGTAAGAAGGCTAACATATCCTTCAGGCCGGAGATCGATTGATGCGAGCGGGTCGCCGCAAGCCTTTCCCTCAGGATCACCTCCAGCCGCCGCAGGGTAAAGAACCAGAACATCGTCAGCAGGACGATCAAGAGCGACCAGCCGGCGGCAATCAGGTGAATTTGGGAAGCGTTCATGGCGGGCCAGAGTCGAAACTGGAAACCCGAAAAGGGGAAGCATTAAATCGCCGTTCGCCCTTCCGAAAGCGGTCCATCAAGCACCTCTAGCGTGAGAGTCCGGGCGCATGGGGGCACGTCTCGACATGTAACAGTTGCTCCTTAATGCTGCCCGCTCAGATATGACCCCATGGGCTTGACCGCATACGCTCCATATCATACGCTCCTTTTATGATCGAAACCGACAATCTTCGCTACACGAAGTTGGCCCTCAACAACGGGTCCGGCGCGATCCCGGCGCTCGGTTTCGGAACGCTCATTCCCGACCCCATCGCAACCAAAAATGCGACCAAGGCCGCGCTGGAGGCAGGATTTCGCGGGCTCGACACTGCGGAACGTTATCGGACTGAGAAAGAGGTCGGCGAAGCGATGAATGAGGTATTCAAGGAGGGGAAGATCAAACGAGAGGATGTGTTTGTCGCCACAAAACTCTGGAACACCAATCATCGCCCTGAGCGCGTCAAACCGGCCTTTGAGGCAAGCCTCAGGAGGCTCCAGATCGACTACCTTGATCTCTATCTCATCCACACCCCTTTCGCCTTCCAACCTGGGGACGTTCAAGACCCGAGAGACGCGAACGGCAATGTGATCTATGACAGAAGTGTGAAGCTGATAGACACATGGGGGGCGTTAGAGGAACTGGTGGGCGAGGGCAAGTGCAAAGCGATCGGATTATCCGACGTCGGCCTGGAAAAGGTGAAGGATATCTTTGAAGCCGCGACCATCAAGCCGGCGGTTGTTCATGTCGAATCCCATCCGTATCTCCCGGAATGGGACCTTTTAAACTATTGCCGAAAGAATGGAATCGTACTACAAGCTTTCGCCCCGCTGGGTCATAGTAGCGAGCCCAACTTGCTGGCGGATCCCGTCATCACCGCTATCGCCAATCGGGTCGGCAAAACTCCGGCCCAAGTCGCGCTCGCCTGGGCGATTCAACGCGGAACGGCGCTCTTGACCACCTCAAAGACTCCCAGTCGGCTCCATGAAAACTTTGACGTCTCCGCCCTTCCCGAAGACGCGATGCAGGAGATCAAGGAGGGAATCAAGACGCGTATGAGGTTCAATGCCGTCGTGGAGACCGGCGTTCCCGGGTTCATTCCCAGAGGAAAGTGAAGTCGGGGGAACAATCACCCCAATCGTTGAGAGTCTCCCTTCTCTGGCCCGTGCCAATCGCATCCCTTTTCGATCACCCCCTCCACCCACTGCATTCCCGCAACTCCGCCCTAATTCAGACTCCCCTTGGTCCGTCCACTGTAAGTCGTGGTCGCCCCGCTTACCACATTACCCGTATTTATTCCTCCCCCAGCCACGGCTGTGACTGGATGATATCCTGCAGATCGCTCACCTCCAGCGGCGGCAGCCAGTCTCCGAGCAATTGCCGGTTCCACCATTGGGCCTGGCCCGGCGGCGCAAACTCATAGTTATACAATCGCGCGCGGATGTAATGCGGCGGCGCATCCGGAAATGGATTGTTCGCGAGCAGCGACAGCGTCCCCGGATCGTTGTGCAGCAGCTTCCACACAAAATTGAGCGTCCACGGATACTCCTGCGGACTCGACATCGCCGCGAACCAGATTTGCCAGTCCAGCCGGCCATAATAAGGCGTGATGATCGGCGGACGGCGCATCGGATCGCCGGGCTTATAGGGAAACTCATACGCCTTCCACTGCGTGTGCGAAGTAATCAAGTCGTCGCTCGTCCCCTCGAAGATGATTTCCGGCCGCTCCTGCCCCACCGTGCCGAACGCGCCATAAGTATTCACCAGGTCGAGCGGATCGAAATTCCCATTCATCACCTGGTGACCCGAGAAGAGATTGAGCGTCGGCATGACGCTCAGGCACGCCACCAGCAACGCCACGCAGCCGGAGGCTGCCTTGTAGGGAAGGTCCGGCAGCGGGTCGACCGCCGCGTCCAGCGCCCTCCGGACGATGAATCGCGGCAGGATATGGCGGAGCAGGCTGTCGTCAAAGCAGGCGATAAACGGCACGATCGTCAGCCAGTTCAGGTAGGCCAGATTCCCGCTCACGATCAGGATAAATTGAAAACTGATCAGCAGCGCCCCCGCGATGTGTCGCCAGACGCGCGGCCCGAAGGAAAACCACGGCACGATCAGCTCGATGAAAAAATTCCACAGCACGCCGAACTTCTGAAACCAATGCGGCGCGAACTGGAGATACCGGCTGAGCGGATTCGGCAGCGGCTGCGTCTGGTAATGGTTATAAAGGCAGGTGAGTGCGCGCCAGCATGGGTCGCCGCGCAGTTTGATCAGTCCCGAGCCCAGCATGATCCGGAATCCCAGCCATCGGTAAAGCCACAGGATGATCACCGGCGGCGGCCGCCGCGAGAACGGGCGCGGATCGAGCAGCGGACAAAGAAAAATCGCGAGGAATCCGGTCTCCAGTATCTGGATTTCCCACCCATAGCTGTACCAGATTTGCCCGATATGGACATACGACATGTACAGCGACCAGAGCGCCGCCATGATAATGGAATTCGCATAGCCCGCCACCACCACCAGCGAGAGCGCAAACCCCGCCCACGCAAGTCCCACGATCAGGTGGTCCGATATCCCTAGCCAGAAATACGATGGAAGATTGTACGCCGCCTGCGCGCGCGCGCCGTTGAAGTGATCCAGCACCAACGCCATGAACGTGTTTGCCGGCGTGATCCCATTCGAGCCGATGAGCTGCACCGCCTGCCGCGCGGAGATCAGGAACGCGACCGCATACACGAACCCGAGCCAGCGCAGCAGCAGAAAACGGGTGAGAAACCAGGTATTCGGTTCCCTGGCTTGGGCGCTCGCCGGTTCTTCCGCCGCTATCTCCGGTGCGCTCACATGGTCAGGATCATTTTTCCGCGCGCGGACGAGGAGAGGATTTGCTCATGCGCCCGCGCCGCCTCGCCCAGCGGCAGCCTCGTCCCAATAACTGGATTCAGCGAGCCGTCCGCAAGCCCGTCCGATATCCGCCGATAAATCTCCGCCAGCGGCGCGCTCGCGAACATCACCCCGCGAATATCCGCATTCCGCGCCATGATCGCGCGCGGGTCGATCTCAATGGAACCGCGGCTGCCGATCACCACCACGCGTCCGTGCATGGCAATGAGCCCAAGGTCGTGGGCCAGGTTCTTGTTCGCCGCCATTTCCAGGATGATGTTCGGCCCGTCGCCCGTGGCGGCCTTGATCTTATCCAGGTAACCCGGCTCGCGATGATTGAACGCCGCCTCCGCCCCATTGCGCAAGACAAGCTCCAGCCCTTCCGGCGTGCCCGCCGTCCCGAATACCCGCATCCCAGCCGCGCGCGCAAGCTGGAGCGCCGCGGTCCCCACGCCGCCGCTCGCTCCGTGAACCAGCAGCGTCTCCCCCGCGCGCGCCTGCCCCCGGTAAAAGAGCGCCCACGTCGCCGTCGCATAAGGCACGCCGACCGCCGCGCCTTGCTCGAACGACACACGATCGGGCAGGGGATATACCTGTCCGGCCTCGCACAGCGTCTTCTCCGCGTAAGTGCCCGTCATCGAATTGACGACAAACACGCGCGCACCGGCGGCAATCGCCGCATCTTCCGATTGCTCCACCATACCTGCCCCATCCGTACCGGGAGTATACGGAAGCTGCGGCAGCCGCGCATACTTCCCTGAGCGGATATAAGTCTCGACCGGGTTCACCCCGGCCGCGTGAAGCCGCACCAGCACTTGTCCGCTCGCGGGCACCGGCTCCGGCGCCTCCTCCAGCACCATCACCGACGGATCGCCGAACTGATGCACCCGAATCGCCTTCATGCCTCGTACTCCACAAACTCCAGTTCCACCGGCGCGGGGATAATCCCCGCCTCGTGCGCCCGCTCCAGCAGCTCATGGATCGCCCTGCGCCCTGTCTCACCATAATCCAGCGTATAATCATTCACATACATCCCGATGAATTGGTCCGCCATCGGCACGTTCATCCCCCGCGCCAGCGGCATCGAGTGCTCCACCGCCTTCGCGCGATGATTCAGCCCGTACCGGATGCTCTCCCGCAGGATCGACGCGATCACCGGCCGCTCCTCCGGCGCGATGTCCTTGCGGATCACATTCCCGCCCAGCGGCAGCGGCAGCCCCGTCTCGCGCTTCCACCATTCCCCCAGGTCCAGTATCTTCACAAAACCCTCCGCCGCATAAGTAAGCTGCCCCTCGTGAATGATCAGCCCCGCATGCGACAGACCCGCGCTCACATGCTCGAAAATCTTGTCGAACGGCGCCTGCTCCGCGTCGAATTCCCCCAGGAACAGCCGCAGCGCCAGGTACGCGCTCGTCATCGCTCCCGGCACCGCGATCAGCCGCGCCCGCAGCCAGTCGCGGATCTCATCGTCCGACGCCGGATCGGTTAGCCCATCGCGCGAGGGCGCGATAATCATCGGCCCGTACCCGTCGCCCATGCTCGCCCCGCACGGCAGCAGCGCGTAATGCTCCAGCACGTAGGCATACGCGTGGATCGAGATGGCGGAGATGTGCAGCTCCGCCCGCGTACACCGCTCGTTCAGCGTCTGGATGTCCTGCAGGATGTGCTCGAACTCATAGCCCCGCGTCTCCACCTTCTTCTCCGCCAGCCCATAGAACATGAAGGCGTCGTCCGGATCGGGGGAGTGGCCGAGGGTTAACTTTTTGGTCGCCGTCATATTGAGCCAACAGGTACGGTTCAGGTTCCGGCGGCGCCAGCAAAATTGAGCTTATGCTTCAGCCAGTAAAACTGAAAAATTCGCATGCGGACCTCTCGCCCCGGTGCGCGGGCTCTGCCGCGCGCCTCATTTTTTTCGAATTTCGAATTTCGAGCCGAGCGGAGCGAGACGACTGCGCCGCGCATGCGGCGGCAGCCCAAATCAATTTCGAATTTTCCGGAGGTCCTCCGTGATCGAGGTCGCCGCGCCCGCCAAGATCAACCTGACCCTCCGGGTCCTGGGCAAGCGTCCGGACGGCTTCCACGAGATAGAGACCCTCATCGTCCCCATCGGCCTCAGCGACCGACTCACCGTCGAGGAAGCCCCCGAGTGGACCTTCGTGTGCGACGACCCCTCCGTCCCCGGCGACGAGAGCAACCTCGTCGTCCGCGCCGCCCGCCTCTTCGCCGCCGAAACCGGCACGGGCGACAAACTGCGCATCCGCCTGAGCAAATCCATCCCCCACGGCGCCGGCCTCGGCGGCGGCAGCAGCGACGCCGCCGCCACCCTCCGCGCCCTCGACCAATTCCACAGCACCCGCCTCCCGCGCGAAAAACTCATCCAAATGGCCGCGAAGCTGGGCTCCGACGTCCCCGTCTTCATCGATGGCGGAGCCGCCTGGTGCCGAGGCCGAGGCGAAATCGTCGAGCCCGTACGATTCCCCACCTGCCTCCCCATACTCCTCCTAAAACCCCCCTTCGCTGTCCCCACCCCCTGGGCCTACAAACATTGGCAAAATTCCCGCGAACTCGAAGGCATCCCCTACGAGCCTCAAGACTTCCCCGGGGGCCGCCTCGAAAACGCCCTTGAGCGCCCCGTCTTCGAAAAATACCTCCTATTGGCCGCCATGAAACAATGGCTCCTCACCCAACCCGAAGTCTCCGGCGCCCTAATGTCCGGCTCCGGCTCCACAATCTTCGCCCTCCTCCGCGAAGAGGGCTCCGGCCACCCCCTCGCCGCGAGGGCAAGGGAGTCGTACGGTGAACTTTGGACCTGCGAGACCAGCGTCGGCGAAGATTCGCCTCGCCTCTAACTGAACCTCCAGTAAGCAAGGTCACCGCTAGAGAGCCTGCGGAACTTCAGCTATGAAAATTCCCGCCAACGAAGTTCTGGTAATCACCATACTTGGGGCGGAACCTTCTGTTGTTCCTGCATGTTTGCTCCCGCCAATTCCCCCGCGCCATCCCCAAGAAAAGTCAAAGCGCCGGAGATTTTAGCAAAAATTCTCGCTTGTGCCTTGTGATTATTAGTGACAGAGGATTGGGGTTCAAATCACTCCGGGGCACACATCATGCCGCAACCAGGAAAATTTCAGAATATGAGTTGGAATACTCCGCAGACGCTGAGACCGATGACGTACGTTTGCGGTTACTGTGGCCTTCACGTCTCTTCTGAAAAGGGCTACAAGATCATCGCTGGAGGGAATCAAGTCTCGCAGTACGGCGGGGTATTTATCTGTCCTCGCTGTGAAGCTCCCACTTATTTTCCGCCACAGGAGTCACGGCAAGTGCCGGGGCCGTCAATCGGGAACAGAGTCAATCACGTGCCTGCCAGCCTCAACACACTCTATGAAGAAGCGCGTAGCTGCATCTCGAATGCCAACAGCACGGCATGCGTATTAGTGTGCCGAAAGATGCTGATGAATATTGCAGTGGAGCAAGGAGCGCAGGACAATCTGAGATTCATCGAGTACGTGGATTTTCTTTCGGACAGGGGATTTGTCCCACCGCACGGGAAACACTGGGTAGATCACATTCGTAAGAAAGGCAATGAAGCGAATCACGAAATCGCTTTGATGAGTGAGAAGGACGCCACGGAGTTGCTTATTTTCATCGAAATGCTTCTCAAATTTATTTATGAGTTTCCGAATCTTATACCCAAGCCAAATGAGGCCTAGCCAAATGACATCGGATTCGTCCTGCACTCAGCGTCGCTCCTGCGATCTTCCGGCATGGACGACAAACCGGCTCCGCCTCCAAACGTAGAGATAAATGCCCGAGTTCAGAATTTCCTCAAATTCATCCTTTAAACACAGGGATGGTAAGTTTACCAACATTGGCCTAAAGACGGCAGCATTCGATAGCTTTAATCCGAGTGTGTTGGGCCTGGGCGACATTGGAGCCGAATCCATTGCGCGAACGGCAGTCGCTGCCAGCTTCGATCTGCAGGAATTTACAAACTTTTGCAAGCAGATGGAACCTCAATTTTCGGTTCCAGTCTACCTTAGTGGCTTTCTAAGTTGGATTTTCACCGCAATTAAGGCCGAAACGAAACAGGATATGGTAGTCCCGGAAGGGGTCCTATTGTGGCATGAGCTGCCCTTTTTTGTCAAATTTATGGGCGACGGCTTACTCATTCTTTGGGATACATCCGGGATGTCCAAGATAAATCAGCAGAACTTAATCGTTTCCTGTTCCAATATCGTTGAACAATATGAATCGAAATTTCTTCCGGGAATGCGACGAAATGTGGTCGATGCGTCTCCGGCCCTCCGATGCGGAATAGCCAAGGGCACCGTATTTTCCGTCGGCAATGGGGAGGACTACGTCGGATCGTGTATAAATGTTGCTACGCGGCTACAGAAGCTGCCAGGTCTAAGTATTGCATTCTCGAAAAGAGGTTTCGACCCCGAGACCGGCTGGAGGGATCCAGAAGGTCATATCAAAGACTGGGTGTTAAAGAAAACGTCAATTCGCGGAATTGGTGAACATGAGCTTATTTATGTCAGGAAGTTGGATTTTGAAAAGCTTTCTAAAGACGCGCAGAAGTGTTATGCGGATCCGTGAAGGGGCGCCGGCAGCGCTTCATGCTCTCACGAAGGAGAATTTGTCGCCGGCAGCGGCCTGTCGGTAAGGGAGAAACCAGGCTGCGATTCACGACAGATTCTGCCATACCTTCAACGCCTTTGGCACCCTCCTCAATCGCAGCCTCCGGCCCCCTTCGAATTTCGAGTTTCGAATTTCGAATTTTTCAGCGTATCTTGTCCCCCCATGAGTGAGCCGAATTTCCCGAGCCCCGAAGAATTACAGAAGAAACTGTCCGATTTTATGAAGACCCAGTTCGGCAGCCACGTGTCGGTTTCCACCCAGGTCGGCGCGCCCGATGACGCGCCCATCCATGGCGAGCCGGTCACGCGGGGCGAGGAGCCGTTCGAATTCCATCACCTCCCGCGCGACATCAAGGCGCACCTCGACCGCTATGTGATCCGCCAGGA
Source organism: Chthoniobacteraceae bacterium (assembly GCA_049521415.1). GTDB lineage: Bacteria > Verrucomicrobiota > Verrucomicrobiia > Chthoniobacterales > Chthoniobacteraceae > DATAXI01. The sequence continues at coordinate 26,075 of JBEKOV010000042.1, forward strand.
CGACGCCAAGCGGGTCCTGGCCATCGCCGTCTGCGACCACTACAACAACGTCAATTACATGCGGAAGCTGGAGAGGGAGGACGAAAAAAGGGCGCGCGAGACCGAGTACACGAAACAAAACGTCATCCTCCTGGGCCCGACCGGTGTCGGGAAGACCTATCTCGTCAAGCACGTCGCGGAGCTGGTCGGCGTCCCGTTCGTCAAGGCCGACGCCACCAAATTCAGCGAGACCGGCTACGTCGGCGGTGATGTCGAGGACCTGGTGCGGGAACTCGTCCAGCGGGCCAATGGCAATATCGACCTCGCGCAATACGGCATCGTCTATATCGACGAGGTGGACAAGATCGCCTCGACCGCGACCACGATGGGCCGCGACGTGAGCGGGCGCGGCGTGCAGACGGCCCTCCTGAAGCTGATGGAGGAAACCGAGGTCCCGGAGGCGGCGATGGAATTCCAGCGCTCCGGCGGCAAACCCAAGCGCCAGACGATCAATACCCGCCATATCCTCTTCATCGTTTCCGGCGCGTTTGAAAAAATCCGCAGTGTCATCGAACGCCGCGTGCGCCAGGGGACCATCGGATTCTCCGCGCCGCCGGAAGGGGTGAACGGCGAGGAATTGCTCGAGCAGGTGACCACGGCGGATTTCGTCGAGTATGGCCTCGAGCCCGAGTTCATCGGGCGCCTGCCGGTCCGGGTCGTGTGCCGGGAGTTGAGCGTGGACGATCTGTTCGAAATTTTGCAGCGGTCGGAGGGGAGCATCGTCCGGCAATACGAACGGGCTTTCCGCGCCTACGGGATCGAAGTGTTCTTCGAGGAAGCGGGCCTGAAGCGCATCGCCGAGCTGGCCGCCGAGGAAAAGACCGGGGCGCGCGGGCTCCTGACCGTTTGCGAGCGGCTGCTGCGCTCGTTCAAATATGAATTGCCCGGCTCCGGCGTGAACCGTTTCACGGTGGACATGGGTTTGATCGAGAATCCCGACAAGCGCCTGGCCGAATTGCTCGAGCAGGGACAGCGGGCACTGGCGGAGGAGTTGGCCGCGGTCGCGCGCGAATTCGCGAAACGCCTCGCCAGCCGTTACAACCTGAAGGTCGAGCTGACCGACGGCGCGCTGGCGAAGCTGGTCGAGCAGGCGGTGGCCGCCAACATCCACATGCGCGATCTGTGCGCGGAGGTTTTCAAGGATTACGAATTCGGCCTGAAGCTGGCCGAGGGGACGACCGAGCCGCTCATCCTCACCGAGGAAGCGGTGGCGAATCCGGACCGGTATTTGAGCGAGTGGCTGGTCAAGCGATACAGGGCCGAGCGGAAGGCAGGGGAGAGTCCGGTAAGCTGACGGGCGTTGATCTGCGATTGCCATCGGCGAGCAAATCTGTTGATTTGCGCGGCGATTCGCCCGCAAGGTAAGAAACTACTGTGCGCTACCTGAAAGCATCTCTCTTTTGCGCGGCGACCGCGGCCGTGATCGCGCTGGGTCTTTACGAGGCCGGGGTGTTTCGTCACGTGGACGAGTGGCTGGCCGTATTCCTCGGGCAGGGGGTGCCGGTACTGGAGCGGCATTCGCCCTCGCAATACGCGGCGGTGCTCCTGATCGCCCTAGGGGTCGCATGGACCACCGTCGATCTTAACAGCCCCGCGCTCAAGCGCTTAATCGCGGCGGCGGCGCTCGGCGAGATCATCGGTCTGACCGTCGTGCTGAATATGTTCGACGTTTATTTTTCGCCCTTTCCGGCGCTCATTGCGCTGGTGGTCGCGTTCTGCGGCGGGATGATTTATTCGTGGACGCCGGCGGGCGCGAGGAAGCGGAGGATCGCGGAGGCGTTCGGCGACAGGATTTCGCGGGAGACATTCGAGAAATTGCTTAACTCCAACGAGCCGTTGAATTTCGGCGGCGAAATGCGGACGGCGTCGGTGGTGGTGTGCGAGATTTTCAATCACGATGAATTGATGGAAACGCTTTCCACGGAACACTTTGTAGCAGCGACGAACCTGCTGCTGCGGCGCGGGGCGGATTTCCTGGTGGAGCGGGGAGGGTATCTGGACGAGTGCGCGGGGGAGACGTTGCGGGTGATTTTTGGCGCGCCGCTGGCGGATGAAAATCACGCGGAGGTGGCGTGCGAGGCGGCACTGAAACTGGCGGACGAACTGGACGAGGTGAATCGCGAGTGCATTGAGAAGTGGAACCAGGCGTTGGACTTCCGCATCGGCATAAACTCCGGCGAAATGGTCTGCGCGGCGTATGGATCGAACCGGCTGGGGACGTTCAGCGTGGCGGGGGAGCCGGTGGATTTTGCGCGGCGGCTGTGCGCGGCGAATACGATTTACGGGTCGCGGATATTGGCGGGGTCGCACACGCTGGAGCTGGGGCAGCATGCGGTGGAGGTGCGGCCGATGGAACTGGTGCGGACGCGGGACGAGCGGAGCCGCGAGGAGGTTTACGAGGTGCTGGGGTTGCGCAACTCCTTGCCGGACGACGTGTTACATCGGCGCGATCTTTTCTGGAAAGGGATCATTTATTATCGGGAGCAGTTGTGGGACGAGGCGCTGGAGCATTTCCGGGCGGCGCTGCCGGCGGATGGGATTGACGCGCCACTGGATTTTTACATTCGGAGGACGGAGCAGTTAAAGGATGGATTGCCGGCGCTGGAATGGTCGCGACTGTAACGACTTTTTCACGGATATATCCGCAATGAATCGAATTGAGTACCCCGGACCGATCGGGGAGCTGGTTGCGCAACTGCGGCGGATGCCGGGAATCGGGCCGCGGAGCGCGGAACGGATCGCGCTTTGGATGAACCAATCGGGGGATGCGCATCCGATGGAAATCGCGCGGGCGATCCAGGCGGCGGCGGAGAATGTGAGGGCGTGCGAGCGGTGCGGGTTTTTCAGCACGGGGGCGGTGTGCGAGATTTGCGCGGACGGGTCGCGGAATGGGGAGTTGCTGTGCGTGGTGGAGCAGGCGACGGACATTCTGCCGCTGGAGCGGACGGGGGCGTACCGGGGGCGGTATCATGCGCTGGGGGGACGGATCGCGCCGCTGGATCATGTGGGGCCGGAGCAGTTGCGAATCGAGGAGCTGATGAGGCGGATCGATGAGGAGAGCCCGCGAGAGGTCATCCTTGCATTGGGGGCGGACGTGGAGGGGGAGGCGACGGCGAATTATCTGGCGGAGCTTTTGAGGGAGAAAGCGGTGATGGTTACGCGGATCGCGCAAGGGTTGCCGGCGGGGGGCGGGCTGGAATCGGCGGATGAGTTGACGCTGAGCCGGGCGCTGTCGGGGAGGCGACCGGTGGGTCAATAGAGGTCGCGTAATTCCAATCTATCGACCCGATGCAAAATGGAAGCGAAGGAGAATCCCGCAAGGGGATTGCTGGCGCCTGCCAGCGCCACCCTTCGGGCTGCCTTCGGCAGGCTGTCTCGTTCCACTCGGCTCTCCTAAATGTTGGACTTGCCATGCGGCCAATAGGTTTGCGCGTGACCACGCGAAACTTTTCGGACAGCCTCCGCGCATGAGCATGATTCCGCGCCTGTTGCTGTGCATGGTTCTGGGCTGTTTGATGGCCGCGTGCAGCACGCCGCCGAAGAAGAAGACGGCGGATAGCAAGACTCCGCCGCAGCCGCCGACGATGGAGGATATGTCGGAGGATGTGGATTTTCAGGCGTTCGTCGGGCGATTGCGGCAGGCGGTGGCGGCGCATGACATGAACATGGTGGCGTCGCTGATGACGACGGATTTCGGCTACCGGCTGAATCCGCTGGGAGAAGGGGATGGGGTGTTCCAGTATTGGGATGACGAAGTGCTGTGGCCGCAATTGCAGGCGATCCTGAGCGAGCGATTTGTGCCGAAGGGGAATTTTATGGTTTCGCCGCCGGAGTTTGCCTCGGATCCGAATTACCATGGGTACCGGGCGGGGATGACGATTGTGGACGGGGCGTGGAAGTTTGCGTATTTCGTGAACAATTAGGAGCGCATGGAGCCGCTCGATCCCATCCGGTGCGGGCTGCCGCATCGGGAGCCGTTTGTTTTTATCGATGCGGTGGTGGCGCTGGAGGCGGGGAAATTGGCGGTGTGTACTAAACGATTCGCGGCGTCGGAGGGGTTTTTTCGCGGGCATTTTCCGGGGCGACCATTGGTGCCGGGGGTGATTCTGACTGAGGCGGCTGCGCAGACCGCGGGGATCGCGGCGGGGCAGCCGGGGAGGACGTTTTATCTATCAGCGATTCGGCAGATGAAGTTTATTAAGCCGGTGCTGCCGGATAGTGTTGTGGAATTTAGTGCGACTAAGTCGGGAGAGATGGGGGGGATGATGCAGTTTCAGGTGACGGCGCGGGTGGAGGGGGAAGTGGTGGCGGAGGGGGTGGTTGTTTTGAATGAGGCGTAGGGAATTTAAACAGAAGGAAACAAAGGGAACAAAGAATGAAGGGACAGAAAGGACGAAAAGGACATAAGGGTTGAGCGTTGGGGATAGGGCGGGATTATTGGAAGAAAGGGGTTCCTGGATTTATGTCGTAGATGGCGCCCCAGTCTCCGGCGGCTACGATGGGGTAGTCTTTCCAGGGTTGGCTGGAGTTGGGGTAGTTGGATTGCTCGAGGGTGCCCCAGTATAGGTAGCGG
>JBEKOV010000043.1:0-26197 GCA_049521415.1 Chthoniobacteraceae bacterium
TCCAGAAGTTTCCACGCATCGTCGGTTAAATCATGGCGTCGATGGGCTGGCTTCTCCAGAGAGTATTGCATGGTTTTTCCCTTTTTACCATGCCTGTCAATCTCGTGACGACACTATCTAGCTGAACGACGGCTCCTTCAACGCCCGTTGCCCGGCTTGTACTACAGCCCCAACTTCTTTTGGCGGGCATGAGTTAAAGCGCCTCGTCGTCTTACGCCTCACTTTTTGCCAAATTGTGGATTATAAATTCGGCCCCTAATCGCTCAAGACAGAGGTAGCGCCTGTGGCTCTCAGGTCGTGGTTTTCCTTACAATTTGTGGACGGCCTGGACGAGGCGGGTGAGGGAGTCTTTGGCGTCGCCGTAGAGCATGGCGGTGTTTTCTTTGAAGAAGAGGGGGTTTTCGAGGCCGGAGAAGCCGCGGCCTTTGCCGCGCTTGAGGACGATGGTGAGTTTTGCGCGGTCGACTTCGAGGATGGGCATGCCGGCGATGGGGCTTGTGGGGTTGTCGCGGGCGTCGGGGTTGACGACGTCGTTTGCGCCGACGACGACGGCGACGTCGGTGGAGGGGAAGTCGGGGTTGATTTGCTCGAGTTCGTAGAGTTCGGAGTAGGGGACGTTGGCTTCGGCGAGGAGGACGTTCATGTGGCCGGGCATGCGTCCGGCGACGGGATGGATGGCGTATTTGACGGTGACGCCGCGTTCTTCGAGGGTTTCGGCGAGCTCGCGGATGACGTGCTGGGCCTGGGCGGTGGCCATGCCGTAGCCGGGGACGAATACGACCTGGCGGGCGTAGCCGAGTTGCGTGGCGGCATCGTCGAGATCGATCTCGCGCATCTCGCCGGTCTGCGCGGCGGCGGCCTGGTCCGATACGCTGCCGAAGGCGCCGAAGAGGACGTTGTTCATGGAGCGGTTCATCGCCTTGCACATGAGGATGGAGAGGATGAAGCCGGAGAAGCCGTCGAGTGTGCCGGCGATGATGAGGACGTAATTGCCGAGGGCGAAGCCGGTGGCGGCGGAGGCGAGGCCGGCGTAGGAATTGAGGAGGGACATAACGACGGGCATGTCGGCGGAGCCGATGGGGATGACGAGGAGGACGCCGAAGATGAGGGCCAGGACGATCATTAAATAGAAGAGGCCGGTGGCGTGAGGAAAGATGAAGAGGCCGATGAAGGTGGCGACGGTGACCGTGAGCAGGGTCATGTTGAAGATGTTCTGGCCTTTGAAGACGAGGGGCTTGCCGGGCAGGACGCCCTGGAGCTTGCCGCACGCGATGAAGCTGCCGGTGGTGGTGAGGGAGCCGAGGAGTACTTCGAAACCGAGGGCGCTCTTTGTGAAGTTGTCGAGGTTGCCGCTGTGACGGTAGTACTCGGAGACGCCGACCAGGGCGGCCGCGGCGGCGCCGAAGGCGTGGGAGAAGGCGGTCCGCTGCGGCATGGCGGTCATCGGGACCCAGAGGCCCATGGCGAGGCCGGCGATCGAGCCGATGATGAGGCCGGCGATGATCCAGTCGTAGCGGACGATCTGACGCAGGGCGAGGGTGCCGATGATTGCGAGGAGCATGCCGAATTCGGCGTAAAACATTCCGCGGCGCGCGGATTCGGGATGGCTCATGCCGCGCAGCCCCATGATGAAGAGAATGCCGGAGAGAAGGTAGAGGAGTTGAATGACGGAGGCGGGCATGGTCACTCCTTTTCGTCATTCTTTCCGGCCGGGGCGGGTGCGCGCTTGAACATGCGGAGCATGCGGTCTGTGATTACGAATCCGCCGACGACGTTGGTGGTCGCGCAAATGACGGCGGCGAAGCCGAGGACGGTGCTGATTTTGTTGTAATTGGCGCCCGCGGCGACGAGCGAGCCGACGAGGGAAATGGCGGAGATCGCATTGGTGGCGGACATGAGCGGCGTGTGGAGGAGCGGAGGGACGCGGGAGATGACCTGGTAGCCGAGAAAGGCGGCCAGGACGAAGATGTAGAGCGTGGGGATGAGTGTGAGGAGGGTCATGATTTGAATTGGGGATGGACGATTTCGCCGCCGTGGGTGAGGACGCAGGCTTTGAGGATGTCGTTTTCCAGGTTGAGGCCGAAAGTTGCGGCTCCCTTGTCCCAGAAATGCTCGATGAGGTTTCCGAGATTGCTGGAGTACATCTCGCTGGCGGTGCGGGCGACGCGGCGCGGCATATTAGCGATGCCGACGATTTTCACGCCCGCGACTTCGATCTCCTCATCGGGGCGGGAGCATTCGACGTTGCCGCCGGTTTCCACGGCGAGGTCGACCACGACGCTGCCGGGGGACATTGTCTTTACCATTTCGGTTGTAAGGATGCGCGGGGCCTGGCGGCCGAAGACCTGGGCGGCGGTGATGACGACGTCCGCGGGTGCGCAATGCTGGGCCATTACTTCGCGCTGCTTGGCGAGCTGCTCGGGGGTCAGTTCCTTCGCGTAGCCCTGGGCGGTCTGGCCGGTCTCGCCGAGGTCCGCTTTTACGAAGCGGGCGCCGAGGGAGCGGACTTGCTCCTCGACGACGGGGCGGGTGTCGAATCCTTCGATTTGTGCGCCGAGGCGTTTGGCGGTTGCGATTGCCTGAAGGCCGGCCACGCCGACGCCGATCACGAAAACCTTCGCGGGACGGATGGTCCCGGCGGGAGTGGTCATCATTGGGAGGATTTTGCCGAGGCGCTCGGCGGCGATGATGACGGAGATGTAACCGGCGAGATTTGCCTGGGAGCTGAGGGCGTCCATTTTTTGGGCGACGGTGGAGCGGGGGATCATCTGCATGGAGATAGCGGTCACGCCGGCGGCGGCGAGATTGCGCACGCGCTCGATGTCTGTGAAGGGGTCGAGGTAACTGACGTGGAGGGAGCCGCGTTTCATCCCCGGGATTTCCTCCGCGGGCGGCATGCGCAATCGCAGGACCATGTCGGCCTGGGCCAGCGAGGCTTTGCGGTCGTTGCTGATGGCGGCGCCGGCTTCGCGGTAGCGCTGGTCGGATTGATATATGGTGGCGCCGATATCGGACTCGACGTCGACCTGGGCGCCGAGCTTTGCGAGGCGGATCACCGTCGCTGGCGTCAGGGGAGCGCGAGTCTCGCCGGGATAAACTTCCCGAGGCACGAAAATCCGCATCGCTGGGGGATTGGTCACAGGGTCGTGTATTGCCTTCTGCGGAGATTAACGAACCTATTTCGGCTGGCGAGCCTAAGATTGGCAATTTATCTTCGGATCGGATAATCTGCGCGATGCCGCCGCGGCCGCAGCCGCCACTGCTCCCAGTAAATCATGATCACCGATACGTCCGCCCGATTCCGCGACAGCTCCATGACCTGCCGGCTCATCCTTGCCATGCTGTTCCTCGGCTCCGGCGTCGCGTTCGCGGCAAATGTCAAGAAGCCGATTTGGCTGCTCGGCAACAACTTTCACACTTCGATTGCCTTTCGCGCGCGCGACGTTCCCTTTCGCAACGAGATCGCCCCGGGCAAGGCCGATGAACTCGTCATCGGTTGGGGGGCGTCGGGTTATTATCGCGGTCCGGCTTCCACATGGAAATTGATCAGGGCGATTTTTCCGGGGCCTTCCGTGATTCATGTGGTGCCCGCCTCGGGGCCGCTTACCCGGGATTTTCCGCACAGTGACATTGTCGAGCTTTGGCTGACGCCGGCCAACTTTGCGGTCCTGATTCGCGAGATCGCCGATTCGTTCAGCTACACCCGCGATCACCGGCTCATTTACATGGGCCGCGGCGATTCGACAACGGGCCGTTTCTACACGAGCCACGAGACGTTCTACTTTCCCTATGTCTGCAATATGTGGGTGGCGGTGAAGCTGAACCACGCGGGCGAGCGCTTCTGCCTATGTCGCGCAATTATGTCGAGCCCATTGATCCACCAAGCGCAAAAGAAGGGAATCACTCTCCAGCACTACGACGGGAAGGGTGAAGGGTATTAGGACGGCTTTCCCAATGCTCCGCAGGCCTGAACTCCCGGCCGCGGAGATCCAATGTCGGAACCGCTTCTCGCTTTGAGAAGACCAACGTCACCATCGGTGTTCCGGCGTTTTCCAATGGGGTAAAAATTCGCAGCGTGGGCGGTTTTAATCACCTCTCTGAATTTCAATGGGCAGAATTCATCAACGAATCGGATCCCACATGGCCGCCAACGAGCCGTTCTCTGGAAGCATGGAATATCATATCAATCACAAACAGAGGTACTTATATTCGGTACGCCTTTGGAAGACGGCGGAAATAAAAGGCATGGCATGTTGTCTGCTAGGCGACTGAGTTGCCGAATAGGTAACACCGTAAAACCATTGAAGCTGCCCAAAGGACATGATTGAGAGCGCCCCAAAGGTTGACCCAGAGGTATTTTTGTTGCCATGGAGAAAACTTTTGTCCTAGCGTTTCAGCATGCCTAAACCTCAGAAACTCGTGAAAGATCAACTGGCCGCATTCGGCGCAAACCTTAAGCAGCATCGACTCCGTAAAGGATGGACATTGGACGATCTTGCCAGCCGCAGTAAGCTCTCAAAGGCTTTCATATCCCGGCTTGAGTCCGGAGATCGTCAAGCGTCGATCGCGGCGGTGCTTACGCTCTCGCAGGTCTTTGGCGTTTCCCTGGCCTCGATGTTTGAGACCCAGGCTGAGATGGACCCATGCCTGATCGTGCGGAAGTCAGAGGCCGTTTCCCTGGAAGCCAACGGATTGACTTATGTGCCTCTTTCATACGCCGGACGGCACTTCAATCTAAGGCCGATCCGGGTCACGGTTTCCCCGAAGCGCACCGGGACCGAGCATTTTCATCACGACGGTGAGGAGTGGATTTATGTACTCACCGGCCAAATCAGCCTGTCGATCGCGGACGAGACATACGAACTGGACGCCGGCGACGCGATTCACTTTGACTCCCGCCTGCCACATCGAGTCAGCGCCCGTGGCAAAACCTCTCCTGAGATTCTCCTGGTGGCGTCGCCTCTGTCACTGGAGCGGAGCAGCGTTGGCACAGCGTTTCTGCGAAACAATTCGCACCGGGCCATCACCATGCCGGAATTCGGCAATTACGCGCTCGAAAGGGCGCTTCGATCGTGACTCCAAACCGGATTTCGTACTTGGTTCCCTACCGGGTCCATCACCACTCAACACTCAAACCCAATGATATATAAGACACCATGGATACCCTAACGCTCCCCAAAACATATCAATCGGCGGACTTCGACAAGACTCCGCCTGAGCCGCATGTCATTATTCCGGAGAGGCTTATCCACGAGGGAGTCGAAGCCGCGGGAAAACAGGGTGATTATTCCAAGGAGCGGAAGCATCCGGTATTTTTCGTGGATCTGCCGTCCAAGTGTTTGAGCCTCACCATTGGCTGGCTCGATCCGGGACAGTCCTCGAACATGCATCGCCACACCTACGAGACCATTCTCTATATCCTGGAAGGAAGCGGCTATTCACAGGTGCAGGATGAAAAGGTGGAATGGAAAGAGGGGGATGCCGTCTATGTCCCAGTGTGGGCCTGGCATAAGCATACAAATACGGGCACGGGCCTGGCGCGCTATCTTGCGTGCGAGAACGCCCCGTTGCTGCAAAATATCGGAGGCATCGCCCTGCGTCAGGAGATCGGCAAGCATCTGGTCATCAAGAGCACAAATTAGCGGATATGACTCGCAACATTCCTTTGAGAGGCATTATTGCCTACCCCATCACTCCCTTTGCCGCCGGGGGCGCGGTTGATCTTGGCAAGTATAGGGAACTTCTCCAGCGTATGCTGGACGCCGGCGTCCACGCGGTTGCTCCTCTTGGCAGCGCGGGAGTTCTCCCGTATCTGTCCGACGAGGAGAGGGAAGCGGTTGCCTCGGCCACCATGGAGCAGGTCGGCCAAAGCGTGCCGGTCATGATCGGTGTTTCCGCGCTCACCACCGAACGGGCGGTTCATCACGCACGGTTCGCAGAAAAGGCCGGCGCCTCGGCAGTGATGATGATTCCGATGAGTTACTGGAAATTGACCGAGGCGGAAATATTCAAGCATTTCGACACGGTCGCGAGCGCGATTTCCCTGCCCATCATGGCTTATAACAATCCGGCCACGGGCGGATTGGATATGTCGCCGGAGTTTCTCGCGAAGCTCCTCGAGATTCCCAATGTGACGATGATCAAGGAAAGCACGGGAGACGTGAATCGCATGCATCGATTGGTGCAGGCAGCCGGAGATAAGGTTGCGTTCTATAATGGTTCAAATCCGCTTGCTTTCGATGCTCTGGTCGCCGGCGCTCGTGGATGGTGCACCGCCGCGCCGAACCTCATTCCGCAACTGAATCTCGACCTCTTCGATGCCGTGGCACGGGGAGATCTGGCCGGGGCGCTCAGTGTCTTCCGGAAGCAATTACCCTTGTTGCAATTTATTGTTCAAGGGGGGCTTCCGCGGACGGTTGCGGCGGGGCTGAAGATCCTGGGAATCGATGCCGGGCCTCAACGCGCTCCTCTCGCGGAACTGAGTGCCGGGGACACGGAACGTCTCAAGGTTATTCTCGGGTCACTTGTGTAGCAGATACGCTGGTTCAAGTTATGATGCTTCATGTCATCCAACATGTGGAGTTTGAGGGTCCAGGCCGTATCGCGGTGTGGGCTCTTGACCGGAATTGGAGCCTGACGACCACACGGCTTTACCAGGACGAGCCGTTGCCTGAGGTGGCGCATGCGGATGGTCTCGTGATCATGGGAGGTCCCATGAATGTCTATGAGACCGAACAGTTTCCGTGGTTGCGGCTGGAAAGGCGATTCATTGATAAGTTCCTGGCCACGGGAAAGCCGGTTCTTGGGATATGCCTGGGCGCCCAGCTTCTCGCCGTTGCCCTTGGGGCAAAAGTGTTCAAGCATCGTGTCCGCGAGATTGGCTGGTCCCCGGTCGAGTTTACTCCCGATGCGCGAAAGGCATTCCCCATGTTGCCGGAATCGATCTCCGTTTTGCACTGGCATGGAGATACTTATTCGCTACCCCCTGGGGCTTGTAGACTTGCACAAAATGATTGCTGCGCCGAACAGGGATTTGGATGGGGGGACCAGGTGGTGGCGCTTCAATTCCATCTTGAAGCGGGCCTGGATGAGTGCCTCAGGATGGTGGAACATTCGTCGGCGGATTTGCAAGAGCAGGGGCCTGCAGTGCAAACTGCCGAAGCCGTGATCGAGGGAAGCCGGCGGCACTCCGCGAGAGCCGCCGCTGTTCTCTACTCCATTCTCGACCAAACCTTTGCCAGCCCCGGCAACGCCGTAGACGGCGAACTCATGAAGAGCTGCGCACAATAGCAGATCCAGCCTTTTCAAACGGCGCCCGGCGCTCCGCGATTCCGCCGCCCCGGGGAGCGGTTGCGTTTGTAGAGGTCCATCTGCATTTCCATGAAGACATACATGCAGCTCGGGCGGAGCTTGATATATCCCATTATGTCTCTGGATGGCCTGGAACTCGATGAAGTAACGATTACCGGTGGTGGCATCCTTGAGAACGATCGAACCCACGCCATTTTTGACGAGAATGGAAAGGTCGTAAAAGCGAGTGCGAGCAGGCGATTTTGTCAGCCTGCAAGCAGGAATAACGGCCTGGCTCATTTAGTCCCGCCGTGCAATTCGCAACAGTCCGGATGTCGCTTTTTAACCGCTTTCCAATTCTGCTGAGTATCGCGTCCCAATTTTACAGAGGGGGCGATAAATAGTCCCTCGAAAATCGGTATCTGGTACGGGCTTTGCTAAATGCGGCAGTTGCCAAATTGGCAACTGAGTTGCCACACAGACACCACCAATGAACCAAACGCCGTATCCCACAGAGCAAAAAAGGGAAACTTATGAAACCAACCACAGAATCGCGGCTTAAGCCGCATTGTCTAAACCTTATCGAACTTGCCGCGCAGAACATCGCGGTTATTTCCCCAACGATGACGGCGGCGCTGATTGTGCCGCTGATGTTCGGAACCATCGGCGCCATGAGCTGGCTGTCGTACCTGGTGGGAACCGTCATGCTGCTGTTTGTGGCGTTTAACCTGAACCAGTTCGCCACACGGTCCGCGGGGACGGGTTCGATGTATTCCTATACATCGCTGGGACTTGGGCCCAGTGCGGGGTGCATGTCGGGATGGTGCCTGCTGTGGGCCTATTTATTCATCAGCCTCGCGGGAACGACCGGATTTACGATCTTTGCCGGTAAGTTGCTGGCGGCGATCGGGATCAACTGTCCGCCGGTCATCCTGTTTATCATCTGTATCGGCGCATGCTTCACGCTGGCTTACATGGACATCAAAATATCCACGATTGTGAGCCTTGGGTTGGAGTTCGCATCGGTTGCATTGATCCTTGTCCTCAGCGCGATCGTGCTCTTCCACAAGCATTTCGCGGTCGATATGACACAGTTCTCGCTGGCCGGTTTCTCCTGGATGAACCTGGGCTTGGGCGTTGTGGTGGCGGTATTCAGCCTTGTGGGATTTGAAAGTTCGACGGCCTTTGGCGAAGAGGCGAAGGATGCGACCAAAACGATCCCGAAATCGATCATCTGGAGCCTGATCCTGACTGGAGCGTTCTTCGTATTCATTAGTTACATCGAGGTGATGGCGACGAACGGGTACTCGACGACGCTGGACAAGATGGACGCTCCGCTGAGCGTAATGTGTGACATCTACAAGGTGCCTGCCCTGTCGCTGCCTATCTGTGCGGGCGCGATGGCGAGCTTCTTTGCGCTGGCACTCTCCTGCATGAATGCGGGATCGCGAGTAATGCTGGCGATGGGCCGGCATGGGATATTCCATTCGTCGACGAGCAAGACCCACGCGAAACACGAAACGCCTCACATGGCGCTCCTGATCATGGCCGCCATCATGTTCGTGGTAGTGGTTGCCTGCCGGGTGATCTTCAAGCTGGAAGTGCTGGATGAATTCAATGACGCCGGGACGATGGGCGCCTTCGGATTCGTGGGCGCTTATACGCTGGTGACACTGGCTGCGCCGTTCTACCTGAAGAAGTGCGGGGAGCTGAAGACGAAGGACATCGTCTGGTGCGTGGCGGCGCTGGCGCTGCTGATGATCCCGGCGATCGGGAGCGTGTATCCGGTGCCGCCGGCTCCGGTGAATTACTTCCCGTATATCTTCCTGGCCTATCTCGGGGTCGGGGTAATCCGGGTGGTGACCTTGAGAATCCAGGCGCCGGAGCGCCTGGTAGCAATCCGGGAACAGGTTCACACCCAGCATATGCCCGATCTATTGGCGACGCCGGAAGCTTGACAGCATGGACAACGCACTGTCGGCGGGGCCGCGCATTCCATTGCGCGTCTCCCCGGCAGTGTGGCGTCCGGACTGGAGACTCTTTATCGGCCTCCTGGCACACCGCGAAGTTGATCGATCACTCCGCCGTGGTATGGCCGAAGCTGATGCCCGGGGCAATGACAAGCGCCTGCCGACCCGTATGAGATCGTGAGTTCCACGCCGACAATTCCCGAGAACGCTCCCTTTACCGCCGAGCAGCGCCTTTGGCTGAATGGATATCTTGCGGGACTGGTCGCGGGATCCGCGGCGCGCCACCGCTCCAGCGCCCAGGCCGAAGCTGCTTCCGCCGGGGGCGCGGTGAAGGTGCTGATTTTGTACGGAAGCCAGACCGGTACGGCTGAGGGTTTGGCGCGGCGCATTGCAAAGCAGGCGAATGCGCGCGGCTGTCAGGCGCGCGTCCTGGACGCCGCGGCTCACAAGGATGTCAATTGGCGAAGCGAAAGCCATTTGCTCGTCATCACGAGCACTTATGGCGATGGCGAAATGCCGGACAATGCACAAGGCTTTTGGGAATGGCTAAGAAGCGATGCGGCTGGAGTGCTCGCGCATGTGAGCTATTCCGTCCTGGCACTGGGCGATACGAATTACGCGGAATTTTGCGCCGCGGGCAAAGCCATTGATGCGCGCTTCGAGGAATTGGGCGCAAAGCGTCTTCACGCCCGATTCGATTGCGATGTCGATTACGAAGCGAAAGCCCAGGAGTGGGTCCATGGCAGTCTCGGCGCCCTGCTGGACGCAGGCGCGGCGCTGGCAGCGCCGCCGCGTGCAATCGAAGCCACTGTGACAGCGGAGGGTTACTCAAAGGCGAGGCCCTTTCCGGCGCGACTGCTCGCGAGCTGGAATCTTACCGGAGAAGGATCCGGGAAGGAAACACGGCACTTCGAGATCGGGATCGACGGTTCCGGGCTGACTTACGAGGCAGGCGATGCGCTGGGCATCCATCCGTGCAATTGCCCCGCATTGGTCAACGATCTGCTCGCAGCGCTCGACCGCGACGGGGAGGAAGCTGTGCCGGTTCCCCGTGGCCAGGAATGGCCGCTGCGCAAGGCGCTTGCGGAGTTCTACGATATCACGAAGCCGAGCCAGGAACTTTTGCGCCATGTGGCGGAGACGAACGAAGAACTGCGCGCGCTGCTGCTGCCGGATCGAAGAGAGGATTTGAAACAATGGCTCGTGGGCCGCGAGGTCATCGACGTGGTGATGGCGGCTCGTGGCGCAAACTTCGAGCCTGCCGCATTTGCGGCGCTTCTGAAAAAACTGACGCCACGGCTTTACTCCATATCCTCCAGCCCGAAGGCGCACGCAGGCCAGGCGCATCTCACGGTCGGGATCGTGAGGCATGATTCGCACGGGCGCCCGCGAAAGGGAGTGTGCTCGACATTCCTCGCGGATCGCGTGACCGAAGGGGCATCGGTGCCGGTCTTTGTGCAAACGTCGCACGGTTTCCGCCTGCCCGCGGATGGATCGACCCCGGTAATCATGGTGGGGCCGGGAACCGGCGTCGCCCCATTCCGCGGATTCCTCCACGAGCGCCGGGCCACCGGGGCGCGCGGGCGGAATTGGCTCTTCTTCGGCGAGCAGCGCGCGGCGACGGACTTTTACTACCGCGAGGAATTCGAGGTGATGTTGGCGGATGGGCATTTGACGCAGCTCTCCACGGCCTTCTCACGCGATCAGGCGGAAAAGATTTATGTGCAGCATCGCATCACGGAGCGGGCGGCGCAGATATGGGCATGGCTTCAGGAAGGCGCCCATTTTTACGTCTGCGGAGACGCTTCACGCATGGCGAAGGATGTGGACGCCGCGCTGCATGCGGCGTGTGAGACGGTGGGGGGATTGAGCAAGGATGCAGCCATGGAATTCGTCCAAAAGCTCAAGACGGAAAAGCGCTATCAACGGGATATCTACTGATCCATGGACGCACTGCCCATCCAGCACATCAACGGGGAGCCGCTGAACGAGGCTCAGTGGGAATACCTGCAGGGGTTCTTTGCCGGCCTGGCCGCAGGCGGCCTGACCTTCTCCGATGTCGAGCCGGCGCCGCAACCCGTGAAACAAGCCGCGCTCGATGAAATGATCTTCGAGGAGCGGGTGAAGCATGAATTACATCCGCTGGACGCCTATCCGAAATTGCTGGATTATGCCTCCGCCAATCAGGCGCCGGAGAAGGCCGATATCTTCCGCTTCAAATGGAATGGGTTATTTTACCTTACGCCCAGCAAAGAGGCATTCATGGCGCGGTTGCGGATTCCCGGCGGATTCCTGAAGACCTTTCAACTCCGCGAGATCGCGGCCATCGCAAACGATCTGACCAGCGGATACGTCCAGATCACGATGAGGGCCAATATCCAAATCCGGCTGATCCAGCCGAAGGACGCGCCGGAGGTGCTGCGGCGGATACAGGCCGTGGGCCTGCACACGAGGGGCGCCGGCGCCGATAATATACGGAACATAACGGCAAACCCGACAGCGGGCATCGATCCGCATGAACTGATCGATGTAACGCCGCTTTGCCAGGAACTGGCCCAGATCATCCTCAACGACCGCTCCTTCTACGATCTGCCTCGCAAGTTCAACATCGCCTACGATGGCGGAGGCATGATTGGCACAGTGGAAGATACCAATGACATTGGGGCAAAGGCGGTGAAAGCAGGCGGCGAAGTGCTGTTCCGGATCGCGCTGGGCGGCGCGACCGGGCACAAAGCTTTCGCCAACGACCTGGGTGTGCTGGTGGCGCCCACGGAACTCAACCGGGTCATTACTGCCATCGTGCGTGTATTCATCGCAAATGGGAATCGCGGCGACCGCAAGAAGGCGCGGCTGAAGCATCTCCTCGATGATTGGACGCTCGAGAAGTATCTTGCGGAAACCGAGAAAGAACTCGGCTCCTCATTGCGCCGGGCACCGCTGGATCCGGCGGGGATTTCCTATCCCGGCCAGCACCTGCCGCACTCTCACCTGGGCGTCTATCCACAGAAGCAGCTGGGCTTGAATTACATCGGCGTGGCGATGCCGGTGGGACAGATCACGCCGAAACAGATGATCCGCGTCTCCGAGATCGCCGACCTGTACGGCTCCGGCGAAATCCGGCTGACCGTCTGGCAGAACTTCATCATCCCCAACGTGCCGGATCACTTCGTCGAGACGGTAAAAAAGGCGCTTCGGCGGATCGGGTTCGATACGCAGCAATCGCTGTTGCGGGGCGGGATCATCGCCTGCACGGGAAATACCTACTGCAAATACGCGCAGTCGAATACCAAGGGGCACGCCCTTGCGTTCGCCGATTATCTGGACGAAAAAATCACTCTCGACGTGCCTGTGAACATCCATGTGACCGGCTGCCCGCATTCGTGCGCCCAACATTACATGGGAGACATCGGGTTGCTGGCCACGAAAGTAAAACAGTCGGGCGAAACGGTCGAGGGTTACCATGTCTTTGTTGGCGGCGGGTTCGGGGCGCACCGGGCCGTGGGCCGGCAGGTGTTCAACGGGCTTCCATTCGATGAAACGAAAACGACGCTCGAGAAAATGCTGAAGGGGTATCTGCGCCATCGCGAGGCCGGCGAGACGTTTCAGGCATTCACACAGCGCCATGATTTGAACTCACTTCAGATCATCTTTTCGAATGACGAATAACTGCCTTCGTTCCGTACGACGCGCGCACGCTGATTGATGAGTTGCTGGCGGCTGCTCAGCCGTGAGATCGCCGATTCGTTCACTTATACCAGCGATCACTCTTTGATCGAGAAAGCTGGCTACGGTTGTGTCCGCCGTTTATCGTTCCCATCCCAAAGCGTTATGAGCAAAACGATACAATTGACTGCGGACGACGGACATACCTTTAGCGCTTACGAATCGGGCGCTGAAGGGAATAGTGTTGCCGGCCTGATCATTCTTCAGGAGATCTTCGGTGTTAATCATCACATCCGTTCCGTTGCCGACACCTATGCTGATGAGGGTTTCTACACTCTCGCACCCGCTCTCTTCGACCGTGCCGAGCCGGGGGTGGAACTTGACTATTCTCCGGCAAGCATCCAGGCCGCCCGCGGGTTTCTCTCCCAAATCGAGGAGGGGGCAATGTTGAAGGACATTAAGGCAAGTATCGATCATGCCAGGCGGCATGTGGCCTCCCGGAAGGTCGGCGTGGTGGGCTACTGCATGGGCGGAAGTTACGCCTGGCTCAGCGCAACGCGGCTGAAGCCGGACGCTGCCGTCGGCTATTATGGATCGAAGGTGCTGGAGTGCATCGGGGAGACGCCCGTTTGCCCGGTGATGCTCCATTTCGGAAGTCAGGATCAGCATATTCCTGTATCTGATGTCGAAAAAATCAGAGAGGCCAGACCTGGGCTGCCGGTCTTTCTCTATGATGCCGGCCATGGATTTAATTGCGACGAGCGGGGAAGCTACTCCGAAGCGGCCGCCTCTCTTGCGTTCTCACGTTCCCTGATTTTTTTGAAGGAAACGCTTCATGTCTGAAACCGCTGCCGTTCCCTTTGAACCTCGGCGTTTCCGGACTTCGGCGGAGTATTACGTCAGGGGTCGGCTTTCGTATCCGGACGCGCTCATCGCCCTCGTGATCTCGATCACGGGGCTGGCCCGACATCACTCGGTCCTTGATCTCGGGTGTGGGCCGGGATTGCTGGCGGCTGCCTTTGCTCCTCATGTTCAAAAGGTGCTCGGTATCGATCCCGAGCCGGCCATGCTGGAAGCAGCCAAGGTCTATGCACATCATAAGGGAGTCGAAGTGAAGTTTCGACTTGGAAGCAGTTATGATCTGGATGGGCTTGAGGAAACCTTTCATCTGGTTACGATGGGGCGATCCTTTCACTGGATGGATCGCGCCGCCACCCTGGAAGCCCTGGACCGGATCGTGGAGCCCGGTGGCGCGGTCGCGTTATTCCGGGACTCCCATCCTGAAGTTCCGAAAAACCAATGGCATGATCAATTTCGCTCTGTCCTGGAACCATTCGCCAGGAAGGATCCCGCGCATGCTCTACACGGGAGCGTTGGATTGCGAATTCCCCATGAAGTTTTTCTTTTGGAATCCAAATTCAGCAGGCTCGAACGGTTCTCCGTGATCAATCAGATCAAGACCCCGGTCGAACGACTCATTGATCGGGCATTGTCCATGTCGACAACCTCGCCGGAACGGCTCAGTTCGGAACTGGAAACGGTGGTGGAAAAGCTCCGGGAAGTATTGAACCCGCAAGCCACAGACGGAGTGATCGTGGAAGTCATCGAATCCGAGGCGCTGCTTGCCTTCCGAGACAACCTCTGAGATGCCGGCTCTTAGCACGGTGATCTCGCCGCCCTCTTCAAGCTCGTCGGGGAGATCGTCAGGCGACGTAGTAAACCCGGGCCTTCATTCCCGGGCGTGGAGTGATCGAGAGGCATCGCGTTGAAGGCTATGGGGGAGGGGAGGGACGGACCTTTTGGGCCATTTTCGTTTCATGATCGGAACGGACGTGTGAATAAATCTTGAGGAGCAGGGCGCCGTGATCCAAAATGACCGTATAACAATCAAGCCCGGTTTGGTTGCGAGTTTACAAGTTGTTCATAATCAACAGGAAGGGTGGCTGAGTCCGGTTTAAGGCACTCGACTCGAAATCGAGCGTTGGGTTAAACCAACCGTGGGTTCGAATCCCACCCCTTCCGCCATCTATTTTAAGTGGCTTGAAACAAGGTTATTACATCTAATTCCTGCGGCCCGCCTCCGGGTGAGTCAGAATGATAGTCAGAATAAAAACGCCAATAACGCCCCTATTTGCTGAAAGCTTTCCCCGGCCAAACCCGTTCCCGGGGGCAAACCCGTTAAGGCAAACTGCATCTATAGCCGCCCGCCTCGATCTCCACCCGAGACGCCTCTCTTTTTAGTGTTTCTATAGGCCGCCACGCTTGCGCCGTCACCCTCCCTGCTTCTCGGCGTCGCTTCTTTTAGTGTGGTGATAGACGCACCTTCGCGGTTGTGCCATCACTCTCCCCGCTCCTCGGTGTCGCTTCCTACTCTTTCGGGCAAAGCGAGCGTCCATCCGCATTCCCGCCCGCGCGGACGCGCGCCGCGCTCGCCCGGCGTTAAAATCGTGTAGTTAGCCGCCAGAAGCCCTCAATCCGATTTTCCCATCATCCTGCACAGTGAGCAGGTCCGTATATCTGCCGCCCTCCTTCAACGCCTCATAAGCGGCTGACCGGCCTACTCCAGCAATCATTTCCAGCTTGGACACGGCATCGCTCTTTTTGAGCCATAGCCGCCCATGATCGAACACTTCCCGTAAATGTTCCGGCTTCACTATAACCTCTCTCGGTTTCGCGCCGCCTTTGTCAAAATCTCCGAAATCAAATTCCCCCTCTGGTACTGGCACGAAAAAACCGTTGCGCCGTTCCCATGCACTACGGGGGCCAGATTCGCCGTCATTATTCTTCGATGTCGATACGACAATGCGGCAGTCCTCCACGTCGTCACTTGCTGGCTGCATGACGATAACGCTGCGGGGGATCGAAATAATCGTGTAGCTCCCGGCCAGCAGGTTGCTAAGGCTCCGCCCTCGGTGTCTGTCTTCGCTCTTTGGCTTCCGCAAATGGTGAACGATCAAGCACGCCGCCTGTTCCGGCGATGCCGCAAGAATCTCGCGGAGCCTGTCGAAAGCCTCCTGAAAGTCCTTTTCCATTGCATCGCGCGCCAGAGCGTTCCAAGGGTCAACAACAAGCAAATGCGGCGCAAAGTTCCGCATCATCGCCTTTAGCTCGGTACGAAACTGAAGATTGGCCATGTTCAACCCCAGCGTCGGCGGGGCTGAGATTCTCAGAAAAGAGTCTATCTCCGCCGGTAATTCCACCGCCTCAAAATCTCGGTGGAGGCGGGTAAGCCCGTTTTCATTCTGCAAGATGAGTGTGCGAAACCGGCAATGTACGTCAAACCCCAGCCAATTACCGCTGCCAGTTGCGCCCAGGATCGCGAGCCACATTGCCGCTCGGCTCTTTCCGCAGCCCGGCGGACCTGCCAGCACGCCAATATTCCCACGTTGTAGGTGGTAGTCTCCCACCATGTTTTGATTCTCCGGCGGGACATACGCTTTTAGCTGCGAAGGTGTCCAAAACTCCACCATAGGCGGCTCTGGCTTCTTCTCGGCCTTTTCGTCCGTCCGTCCACCCTCCTTTACGGATTCAGCGGATGGCGGATTGCTTCCCGGCGTCGTTTCGCCAGTGCGCGCGTCTGTACTCGCAAGAGGGTCATAGACTCCATCCGCCTGCCCTCCTTCCGTCCCGCCAGTCTCTTCGCTCACGGCAGCATCATTGAGAATTTCCGGTGCCTCTCGTAGCACTCCGGCGCGATGCGGCACACGTCCGCAAGGTCCTTTCCTTCCGCGCCGTCGTCCCGCACGAGCCTGGCAAAGTCAAAGGCGTCCACCCTCGCCGCGCCCGCCTCCGCGATTTGCTTTGCCCATTTGCGCGATGCCTGGCGGCCTGCTTCGTCCAGGTGCGGAAACAGCCGGACATGCTTTCCCTCAAAGAATATGAGGGCCTCCGCTGCGATTCGCGCCGCGCCCGCTCCCAGCATCGCCACCGGAGCCACCGTATCGCTCTTGCCCTCGATCTGCGCAAAGTGGATCGCGGCCACAAAATCCGGCGCACCCTCCACAAGCGCCAGCGCCGGGAATCGCTTGCTCTCCGCAATGCCAATCGGCCACGCCTTCCCCGCCCCGATGCAATGCGCCTTCCGCGCCACCAATCCCTTCGGGCGATACGCGGGCCATAGCTCGCCTGTGACTCGCCGCAATTCGATCAATTCCCGCCTGCCGTCCGTGATACTCCAGAATGTCCGCCCGCAAAACTCGCCAAAATGGAGAAAACCGCGTTCCTCCGCCTCCCGCATTGCCTCGATTGAAAGGCCCCGCTGCCGGTTCAATTCCGCCAGTTCATTCTGGGTCCCGCGCCTCAGCTCCGGCCAATTTGCGGACCGCGCCTGCCGGATGCGCTCTACGCTGGCTTGGTCGGCGGGTTGCCAGCGGTCCGCCGCCTGCGCTCGATCTCCCCGAGGACCGCCCGGGGCGACTGCGGCCCGCAGTTTAGCGGTCCCGTGCCTAGGTCCTTGGGCCACGGCACAAGGATCTTGGGCCGTTTTGCCGCTTCGTCGCAGGCTCTCTGAAATTCCTCGTTCGTCAACTGCCTTCGCTCCCCTCCGCAAATTCCCCTCACAATTTCGTCGATGGCTTTCTGGAGTTCTGTCACGGTCCATATTCTGCCTCACCGCGCTGGGAATCGCAAACTTCGCTGGGGTCTCGATCTGAACGCCGAGCCTCGATTCGATAAACTCGATTGCGCCTTTCGTGTCGCAACCGTGCGTTCTGCAAATGAAGTCCAACACGTCGCCCGTCTCGCCGGTCGCGAAGTCCCTCCAGCGTCGCCCGTCGTCAAACACGCTGAATGACGGGTTGCGGTCCTCCCGAAACGGCGAGCGACACGATTTCGACGGCGCCCCTTCAAAGCCCAGGTCGCGCCATGCCGCCGGAATGCGATAGTCGGCTTTCAGCTCCTCGATAGTCGGACGCCCGTTCATAGCCCCCCGCGCTTTTCGTGCTTTTCCGCCTTGCGCAGAAAGGCGAGCAACTTTGGCACATTGATGAACACCGCCCCCCGTCGCTTGCCACGCTGCCGCACTCGAAAAAGAAAAGTTTCGGAAGGTGGCAAACCCTCGTCCGTCTCAATCAGCCATGTCCGGCTTGCCCCAGTAATCGGGCACCGCTCTCGCGGACGCGGAAGCCGGGCCACCTCGGGCAACTGAGGCAACGGCACGCTTTGAAACTGCCGGGCCAGCGCGGGCGGCACCGCGCCCGCTACGGTGACGGGCGAAAGAGAGTCATCCGGTGCGCCCGTCGTCGCGGCGGTTGTTGGCGTTGTATTTGTTGTCTGCGGTTCTTCCATAACCGCGATAACAATTAGCACCGCTTTTCAGCGAGAATTCACCCCCAACGTGAACCGGCCCCTGCTCTTTGTAACTCCGTCTGCTCTCCGCCCGTCTTCGGGTTAGCCGCCTATCGCCTGCACGTGAATCGACCAAAAATCGCGAAACTCGAATCAAATTCCTGTTGACGTGCCTTCGCCGTGCTTTGCTTCCACCTTCCTGCGCTCGCGCGTTTCAGCCGCCTTCCTGTTTCGCTCGCTCAAAGCGCCCTGCCGAAACTGTAGCAATCCCCAAACGAGAGAGTCCGACAAACTGCCCTCGTGCTTCAACTCGTCCAGGATTTGCTTAACGCATTTCTTGGCTTCCTTCTTATCTTCGGGGTATTTGGACTCCGCATAGCGGCCAAGCAATTCTCGGAAGGCTTCAAGGGTGACCCGCTTCCATTTCGTATTCTCCGGTTTCTCTGCGAGCCATCCGGTTTCTTCGTCCACCCACCGCAGGTTCCAAATGTCGATTTCGGGCTGGCCGGTCTCTCCCGGCTCGCCAGTCAGATCGGCTGAATCAATGCGGGCCGCTGCGAGCCGAGCCTCAATGTGCTTTACCATCGCGTCCCGCGTTCCACCCGCCTTCGCTGCCTCGTTCAAGGTATCTTCGACGCGCTTCGCCCGCAGCTCTCTCGCACTCAGCGTCGGCGCGACTATTATCTCCCGGGCTTGTTTGATGAGTTCCCATGCCTCGGTAAGATTGCTCCGCGGCTGGCCGCCATTGGCCTTCGATAATTCCACCGCCAGCCGCGCCACTTCCGCCGCCTGGCGAAAATGCTCTGGGTCCATCTGCAATTTGCGTTCACCACCTGTTGTTGCCAGTTCTTCCATACGATTCTTTAAGCCATTTCCGGGGCCATTTTCCAAGACCCGAACGAGCACCCGAGGGGGACATCCTGCTTGGCTTCGTCCTGATCCGTATTATTCTCGTCCCCGTGGTCGCCCCTAAATTCCGTCGCGATGAGTGTTGCCGCTAGTGAAATCCGTGAATCCGCCATTCTGACCGGGCCGCAGTTCAATGAACCCATGCGCGTCCTCGGCACCCCAGGTGGCTCTGACGGTTTCGTGATCGTCAATCTCGTGGGCACGCGCACCAACACCTTCCGGGGTGGCGTTACGCTCACGAAGGATGACCTGCGCACCCTCTCCATCGAGCAACAGGAGCGCGCCTTCACCGCCCAGCCCAAGCTTTTCAAGCTCGGCCTGGAAGCCCTGCGCATTTCCCTCGCCCAGGAATACGACCCCTATTTCGGCCTCTCCATCTCCCGCGTCGATCCGTTGCCCCACCAGCTCGACGCCGTTTACAACCATCTCCTCAAATCCGCCCGCTGCCGCTTCCTCCTGGCCGACGATGCCGGTGCCGGCAAGACCATCATGGCCGGCCTGCTCATCAAGGAGTTAAAGCTCCGCGGCCTCGCCGAGCGCATCCTGATCATTTGCCCCGCCAATCTCGCCTTCCAGTGGCAGCGTGAATTGACGGACCGGTTTCAGGAATCCTTCCGCATCCTTCGCGGAGGCGACCTCCGTGTACAGTATGGCGTCAATCTCTGGAACGATCATCCCCGGGTCATCACCTCGATGGACCTTGCCAAACGCGAGGAAATCCTCCCCAGCGTCCGGCAAGCCGACGATTGGGACCTCATCATCGTGGATGAGGCGCATCGCATGTCAGCCCGTGATTCCGAACACAAAAGCGAGCGTTACAAGCTCGGCGAATTGCTGCGCGACAAGAGCGCCCATTTTGTTCTCCTCACTGCCACACCTCACAAGGGGGACCCCGCGAACTTCTGCCTGTTCCTTCAACTCCTCGACCAGGAAGCGTACGCCGATGTGAAATCCATCCACGATGCGATGGCTGATGGCGAGGCCCCCTGCTACCTCCGCCGTACAAAGGAGGTCATGCTCGATTTCCCAAAGCCTCAGCCGGACGGCACCTGGAAGGCCGCCAAGCTCTTCAAGAAGCGCATCCCCACTACCGTCCCATTCAAAATCGAAGGTTCTGAATTCCAGCTTTACCAGGCCGTCACGCATTACGTGCAGGAGCAATCCACCCGCGCGGCGGCCTCCGGCGACGAGCGCCGCGCGCGCGCCGTTGGCTTCATCATGGCGATGTATCAGCGCCGCATGGCCAGCTCCACCCATGCGCTCAAAGAGTCGCTTCTCCGCCGCCAGAAGGCATTGAAAAATCTCCTCGAGCAGGCGAGCCAGTTGGGCGACCTCCCAATGCCCGACATCCCCTCCGCCGAGGAATGGGATGAAATGGACGACGCCGAGCGGGAATTGAAGGAGCGCGAGCTTGAACGGGCCACTCTCTCCCGGCGCAAGCCCGACCTTGAACAGGAACTGAAGGAAATTGCCGCCCTCATCGTCCAGGCGACCGAGGTAGAAGACAGTGGCGTTGAGGAAAAGCTCAAGCGCCTCAAGGACCAGCTTACAGAAAAAGGCTTCTTCGCGGACCGCGACCAGCGCCTCCTCATCTTCACGGAGTACAAGGACACGCTCGATTACCTGGTCGGAAAGCTTCGCGATTGGGGCCTTACCGTCGGCCAGATTCATGGCGGCATGAAACCCGGCAGCCGCGATGAGGAAGGGACCCGGCTCAATGCCGAGCGGAATTTCTGGGACCTCAAAACCCAAATTCTCGTTGCCACGGAAGCCGCCGGCGAGGGCATCAACCTGCAATGCTGCAACATCCTCTTCAATTACGACATCCCCTGGAATCCCAATCGCCTCGAACAGCGCATGGGCCGCATCCATCGTTACGGCCAGACCAAGGATTGCCTTATTTTCAATTTCTTCGCCCAAAACACGGTCGAGGGCCGCGTTCTTCACAAGCTCCTCGAAAAACTCCAGGCCATTCGTGACGCCCTCGATGATGACGCTGTCTTCAATGTAGTCGGCGAGGTTCTCCCCTCGAACCAAATCGAGCGTCTCCTCCGCGAGTTTTACGCCGGAAAGCTGAGCGCCAATGACATCGAGGCCCGCGTCGAGGTCGAGGTCCGCGAGGAAGATTTCCGCCATATCTGCAAGTCCGCCCTCGAAGGTCTCGCAAAAAAGAATCTCAATCTCCCCATGCTCGTCGAACGCCGCGCCCTCGCCCAGGAACGCCGCATCGTGCCGGAGACCGTCGCTCGTTTTTTTCAAGCCGGCGCGAAGGAAGTCAGCCTCCTTCTTGCGCCCGTCAAGGGCGTGGAGAGGTCGTTTACCGTCGGCAAGATTCCCACCCATCTCTACGAGTGCCAGCGTTCCCGGGACTGGAAACTCCCCGAGCTGGCCCGCGCATACCATCGCATCTGCTTCGAGCGCAAGGTGCTCGAAACCGATTCACGATTCGAATGGGTCACGCCCGGACATCCTCTTTTCGAGGCCGTCCGCCGCCAGGTCTGGGATCAAACTCAGGGCCAGCTTCGCCGCGGCGCGCTCTTCTACGAGTTGGAGCGCGAGCAAAGCGCCTTGCTCGAATTATTCATCGCCTCTGTCGCCGATGGCACCGGCGCTTTGCTCCACCGCCGCCTTTTCTTGGTAGAAACCAACCACGATGGCACCCGCCGGCTACGCGACCCAAGCTACCTGCTCGATCTCATTTCCCCCGACAAACCTCCCCAGGTCATCCCGGACCTCCCCACCAATGAGACCAATTCCCAGGCTTTCCTTTTCGAGAAGGCGTTGCAGCCATTTCAGCGCGAAATTTCGGAAGAGCGGGAGCACGAACTCGCCCTGATCGAGCGCAGCGTGAGGACTTGTTTCGAGGAATTGATCGAGCGCCGTAATGCCATCCTCTCGAAGCATCTTCTCGCCCAGGACCGTGGCGACGCCAGCGCTTATGGCCTCGCCGAAGTCGAAGCCCAGAAGCTTCAGGATCTTCAGCGCCGCCGCGATCTCCGGCTTGCCGAGCTTGCCCGCCAGCGCAGCCTCTCCCTTCAGGGTGTCGAGCGCATTGGCCTGGCAATTGTCTTGCCTCATCCCCAGCGCAACGCCCCCGGCAATGCCAATCTCAAAAGCGATCCTGTCACCGAAAAACGGGCCGTGGATACCGTCATTGCTTACGAGCAAGCCAGGGGATGCAAAATCGAAGACGTGCAAGATCAAAACCTCGGCTTCGACCTGCGCAGCCTCCATCCGCTGACCGGCGAGCTTCGCCTCATCGAGGTCAAGGGCCTCGGCGCCGCCACCGGTTCCATTCTGCTCTCACCCAATGAGAAGCGGGTCGCTGAAGACCGCCGCGATCTTTACTGGCTCTACGTCGTCAGCCATTGCGACACCGAGCCCAAGCTTCAAGAACCCGTGAAGGATCCTGTCCGCTTCCCCTGGCACGAGGTAAAAAAAGTCGAGCATTACCGCCTCGAAGTGGACACCCTCTCGGAAACCATGGTGGTGAGGGAAGAGCCGACCCCCTACGGAGATCCAAGATGAACAAACTCATCCAAATCATTCCCGTTGCGGATTACCGCCTGTTCGGCCAGATGGTGAAGAAGGAGACCGAACTTTCTCGCAAGAACCGGGGAACTTTCCGCCGGTCGGCCACCAAGGAACGCGACCGTGCAAAATGGTCACACGCAAGATACAAAGGTTGGATCAACCTGCAACGCACAGCAGGCGAAGTCGTCACTGCCGAAATCCGCTCCCGCAGCCAGGCTGATGACGAATGGCAACTGCTCCACGCTTTCATCGGCTGGGTGGACCGCCATTTTGGCGAAAGTATTGAAGCCATGCATATCCATTATCGCCGCTAGATAACAATACCTCCCGATCCATGAAGATCAAAGCGAATCATCCCGCCAATCCGGTTCTCACTGGCAAAATTGAGGTGCTTTCAAGATCACTCGTCCAGCCCAAGCACCCCGGCGCGATCAGCGTTGTCAATTACAAGGGAGGAGTGGGCAAAACCACAGTGTCATGCCTGCTCGGTTACTACCTCGCCGATCACAATCCAAGGCGAAAAGTCCTACTGTTCGACATTGATCCGCAGTGCTCGCTGTCTCTTGCTCTCGGGTTCGATCCTGACGAGGTTAATAAGACAGAGTTGACTATCTTCAATCTCGTGAAACCTAGCAAGTGGACCAGTATTACCAAAACAAATTTCGACAATTACGTGTTCAGACCGGAAGATTCGGTCGCACCCAAAAATCTGTTTATCGTCCGTGGTTCCTTCGATGTGGACGAACTGGACATGGATATTGCTCAGACCCTGGCGGGCGACGGTAACAAATTCGTCGAGCACCTCTATTTATATTGCAAGCAGATGCTGTATCACTTTTCTGATTTCGATTACGTAATCATCGACTGTCCGCCGAATAAGATGTTCCTCACGCAAGCGATGCTCCGGGCTTCGACCTACTACCTTCCGGTCACCATTCCGGATGCGATTTCCGTGTATGGCATGCCCCGTTTGCTGCGATGGGTAAAAAAGATTCCGCCTGCTGAACGTCCATTATTGCTCGGGTACGTCCTGAACGCGTTGAATCGCCATGGGGGCGGGATGGTTGTCAGCCAACAGTCTGCTGAATCCGAACTGCTCCGCAATATTGCGGGCAATCTTGAACCGATTGAAAAGCAAGTGCTCGGCGCTGACGGCTGCGCAGGAGAGATACCTCGCCTGGACATTATCGCCCGGTTCCTGGCTTCGAAAAAGCACAAGCTGGAGCGACTCGACTTTAGCCGAAAAATATCGGGCCAGCCCAGCGTAGATGAATGCCTCGAAGAAATCACTGCCACCGTTTTGAAACGCATCAGAGACTACCGTGCCAAAATTTGACCTAATCCTTAAACCTGGCGAACCGATTCCCGAAGAGTTCGTGGCCATTCTCAACACTCGCTTGCCGGCGAGTTACCGCAATAAGCTACTTAAGCATGGCGGATTGATTCGCGTCTCAGTATCGTCGCCTTACGTCGAACGCACCACGAAGAGCAAGACGCTCATCACGGTGGACGATGGATTCATCGCGGCACTTGAGGCTGAGGGGAATGAACCGGAAGCTCTGCGGGCTCGACTTCAACCGCTTCCGGTAAAGGCGTTGAATGGAATCTGCGTTGCTCTCAAGCTGCCCGTGCGATCAAGAGCCAGCTCGCGGGAGGTACGCGAGGCAATCGTGCAACGCCTGAATTCCGGCCATGTGTGGCGCCGCATTGCTGGCGAAGACCTCCAACAAAATCCCGAGGTAAATCCCCAAGCTTAGCCGCAAATGCTCTATTTTGCGTACGGCTCGAATATGGATTGGTCTCAGATGCGCGACCGCTGTCCGTCTGCGCAGTTTGTAGCGGTGGCCAAACTGCCGAAATACCGCCTCGCCTTCACTCGCAAATCCAAAGACCGCAGTTGTGGTGTAGCCGATGTCGTTGCGGACGCCGCGAATGATGTATGGGGTGTCGTATTCGACATCCCTGATGCTGAATTTGGAAAGCTGGATGCCACCGAAGGCTTCCGTCCCGGCCGACCTTTGAATCGGAACTCCTACAACCGCGAGCAGCGTCACGTCTTACGAGACGGCGACGGAGACCAGCCCTTGCTGGTTTGGATTTATCTGGGCAATGCACAGCACAACCCACCGCCTCCGAATCCGGATTACAAGCGATTGCTCGTTGACGGAGCGAGGTATTGGCATCTGCCGTCCAATTACGTCGCCAGACTGAAACGCATTAGAGCCCACCGAATGAACCTTTCGAAGTCAGAGAATAAGCTTCCAAACCAGTGATCCCCGCCACCTGCAAACGCCTTATCGAGGTCGATTTCCCCATCGCTGCTGTCAGTGCGCACTCGGCGCGGGAGAAATCAATTCGGCATGGGCATCCGAGCACGCTGCATCTCTGGTGGGCGCGGCGACCGCTGGCGGCTTGTCGCGCCGTATTGCTGGGATTGC
Source organism: Chthoniobacteraceae bacterium (assembly GCA_049521415.1). Taxonomy (GTDB): domain Bacteria; phylum Verrucomicrobiota; class Verrucomicrobiia; order Chthoniobacterales; family Chthoniobacteraceae; genus DATAXI01. Next base: position 25,091 of record JBEKOV010000043.1, read on the forward strand.
TGCTGCCCGATCCCTGCGACAAGCATTGCCCGGCTGGCTTCAAGGATGCCGCGCGCGATTTGCTGGCGAAACGATATGGCACCGTCACGCAGTCGGATGAAGAGATGCGCGAGCTTCTCCTGAAATTCATCGGCGAGTTTGCCAATTGGGATCACGCCTCCAATTCCCTCTATCTCGAAATCGGATGTGGCCTTGTCAAAGCCGCTCACCCGGAGGAGACACCCGTGGTGGTCGATCCATTTGCGGGTGGCGGCTCGATTCCGCTGGAGGCTTTGCGCCTCGGTTGCGAAGCCTTTGCGAGCGATCTGAATCCAGTCGCCTGTTTGATTTTAAAGACGATGCTCGAAGATATCCCTCGCTGCGGTAATTCTGATTTCAAATTGGCCGACGATGATGGGAGGCCACTCGTTGCCCACGGACTGGCCGACGCGTTACGTCACCTCGGCGGGCAGGTCAAAAAAGCAGCAGAGAAAGACCTATCACAGTTTTATCCTGTTGACCCGGACGGTAGCCATCCTATTGCTTACCTCTGGGCTCGCACGGTGCGCTGCGAAGCGGTCGGCTGCGGGGCGGATATTCCGTTGGTGCGGTCATTCTGGGTGTGCAAGAAAATGGGTCAATATCGCGCCCTGCGCTACAAAATCAGGAGATTGAACGGCCAACCGCCACAAATAGAATTCGAACTATTTGAACCAAAAAGTGAAGAAGATTTTCCTCAGGGGACGGTGACTAGGGCCAACGCCACCTGCCCGTGCTGCCATATTGTTCTTCCTTCGGTCCGCGTTAGAGCCCAATTGGCTACACAGAACGGCGGAGCCGATACATTATTTGACAATGCGGGGACACGAATTGGCGGTGCAACTTTGTTGGCAGTCGTCAGTGTGCACCCGAATAAATCCGGTAGACGTTATAGGCTGCCGAAGAATTCAGATTACAAAGCTATTTTCGCAGCCTCCGAGGCTTTATCCGAACAATCAAATGAGCGCTTGAAGAGTGGATTAAGTCCTCTTCCCGATGAGCTAACTCCCGTTGGAGGCGGTTCGGGTGCGGGCCGTGCGTTTTCGGTTCGCAAATACGGCATAAGCAACTGGAGCGATTTGTTTACAG